>JAKSOT010000046.1 GCA_024405455.1 Akkermansia sp. | reverse complement strand
CGGCGTTCCACGCCACCCGCGTGTTCCGCCACCTCCCCACCCGCGTCTTGGAATGTGCCGCGGGTGTCCTGCTCATGGCCTTGGGCGTATGGCAGGTGTTGAGGTGACGGGTGTGGGGTGGATGCACGCCAACGCTTTGGAACACGTGTCCGCTCGCCGTGCCGCGTGTGCGGGAACGGCTTTTTTACTTGCATGGGGCGGGGCGGGGCATTAGAATGGGAACCATGAACACGCTGGCCATATTGTCCTCCCCGTTGCAATGGGGCATACTCATCCTGGTGTGCCTGCTGGTGTTCGGCGCCAAGCGGCTGCCGGACATTGCACGCGCCCTCGGCCGCAGCCTGGGCGAGTTCGGCAAGGCCCGCCGCGAGTTCGAGGACGCCCTCAACAACAGCGCCAAGGAGACCGGGAAGAAGGACGAAAAGCCGGATGAGCCGGATAAACCGCAAGAGTAGGGTAATTCCTAATTAGGATTAGGATTAGGATTAGGATTAGGATTAGGATTAGGAATTGAAAAACGCGAGCGAGCTCGCGTTTTCTTTTTCACCGCCTCACGCCAGCTCGGCGGCCAGTTTCTTGACCACGGCGGCCAGCTCCGGGTTCTTGGCGATATCCGCCTCCACCTTGCGGGCGGCGTTGAGCACGGTGGCGTGGCTGCGCCCGCCGAACGCCGCGCCGATTTCCTGCAGCGAGCTCTCCGTCAGCTTGCGGGAAAGGTACATGGCCAGCTGGCGAGGCTGCACCACGGCGGCGTTGCGCCGCGGACCCGTCAGCTCCGCGAGCCGCAGGTCGAACTCGCCGGCTATCCTCTGCTGGATGTCTGCCACGGTCACCGTGCCGCCCTTGCTCTCGCGCACGATATCCGCGATGTACTGTTTGGCCTCCGCCATGGTGGGGCAGCGGCCGGCGAAGGATGCGAACGTGACCAGGCGCACGCACGCGCCCACCAGCTGGCGCACGGAGCGCGTGACGCTGCGGGCCAGGTAGTTGATGATGTCGTCGGTGATGTACTCGCTCTTCCACTGCTTGCAGACGTTGCGCAGGATGGCGGTGCGGGTTTCCAAATCCGGCTGGTGGACGGAGACGGTCATGCCCTGCTGGAAGCGTGAGCTGAGGCGCGGCTCCAGGTTGGTGATTTGGGAGGCGGGGCAGTCCGCGGTGAGCACTACCTGTTTGCCGCTGCCCAGCAGGGCGTTGAAGGTGTGGAAGAACTCCTCCTGCGTCTTGGTGCCGCGGGAGAGGAACTGCACGTCGTCGATGAGCAGCACGTCCGCCTTGCGGTACTTGCGGCGGAATTCCGTGATGGCGCGCGAGCCGTTGCCGATGGCGTCGATGTAGTCGTTGGCAAACACCTCGCTGGTGAGGTAGAGCACCTTGGCACCCTCGTGGCTGGCCAGGATGGCGTTGCCGATGGCGTGCAGCAGGTGGGTCTTGCCCAGCCCGGGACCACCGTAGATGAACAGCGGGTTGTACGGCATCTTCTCCAGGCACGCCGCGCAGGCCTTGGCGGCCGCGCACGCGAAGTCGTTGCTGGCGCCCGTCACGAAATTGTCGAAGGTGAAGGCTGCGTTCAGTCCACTCACGGGCGTTCCCTTGCCGCGGGTGGCCTTCCTCTTGGGGGCGGCTTTCGGGGCAGGGGCCTTTTCCGCGGCTGGCGGCACGCTCCCTTGCGCGGCGGGAGCGTCCTGCTCTTGGAAGGTGATGGCGCGCGCGCCCTTCAGCACCTTGGTAGCCGCAAACACGATGCGGTCCTCGTAGTTCAGCTCCACCCAGTCGATGAGCGTGTCCGCAGGGTACGCGAGCGTCAGCGTCTTGCCGTCGTCATTCGTGAGCGACAGGGGGGCGATGTACGTGTCGATGCCAAAGGAATCTCCGCCGTCCAGCCTCTTCATCTCGCCGACGATGTCGTCCCAAAGCCGGCTCAACTGTTCCTCCCTGTCCATGATTGCTCGCTTGCCCTGTCTAGATGTTTTTTTCTCTCGTTTGCACCCCGTGACTCGGTGGGGTGCGGTTGCGGAGTGGACTATGCCACGGTTCCGGATTCCGGAAAAGATTTTTTTGTCTGCCCCCGGGGTTGCCCGCCCCTTTTTCCGTGTTCCATGAGTGTTCCACGGAGGGAAATTTTTTCTGGGTTAAAGAGGGGTGAATTTTAACTCTTCCTGATTGTTTTGCGATTGCCCGGTTTGCCCTGTGGAACATCTTTTTGCACCGCATGCAACACATTGAGCGCCAATATGTAAAACTAAATTTCGACAAGGAGTGAAAGTGGCCGCGGCAGGGCATGGAGCGCACCCAAAATCAAGGGTTTTCAGGCGGTGAAATGCTGCCACCCGGAGGGCAGGTTTTGGCCCCCTCCGGCGGTCAGTTTGCCGATGCGGGTTACAGGGGTTGGCAGAGGGGTTTCGGAGAGCCTATCGGCCACCTCCGGCGGGAAGCTCATCAGCAGCTCGTAGTCCTCGCCGTCGCATATCCCCTGGCGTGGTGTGCAGCCACCGTGCAGCGGCAGGGTCGCCTCGTCCACCTCGAACCCGCAGCGGGATGCCGCCGCCAGACGCGGCAGGTCCGTCCCCAGCCCGTCGGACAAATCCATCATGGCGGAGGGGCGCAGCCCGCGCTCCATGAGGGCGCGCGCCAGCTGCACGCGCGGCGTGAAATCCAGGTGCCGCCCGCTCTCGAAGGAGCCGCCGAGCTTGCCGCTGACGTAGAGGAAATCGCCGGGGCGTGCGGTGGAGCGCAGCACGGCGCGCCCGTGTTCCACGCGCCCGGTGAGTGCCACGGAGATGGCCAGGCCGTCGTGGGGCAGGGCGGTGGTTTCCCCGCCAGCAAGCGAGATGCCGAACTCCGCCGCCAGGCGCGCCAGGCCGCGGTAGATGCCCTCCAGCAGCTCCATCCCGCGCTGCGGGTGCACCAGCAGGGTCACCAGCGCATGCTCCGGGATGCCGCCCATCGCCGCTATATCGGAAACGGCGCGGGCCAGCGCCTTGCGGCCGATGCGCTCCGGCTCCGTCCCGCGCGTGAAATGCACGCCCTCCACCACGGCGTCCGTCTTCAAGAGCGTGTCCCATTCCGCGTTGCGGGCGGCCACGGCGCAGTCGTCCCCCGCGCCCACCAGCAGGGCCTCGTTGCCCATCAGGTGCGGCAGCAGGCGGCGCAGTACGGCGTCCTCGCCCAGCTGGGAAAGCGGTTCCATGAAAGAGTGACTAGGAGGATTGGAGGAGGAGCGCAAGGACGGCCGCTCCGTTGAACGCGGCGTGGATGCACATCGGCAGCCACAGGGATTTGGCCTTCTCGTACGCCAGGCACTGCACGATGCCGAAGATGAACAGCGGCAGCAGCTGCGGGAGCGATGCGTGCACCGCCGAGAACAGCAGCGCGGACGCCAGCGTGGCGCTCACCCTGCCCGCGTGCTTCTTCAGGATGTTGTACAGGAACCCGCGGAACGCGCACTCCTCGCAGATGGGCGCCTGGATGACCGCTGCCACGGTGATGAAGAGCGTGGACCAGCCGTCGCCCCCCTTCGCGCCCTCCTGCAGCTCCATCACCACGTCCTGCTGCTCCGGGCAGCCGGTCGCCTGCACAAGCCAGTCGGTGATGCCGGATGCGTTCACCGCCGCAGCCCCCAGCCAGCAGACCATCAGGAAGCCCAGCACCGTCAGCCCGCCCTTGATGAACCCGAACCGCGGCCGCGGCAGCTTCTGCAGCGTGAAGTAGCGCGCCAGCATCGGCAGGTACAGCACCAGCGTGAACACGATGTTGAGCAGCATCTCCAGCGCGCCCGGCCCGCTGCCGTCGTCCAGCTCGTTGTGCCCCGTCAGCACCGTGCACCAAACGAACACAATCAGAAAGCCCGCCGTGAGCAACTGGTCCCACTTGTTGGGAAACAGGCTGTGCGGGTACTGCGGCACCGCGGGCAGCCCGTTGCCCGCCAACCGCGCCACCGCCCCGCACCCCCACAGCGCGAAGCACAGCGCCAGCGCAAACGCCACCACGCAGACCTCCGCCACCCCGTGCGGCACCAATATGCCTGTTGCATCCGCCAGCATGCCCGTATTGTACAGGCACGCCACCCCGCCTTCAAGGCAAAACCTTGCATTCACGCGTGTGCTGTAATATAATCGTGCCATGATGAACCTGCCGATACGCCCGCGCCGGAACCGCAAGAGCGAGGTGGTGCGCGGCCTGATGCGCGAAAGCTCGCTGACCGCCGCCCACCTTATCTACCCCATGTTCGTACAGGAAGGGGATGAGGACACGCCCATCGAGTCGCTTCCGGGCTGCACGCGCTGGAGCGTGGCGGGGATAGCGGGGGAATGCCGGCGGCTGCTGGAGCTGGGCATCGGCTGCATCGATTTGTTCGCGGTGGTGCCGGAGGCCAAGAAGGACCCGCAGGGCAGCGAGGCCTGGAACCCCGACGGCGTGGTGCCCCGCGCCATCCGCGCCATCAAGGAGGCCGCGCCGCAGATGTGCGTGATGACCGATGTGGCGCTCGACCCCTTCAACACCTACGGCCAGGACGGCATTGTGCGCGAGTTCCCCGGCGGCGGGTATGAAATCCTCAACGACGAGACCGTGGAGGCCCTGGTGAAGCAGGCGCTCTGCCACGCCAGGGCGGGGGCGGACATCATCTCGCCCAGCGACATGATGGACGGCCGCATTGCCGCGCTCCGCGCCGCGCTGGATGCGGAGGGCTTTGCCTCCGTCTCCCTCATGAGCTACACCGCCAAGTACGCATCCGCCCTGTACGGGCCGTTCCGCGGCGCGCTGGGCAGCGCTCCCAAGTTTGGCGACAAGAAGACCTACCAGATGGACCCCGGCAACATCCGCGAGGCCATGCGCGAGGCCGAGCTGGATGCCGCGGAGGGCGCGGATTTCCTCATGGTGAAGCCCGCCACGCTGTATCTTGACGTGATAGCGGAGATGCGCCGCCGCACCAACCTGCCGATTGCGGCGTACCATGTGAGCGGGGAGTACCTGATGGTGAAGGCCGCCGCCAAGTCCGGCTGGCTGGACGAGCGCGCCGCCATGATGGAATCCCTGCTGAGCATCCGCCGCGCCGGGGCCGATATGATTCTCACCTACGCCGCGCCCGACGTGGCGCGCTGGCTCGCCGACGAGACACGATGATCAAGGACAACACAGGCGGCCGCAAGGGTATGCGCGGCGACAGCCTGCTGGGGCTGCTGGTGGTGGTGGTGCTGGCGCTCGTCTTCCATTATTGGGGAGATGCAAACGGCGACGACGCCCAGCCCGCGCAGCCTGTGCCCGCCCGGCATGAGGATGCGCCGCAAAACACCTCCTCCAGGGAAATCCCGGAAACCGGGCCCGCGGTCCGCTTCCTCATGCAGAACGTGGAGAACTACTTCGTGGAGGGCGAGCGCACCCGCAGCCGCTATGTCAGCAGCCCCAAGCCTATCGCAGCGCGCGACGCCGTGGCCAAGGGTATCGCCGATCTGGCGCCGGACATCATCGGTCTGGTGGAGGTGGGCGGCGAGGTGTCGCTCAACGACCTCCGCGCCCGCTTGTCCAAGCAGAAGCGCGAGTATCCCTACCAGCGCGTGCTGGAGCGCGAGGGCGAGGAGCGCGCGCTCGCCGTCCTTTCCCGATACCCCATCGTGCAGGACCGCTCCACCGCGGACTACCCGCTCTACGGCGAGCAGAACCGCAAGATGTTGCGCGGCATTCTGGATGTGGTGGTGAAGGCGCCGGACGGTCGCCTGTTCCGCATCATCGGCGCGCATTTGAAGTCGCATGTGGCGGATGACGAAGCCGCGGCGGACAGCCTGCGCCAGCGCGAGGCCATCACCCTCTCCATGTACCTCCAGAAAATCGCCCGCGAGCAACCCGGCATCCCCACACTCGTCTACGGCGACTGGAACGACGGACCCGGCACGCCCGCCATCAGGCAGGTGGAGCAGGGCGTCTCCAAGGACGCCGCCATGCACCGCCTGGAACCCACGGATGCCCGCGGCGAGGGCTGGACCATCTACTACAAGTCCGGCAGGGAGTACCTGACCTACGACATGATTTTCGTCAACAAGGCGCTGCAATCCCGCATGAAGCGCGCCAAGATGGGCGTGGGCCCGCCCACGCCCAAGCACGCCAGCGACCACCGCGCCGTCTGGTGCGAACTGCACTGACCACACTGCCTGCCTGTTTGGCGGGTGGCGGACGGGGAAATTAAGATTAGGATTAGGATTAAGATTAGGATTAGGATTTTCGAATATAGCCGCGCCGCTTGCGGCGCGTTCCTAATCCTAATCCTACTCCTAATTGCCGGCATGCCGGCCTCCTTACCCCCACGGCATCACGCCCTCGCGTCTCGGGCGGTATCCCTCCCGCGTGTGTTCCAGCAGGCCGCATTGCACCAGCTCCGCCAGGTCGCGGCTCAGCGTGCGCAGGTTCTTGTGGCGGTAGTGCGTGTAGAAAACCTCCTGCGGAATGTCGGGAAACGCATTGATGGGCGTGGGGGCGGACGGCAGGGAGAGCAGGAGGTCGCGCCGGCGCGTGCCGGTCTTCTCCGTGGGGCTGTTGCGGAAACACTCCTCCACGTGCAGCCGCCAGGCCGCGCGCAGACGGTATTCCCGCAGGTCCGCCAGCAACCCGCGCAGGGCGTCGCGCCAGCCCGCTAGCGCGCGGATGAAATAGGTGTCCCACACCGAGCTGCCGGCTGCAGCGTCTAAGTTGGCGAGCTCTTGCCGCGTGGGGGTGGAGTGTGCGCCCAGCAGATAGGCCGCCGGGGCGGGAACGCCCGCCGCCATCAGCAGGAACAGTTCCGCCAGGCGCGCCGTCCGCGCGTTGCCGTCGGGGTACGGGTGTATCCGCAGCAGGTAGGCGTGCGCCATGAGCGCGCGCAGAATGTCCACCATCCGCTGCATCTCCGCGTTTTCCGCCGCAAAGGTGTCCGACCCCACCCAGGAGCAGTAGCACTCCAGCGCAAAGCGGCATTTCTCCGCCGGCAGGCCGATGCCCTCCACCTCGCCGCGCCGCACGCTGCCGGCTTCCTCACCCGCGGGCAGCGCAAGCCCGGCCAGCACGGTGGCGTTGATGCGCCCCAGGTAGTCGGTGTCGTATTTCGGCACGCTGAGTTGGCGCGTGGCGCGCGTCAGGCCGTGGCATGCCTGGACGACGTTCCAAATTTCGCGTTCTCGCGGAGTTTCCTCCAAAAGCCCTCTTTTCGCGCGCGCTGCGATGTCGCCTATCTCCTTGTCAGTCAGCGCGTTGCCGCTGGCAACCGCGATGCCTTGCGCGCACCTCAGCAGGTACTTTTCCTCCACTTCCGCGGCCTCCCGCGGGGTCAGGGCCGTTTCCCGAACCTCCCGCAGAACTGCACAGACCTCGCCCAGCAGCAGCCACAGGCGGTAGTGGCCGCCAACGGGGATTTCTGTCGGATATTGCAGGGTGTCTTGGCGGTTGGTGTTCATTTGAAGTGAGTGGGATGGATGGTTTCTTGTCGGAGAATTGTCGGAAGGTTTGTCCGCTGGTTAGTATACCACCGCGCAGAAGGGTGTCAAGGGGATTTTGGTTGTCGTTGTAAATTGTTGCTGGTTTTGAATAGTTGGAGCGATTTTGTCAATTAGCGTAGATTGGAAAATAAGGATAATGGATATAATGGCGAAGAATATTGTCCGACAAACTGTCTTTTATTTAGGATTGGGGATTTAAGATTTTGGATTGGGAATTTGGGATTATTGGTCGGCCTGGTTGGTCTCTTTGAAGAGGCTGGTGAGCTCGGAGAGGCGTCGACCCAGCTCGTCGCGCTCGGCGCTGGTGAGGGAGGTGTCGAAGGCGCGGGCGCGGATGGCGTCGATTTCCGCGTTGATGGCGGCGCGTACGGCGACGTCGCACGAGCTGTTGACAAAGGCTTGAAGGTCGCCCTCGATATTCAGGGGTGTGTTGGAGACGGAACGCATGGCGGCGGCCTGTTCCGGGGTGAGGGAGGCGATGAATTCCTGCCACTGCCCGTCGTCGCCGGGGTCGGGCATCTTTTCCATGAGGCGCTGGAGGATCATGCCGCCGGCGAGTTTTTTGATGGGATCCTGGAGCTCTTCGATGCGGTCGGCGAAGAGTTCCTGCATGCCCTTGTGCCCGGCGGCGTTCTTGATGATGTCCAGGATGGTGGGGTGGATGCGGATGGGGACCACGCGGACGGGTTCCTCCGCCGGCATGCCGTATTGTGCCTCGGGGTCGTCGTAGTCCAGGTATGAGGGTTCGTCCTGCTGGCGGAAATCCCTGCGGGTGTCCTCCTTGCGAGCGCGGATGATGTCGTTGACGGTGGTGCGGAAGTCGTCCAGCCCGGTGTTGAGGCGGGTGGCGAGGTCCACCACGGCGACGTCGCGGCGCGTGGGGTCGGCAATCTCGGAAGCCAAATCGGCCATGCGCGGGATGAGGGCGGCGCGGTCGTTGGCGTTCTGGATGGCGGCCAGCTCGATTCCGGCGCGCAGCTCCAGATAGGGCTTGGCGTCGGCGATGGCTTGGCGGAGGGCGTCCGCCCCGCTGTGCTTGATGAGGGAATCGGGGTCCTCTCCCGGCGGCAGGGCTGCCTGGTAGACGTCCATGCCCACCTGGGCGAGCTTTCGAAAAGTCTTTTCGCTGGCCTTGATGCCGGCGTTGTCGCCGTCGTAGCAGAGGATGGCCTTGGAGGCGTACTTGTGGAGCATCTCGGCGTGGTCGTCCGTGACGGCGGTGCCGAGTCCGGCCACGGCGTTGCGGTTAGCCGCCTTCTCGTGGCAGGCGATGACGTCCAGTTGGCCCTCGCAGACGACGACGCACATGCCGGCCTTGGCGATGGGGCCCGTGGCCTCGTGGAGGCCGAAGAGGAGCTCGCCCTTGCGGAAGGCGGCGGTTTCCGCGGTGTTGACGTACTTGCGGGGGTCCTGGCCCTCTTGCATGATGCGGCCGGAGAAGCCCACCACCTCGCCGCGCACGTTGCGGATGGGGAACATGAGGCGGTCGCGGAAGACGGGGTAGGCGCCGCCGCGGCCGTTGCCCAGCAGGTAGGCGTCCACCTGCAGACGGGTGTCCATGCCGTGGGAGGCGGCCAGGTCGGCGAGCTCTCGGTAGTCGGGCGGGGCCCAGCCGAGCTCCCAGGCCTTGGCGATATCGATGTTGAATTCGCGCTGCTTGAGGTAATCGCGGACGTGTGCAGCGGATTTGTCCCGGCAGAGCTTGCGGTGGAAGTAGGAGGATGCGAGGGAGTTGAGCTGGATGATGCGGGAGCGGAGCATGCGCAGGCGCGCGGCCTCTGGGTTTTCCTCCTCCTCGATGACCGGGATGCCGTTGATGTCCGCAATGCGGCGCAGCGCGGTGGGGTAGTCCAGGTTCTCGAACATCATCAGGAACTTCACGCCGTCGCCCCCCACGCCGCAGCCGAAGCACTTGAAGGTCTGCCGCGCCGGGTTCACGTGGAACGAGGGTGTCTTCTCGTTGTGGAACGGGCAGCACGCCTTCCAAGAGTTGCCAGCCCGCCGCAGCTGCACGTACCGCCCCACCAGTTCGACGATGTCGACCGAGCTCTTGATGCGCTCCACGCATTCCTGGACGATTCTGGGCATGGCGGGGCTAGGCGAGGCTGGTGAGGTCCCAGGACCACGGGCGGTGGAAGTCCGGGTCGCCGTGGAGGTCGTTGGAGGTGGTCAAATAGAGGTATTCCGGGGAGTTTTGGATGGCGGCGGCGGCGAGTCGGCAGTGGGCGGGGTTGATGCCGATGGCCTCCAGGTACGCCAGCGGCAGCTCCGCGCGGCACTCCCACGCGCCGTCGGGCGTGATTTCGCCCCGCGTTGCCACGGCGGGCAGGGGCGGCACCGATGTATCGCGCACGCGCGGCTCGGTGAAGACGCATGCCCACCAGGCGCCGTTGGGGCAGAGGTTGAACTCCAGGTATCGCGTGCCCTCGGCGTTGGAGACGAAGAATTCGGCGGTGTCGTACTCCCACAGGCCCTCCAGGAACTCGCCGGGCTTGGCGGTGGGGTGGATCTTGGCCGCGCGCCGTTGGGATGCGGTGTACACCAGCTTGCCGTCCGCCACATGGAACGCGTACCGGACAGGCTCCGGCAGCTCCGTGCCGTACCACTCCCTGCGCAGCTCGCCGCTCAATGTTCCGTTCTCGCGTTCCATCCCCACCTTCATACCACGGCAGGGGCGGAATGTCAATCATGGGACGCGCCAAACGCAGCGATGCGTTGACAAGGGCGGCGGGAGATGGTAGGATGCGCGCATGCGCAAGATAGCTACGCTGATATGCCTGCTGGGGGCTGGATTGGTTGCCACGCAGTGCAAGACGACAAAGCCCGTGAAAGAGGAGCCGTTCGAGCCGTCCGGGTCGAAACGCGTTGAAATCAACCTGGCCACGCAGAACGGCGAGCTTATCCAGGGAGACTGCGTCATTGCCATCTTCCCCGTCTGCACCGGCACCAAGAGCAAGCCCACTCCCACAGGCGACTTCAAAATCATCGGCAAGGAGCGCTATCATGAGTCCAACCTCTACCCCGACTCCCCCATGCCCTATTTCATGCGCCTGACGGACGACGGAATCGGCATGCACCAGGGCCCCATGCGGTCGAGGCCGTCGTCGCACGGCTGCATCCGCCTGCACAAGGGCACGGCGCAGTATCTGTTCAAGGAGTGCCCCATCGGCACGCGGGTGAAGATAGTGCGGCGCGACCCGCCGCCTCCTCCCGCACCGGAGGATAAGGACAAGAAGAAGCACTGAGCCGTGCGCCGCCTGTTGACAGTTCTGCTGGCCCTGGCCGTGGCGGCCTGCGGAGACGGCCGCAGCAGCGCCGAGCGCGCAGCGGAGCAGGGCATCGTCATCGTCGGCAACAACCAGGAGCCGCAGAGCCTGGACCCGCACATGGCCACCGCCGTGGCGGACGGCAAGATCATCTGCGCCATGCTGGAGGGCCTGATGCCCGCGGAACACCCCGGCATGGCGGAAACCTGGGAGCACAACCAGGACGCCTCCGTGTGGACCTTCCACCTGCGGGACGCGCAGTGGAGCGACGGCCGCCCCGTGACCGCGCAGGACTTCGCCTACGCCTACCGCCGCCTGCTGCATCCGGATTTCGGCGGCAAGTACGCGGAGATGCTCTACCCCATCCGCAACGCGGAGGCCTACAACCGCGGGCAATGCAAGTGGGAGGACGTGGGCGTGGAGGTGCCGGATGCGCGCACGCTGCGGCTGACGCTGGAGGGCCCCACGCCGCATTTGCCCAAGCTGGTGCAGCACTACACGTGGTTCCCCGTGCCCGCGCACGCGGTGGAGGCGCACGGCGGCATGCTGGACCGGCGCAGCCTGTGGACGCGTGAGGGCAACTGGGTGGGCAACGGCGCGTATGTGCTGCACTCCCACCGCTTCAACGACTATCTGGAGGTGCGCGCCAACCCGCGCTACTGGCGCGCCCAAGAGGTCCGCAACCGCGGCATCCGCTTCATGCCCATCGTCAACGGCTACACGGAAACCCGCATGTTTTTCGACGGCAAGCTGCACATCACCAACAACGTCCCCCCGGAGCTCATCGCCATGGCGCGCGAGCGGGCAGGGGAACAGTACTGCCAGGACCCCTACTACTGCGCCATCTTCTACCGCCTGAACACCACGCGCCCGCCGCTGGACAACCCGCTGGTGCGCCGCGCGCTCTATCTGGCCATCGACCGCGATTCCCTGGTGAACGACGTGGTGCGCGGCGCGGGCACCCCCGCCTACACCTTCACCCCGCCCGGCGCAGGGTACACCCTGCCGCAGCCCGCGGATGCCGTCCTTACGGAGCAGCAGCGCGAACAGATGGCGCGCGACCTGCTCGCCCAGGCCGGCTACCCCGGCGGCAAGGGGTTCCCCAACCTGGAAATCATGACCACCTCGCGCGACGTGCAGCGCGTGATGGCGGAAACCGTGCAGTCCATGTGGGAGAAAACGCTGGGCATCCATGTGGAGATACGCTCCTGCGAGTGGACCGCCTACAAGGCCGCACAGCAGAACATGGAGTACGACATCTCGTCCTCCTCCTGGAGCGGCGACTACCTGGACCCCGCCACCTTCGTGGAGCTGTGGCGCACCGGCGGCGGCAACAACTGCACCGGATGGGGCAATGCCGCCTGTGACGCCGCATTGGCCGAGGCCCGCGCCGCCACCTCCGAGGACGCACGAACGGACGCCCTGCAGCGCGCGGAATCCACCATGCTGCGGGAGCTGCCAATCATCCCGCTCTACTGGAGCAGCAGAACCTATCTCAAATCCGCAGACGTGCGCGGCTGGGTACCGCGCCTGCTGGACGACCACCCCCTGGACGCCGTGGAAGTGGGGCGCCAACCGCAGCCATGACACGCATGCTCCTCAAGCGATTCGGCCAGGGCATCCTGGTGATTGTGGTGCTGCAGACCATCACGTTCTTCCTGGTGCGGCAGCTGCCGGGCAACCCCTTCCTCGGCGAGCGCAAGCTGCCCCAGCACATCATGGACCAGCTCAACAACCTCTACGGGCTGGACCAATCCGCCTGGGTGCAGTACCTCAATTACTGGAAGGGCATCATCCTGCACGGCGATTTCGGGCCCTCGCTCATCCGCGAGGGCGTGCAGGTGAGCGACATCATCGCGCAGGCCTTCCCCGTGTCGCTCTGGCTGGGCGTGCTGGGCATGCTCATCGCCGTGCTGGCGGGCATCCCGGCGGGCATGCTGGCTGCGTACTGGCGCAACCGCTGGCCTGACGCGCTCATCATGCTGTTGGCCATGGCGGGCATCTGCATCCCCGCGTTCGTGATTGCCCCCGTGCTGGGAATCACGCTCGGCATGCACATCCCGGGGCTCAGCGTGGCGGGATGGGACGACGCCCTGTGCGCCGTGCTGCCCGCGCTCACCCTGGGCCTGGTGAACGCCGCGTACATTGCGCGCCTCACCCGCGGCGGCATGGCGGAGGTGCTTTCCGCGGACTTCATCCGCACGGCGCGCGCCAAGGGCGCGGGCGCGGCGCGCATCCTGTTCGTGCATGCGCTGCGCAGCGGGCTGCTGCCGGCGGTGTCGTACCTGGGACCGGCGTTTGCGGCGCTCATCACGGGCTCGTTTGTGGTGGAGAGCTGCTTCCAGGTGCCGGGCATGGGCCTGCACTTCGTGAACGCCACCACCGACCGCGACTACTTCCTGATTCAAGGGCTTGTGCTCTGCTACGGCGTGCTCATCGTGGCCGCCAACCTCGCCGTGGATATCGCACTCGTCGCACTCAACCCCAGACTCCGCTCCAACCCATGACCGAATACCAACAGGGAAACTCGCTCTGGAGCGATGCCCGCCGCCGGCTCATGAAGAACCGCGCCGCCGTGGCGTCCCTGGTGTTCCTGTCCCTCATGGTGCTGGCGTGCTTTGTTCTGCCGCTCTTCCCGTGCATTGCCAACCCCAACGCCACGGACCTGGGCAACATCGCCGCCGGATGCAGCTGGCAGCACCTCTTCGGCACGGACCAGCTGGGGCGCGACCTGCTGGCGCGCGTGCTGTACGGCGGGCGCATCTCGCTGTTGGTGGGCGTGGTGGCCACGGTGGTGTCCTTCGCCATCGGGCTGGCCTACGGGCTGGTATCGGGCTATGCGGGCGGGCGCGTGGACGCCTTCATGATGCGCGCGGTTGACGTGCTGTTCGCGCTGCCGTTCATCGTGCTGGTCATCGTCTTTTCATTGAGCATCGAGGAGCCGAGTAAGGAGCTGACCGCCTGGGTGGTGGAGACCACGGGCTGGAGCCGCGAGAGCGTGGCGCCCATCCTGGGGCTGACGCCGCTCTTTGTGGCCATCGGCGCCCTCGGCTGGCTCACGCTGGCGCGTATCGTCCGCACCCAGACCATGGAAATCAAGGCGCAGGAGTACGTGCTCGCCGCCCGCTCGCTCGGCCTCGGCCACGCGCGCATCCTCTTCCGCCACATCGCACCCAACCTGCTGGGTACGGTGGTGGTCTACACCACGCTCGCCGTGCCGGGCATCATGCTCACGGAATCCACCCTCTCGTTCATCGGCCTGGGCGTGCGCGCCCCCAATTCCTCCTGGGGCACGCTCATCAAGGAGGGCGCCGACCGCATGGAGGTCTCCCCGGAGCTGCTGCTCTTCCCCGCGCTCTTCTTCTGCCTCACCCTGCTGGCCCTCAACTTCCTGGGCGACGGCCTGCGCGACGCCATCGACCCCAAGTCCGCGAAGGATTGAGTCCGGCAGGCGCGCATGCGGGCTTGCGCAGCTCGCGCGCGTGTGCTATAAGGGGTGTGTCATGTCACGCTCCGCGATTATCAGCGATATCCACGCCAACCTGCACGCCCTCGCCGCCGTGATGAACGATGTGCAGGCGGAGGCTTGCACCGATGTGGTGTGCCTGGGCGATGTGGTGGGCTACAACGCCTACCCCAAGGAGTGCCTGGACTACATTCGCAGCCTGAACTGCCCGATTGTGAAGGGCAACCACGACGAGGAGGTGGCGCGCCAGGACGACACCCGCATGAACCCCGTGGCCCGCGCCGCCATGGAGTGGACGCGCTCCCGCCTGGAGCCGGAGGACCTGACGTGGCTGATGCGCCTGCAGTACCAGCGCATGGTGAACTCCAGCTACATGATTGTGCATTCCACGCTGGACCAGCCGCGCGCGTGGAACTACATCATGAACGCGAACGACGCCGCGGCCAACTTCAACCGCCAGTTCAAGCCGCTGTGCCTGCACGGCCACACCCACGTGCCGCGCGTGTTCACATGGGACGGCTCGCACTGCTCCGAGCACGCGGAGTTCATTGCCGAGCTCACCGCCAACGCCCGCACGGAAATACCCCTGCAGGACGGCCTCAAGTACTTCATCAACGTCGGCTCCGTCGGCCAGCCGCGCGACGGCGATATCCGCGCCAGCTACGGCATCTACGACAGCGACCGCAATTCCGTGACCATCAAGCGCATCGAGTACGATGTGGCCGGCGCCCAGCAGGCCGTGCTGGACGCCGGGCTGCCGGAACCCCTGGCGGAGCGCCTGGGCCGGGGCTGCTGATTTTTTTCCCGACCATCCACCTGTTCTCTCCGCCATGAGCATCCTGCGCAAGAGCCTGCCCGCCCTCATCCTGCTGGTGCTGGGTGTTCTGCTGGCGCTGCAGCTGGTGCCGCAGGAGCTGGAGCAGATGAAGTACGAGGTGCCCGGCATGCCGGAGAGCTACCCTATCGAGCAGAAGTGCCGCCCGGCGTTCCTGATGCTGCTGTGCGCGCTGCCGTGCATCGGCGCGCTGGCGTACGCGTTCATGGGCACCATGGCGCGCTATGTGAGCCGCTGCTTCATCACGTACTTCCTGATGTGCACGCTCATCCTGCTGCTCATCTACGTGATGGCGGACTTCACGGAGAACATCGAGCGCTTCCGCACGCGGTTCGACGACCCCGTGCTGCAATCCCTGAAGTTCTACGGCACGCAGCTGCCCATGCTGTTGTACCAAATCCTGCCGTACACGCTGCTCATGGGCACGCTGTGGTGCCTCAGCAAGCTCTCAGGCTCCTGCGAGCTCACCGGCATGCTGCAGTCAGGCCGCTCCCTCATGCGCGTCTGCCGCCCCATCTTCCTCTTCTCCTGCATCGTCGCACTCGCCTACGGCATCTTCGGCTTCCACTGGGCCCCCAACGGCTCCCTCTACCGTCAGGTCATGCTCAAGCAGGAGCGCGCCGCCGACGGCTCCGCACCCTCCCTCGTCTACCGCAACGACCGCACCGCACGCATTTGGCGCGTGGAGCACCCGCCCTTCATCAGCAGCCCCGGCGAGCCCATGCGCGGCGTCATCATCGAGCAGTTCGACACCGGGAACCGCGGCCGCCTGCTCACCCAGTACCACGCCGACACCGCCGAGTGGAACAAGGCGGATGCCACCTGGACCCTGCACAACGCCTACGTGCGCACCATGGCCGCCCCCGGCGCGGAACCGGGCGACGACGCGCACGAGGACACCCTCACCTTGGATTTCGCGGAGAAGCCCTACCAGATTATCAGCCCCAGCCAGAGCGACCGCATCGACTCCATGGGCACCTCCGCCCTGTATGAGCAGATCAAGGAGGGCGCGGACTCGC
This sequence comes from Akkermansia sp., assembly GCA_024405455.1. Taxonomy (GTDB): domain Bacteria; phylum Verrucomicrobiota; class Verrucomicrobiia; order Verrucomicrobiales; family Akkermansiaceae; genus Akkermansia. The sequence continues at coordinate 1,637 of JAKSOT010000046.1, read as the reverse complement.
AGGAGGGGCTGAACCGCAAGCGCACGGAATGGCACGTGCGCATTGCGCGCATCTTCTCCTGCCTGGTGCTGGTGCTGCTGGCGGTGCCGAGCGCGGTCACGTTCCAGCGGCGCGGGGCCATGAAGGGCATCGGCACGGCCATCCTGCTGGCGGCGCTCATGCTCTTCCTGTACCGCGTGTTCCCGTCGCTGGGTGAATCCGGGCTGCTGCCGGCGTGGCTGAGCGCGTGGATTCCCAACATCCTGTACCTCGGCATTGCGCTGTACCTCTTCCGCGTCAACCTGGCCCACCGCTCGTTCCGCGAGTGGTGCGCCGCCAAGCTCTCCGGCAAGCCATGATTCCGTGGCCCAAGGGCATCATCTTTGATTTCGACGGCGTGCTCGTGGACACCGAGTGGGCCATCTACCAGTCCTGGGTGCGCCTCTTCGCCAGGGAGGGGCGGGAAATCTCCATCGCCACCTACTCCCCCTGCCTCGGCGCGGGATATTCCCATTGGAATCCCGCCGACCATTTGGAAAAGCTCACCGGCAAAAAGTACGACTGGGATGCCGAGAACGCCGTGCGCCAGCAGTTCATCGAAAGCGAGCTCTCCCGCCACGGCCTCATGCCCGGCGCCGAGCGCCTGCTGGATTGGTGCCGTGCGCGGGGCATCCGCACCGCCATCGCATCGTCGTCCTCCCGCCGCTGGGTGGGCGGCTGGCTGGAGCGCCTGGCCATCACGGACCGCTTCGATGCCGTCTTCTGCCGCACCGACGGCTACCCCGTGAAGCCCGACCCCGCGCTGTTCATCGCGGCGCAGGAGGCCCTGGGCTTTCCCAAGGATCGCTGTCTGATTGTGGAGGACTCGGAAAACGGCACCATCGCCGCGCTGAACGCCGGAATCCGCTGCGTGGCCATCCCCAACCGCATGACCGCATCCTCCAATCTCTCCCGCGCCGACCTCCATGCGGATTCCCTCACCGAGCTGCTGCGCATCTTGGGCAAAATCACCCCCAGGGAGCAGTAGGCATCAAATCCGCCCCGCCGTTCGGCGGGCTCGAAAAATAGGCAAAAAGAAAGCTGACGTATCGGCTGGCGCCTATCCCGACGGTCCAATTCCTTAAGGAGACGCAGCCTTTGTCAGCTGGCGTCAGTATATCGGCAAGGAAGGACCGCGTCAAGGGGAATTTTTGAAAAAAATGAAAAAAACGAAAATACCCCACCCTTGGCGCGCTCCATCCGTTTGCGAACGGTGGCGCGGCCGGGGGTGTCAAGCCCTGCATGTTTATACGGGCATTGACACGATATTGCAGGGACCTGTTCCGCGGGAACGGGAAGCGGGAGGGGCGCATGGTGAACACGGCGCCGCAGCGCGGCATCGACCTGGCGGCCTACATGGGGCGCTGGTACGAGCAGGCTCGGTACGACCACGCCTTCGAGTACGGTCTGGACCGTGTGTTCACGGACTACGCCCTGCTGCCGGACGGCTGGGTGCGAATCAGCAACAGCGGGCAGGACGGCAGCGGCAAGAGCCACCGCGCGGTGGGCATGGGCAGCTGCCCGCGCGGCGACGGCCGCCTGCGGGTGTCCTTTGTGCCGCCGTATTCCTGGTTCACGGCTCCGTACCACATCCTGTACGCCACGCCGGGGTACACGGG
>JAKSOT010000045.1 GCA_024405455.1 Akkermansia sp. | reverse complement strand
AAAAGAAAACCGGCGGACGTTTCGCAACGTCCGCCGGCCAACCAACAAAAAACTACATGAAACTACACTCTTGAAAAGTGTTGGCCCACACTCATGGGCTATGGAGGGTAGACACCGCCCGCGGGGAATGTGTTCAATCTTTTTTTCATTTTTTTACAGCAGGAACAGGAAGAGGTAGCCGGAGAGGATGATGAGCAGCGTCACCGTGCCGAAGAAAACCGCCAGCAGCCGCCATTGCATGACCTTTTTGAGCAGCATGGCTTCCGGCAACGAGAGCCCGACCACCGCCATCATGAAAGCAATGGCGGTGCCGAGGGGGATGCCCTTGGCCACCAGCACCTCAATGACGGGCACAATGCCCGCGGCGTTGGCGTACAGCGGAACGGCGCAGACCACGGCAAGTGGAACGCTCCAGAGCTCGCCGCCGCCCAAGAGCTCGGCGAAGTAGGCTTCCGGCACATAGCCGTGGACGGCTGCCCCAATGGCAATGCCCGCAAGCACATAGGGCAGGACACCGCGCACAATGCCCCATGCCTCCTGCACCACGCGGCGGAACCGGAGTTGGCCCCCTGCGGTCGGGGTGGAGTCTGCGCCCGCTGTCTGTGCCGTTACCCAAGGGGTGAGGTATCGCTCCAGGTGCAGGCGGCTCAGCAGGGCACCTCCCAGCATGCCCAGTACGAGCCCGCTGACGATATAGATGCAGGTGATTTCAGGCCCGAATGCCGCTAGGAACAGGGCCACCGCCACCTCGTTGACCAGAGGAGAGGTGATGAGGAAGGCCAAGGTCACTCCCAGCGGAATTCCGCCGCGCACAAAGCCGATGAACAGGGGAACGGAGGAACAGGAGCAGAATGGCGTCACGGCACCGAACAAAGCGGCAAGCGCATACTGCATGCCATAGAGTTTTCGCCGCGTCAGGAAGAGCCGCACGCGCTCCACGGGGAACCATGCGTTCACGCAGCCCATGAGGCAGCTGATGCAGAAGAGCAGCAGCAGGATTTTCATGGTGTCGTAGAGAAAGAAATCAACGCTTTCCCCCAAGCGCGTGGCAGGGGAAAACTCCAGCAGGTCGTAGGTGAGCCAATCGGCAAGGGTTTGTATCATGGTGGAAGGCGGGGTTAGGTTGAGGTAAGAGTCAGCCAGGCTCCGAGGAGAAACAGGCCGCCGCCCGCGACCCAGCGCAAGGTGCGTTGCAGGGCGGGCAGGCAATGCAGCAGGCGGGCGGCGTAGGAGCCGCCAATAGTGAGGAGCAACCCCGCTGCCATGACCGGCAGGGCAGTGCCAAGCCCGAAGCAGGAGATGCCAATCCATGCGGGTGTTGCCGCCTGAGATGCCATGGGCAGGGCAACGCCGAAGAACAGGGCGGCGCTCGGCGGGCAGAGCGCCAGCGCAAAGAGAGCGCCCAGGGGCAGAGCTCCCCACACGCCTCCGCGCAGCAGGGCATCGGTTGTGCTGCGGCTGGGCGTTGCGTTATGCAGCCACGCCGGTAACGGCAGGGCTTCCGTGAGCACCAAGCCTGTGAGCAGCAGCAGCGGTCCCATAATCAGAGGCAGGGTTTCTTGCAACCAATAGGAGAGCGGGGGCAGCGTCACCAAGCCGCCTTGCAGCACCAGCCCCAACAGCATGTAGGCACCCATGCGGCCTACCGCATAGAGCAGCGCACAGAGGAGTGACGCCCTGCCGTTGCCTACCTGCCGCGCCATATAGCCCACCGCCGCCATGTTGGTGGCCAAGGGGCAGGGGGAGAGTGCCGCCGCTATGCCTGCACCTACGAGAAGGAGTTCATTCATGAGCGTTCAAAAAGGCGCGGATTTCGCCTGTCACATAGTCCTTGAAGGCCGCTTCGTCACGGCTTAGTTCCCAAATGCGGGTGAGGTTCACGGTACGCGGTGCAGCCCCGGCGCGGTGCAGCAGCAGGCTCTTGGTGGCCAGTCCATACTGTCGGGCGGTGTCGGCATCGGCTTCCTGCGTTTCAAAGCGCAGCAACCCTTGTGCCAGCTCATGTGCGAAGTTTTGTTCCACAGCTTCGCGCGCCCATGTTTCCATGCGCAGACAGGTGGAGCAGCGCTTGCCGAAGGTGTAGTACACAGCCCTTACACCTTCCGCTGCAGCGGGTGCGGCGGGCGTCTCTGCCCTTTGGCTGTGGTTGATGTATTTGATGCCGCCAATTGCCAGCACCGCGACCGCTGCCCAGAGCATGAACCGCTTGCCGCCCTTGCCTTTGGATGTGCACTTGCAGCAGCAACCGCAGGCGGGCTCCGCTGCGGCAGAGGCGGATCCCGCCGCTTCGGCAAGCAGCCGCTGCAACTCATGCATGGGCGGCACCTTGCCGCTGAAGAGTACGCTGCCGTTCAGTTCCAGCGCGGGTGTGCTCAGAATGCCCGCCGCAGCCATGGCGGCGGCATCCCGTTCATGCCGAATGGTGTATTGCCCCTGTAGCGCGTTGACCGCCTGGCGGGTGCGCAGCTCCAGTTCTTCGCAGCGGGTGCAGCCCGGTCCATAGATGACGATGGTGTTTTGTTGTGTTGTCATATTTCAATATATCAATGTGAAAGGAATGGTTTGCCGTGTGAGGTGTGGGATGAGCCGTCAGCACCCTTGCAGGCAGCGGATAATATCCGCCAGACAGGGGCGGGCGAGGCGGTAGTACACGTTTTTGCCCCGCTGCTCGCAGGCGACCACGCCGCTGTGCCGCAGCACGCCCAGATGGTTGGAGATGGTCGACTGGTCTTTGCCGGATTTGGCGTGCAGCTCGCAGACGCAGCGCTCGCCGGCCATGAGCTGCTCTACAATGCGCAAGCGCACAGGATTGCCCAGCGCCTTGAAAAACGCCGCCAGCTCCGCCGTTTCCTTCGGGGAGGCTTGGCGGCGGCAGCTCTTTTTTGCTGTGGGACTCATGGATGTAATTATATTGATGTTTTTCAATATGTCAAGAAGGGTGACACCGCCCGCGGGGAAAGTGTTCAATCTTTTTTCAAAAAATCTTTGCCGGTGCTCTCACAGGACAGGAAAAGGGCCTGGATGCGGTCGATGAGTGCGAAGGCGTGGGCGTTCATGGCGCGGGTTTCGTTGAGCAGGGTGAGGTAGAGGATGTTGGTGCGCATGCGGTTCACGTCGTCGGCGTGGTTGAGCAGGTGGCTCTCGATGCACTGGGCGAAGAGTTCGCTCAGGTGGTCTCGCTCCACCAGCAGGGCCTCGATGTCATGGAAGCGCCCCTGCGCGAGCATGTCGGTGAGGCCGGGGAAGAAGCGGTCGATGGCCTCCACCATGTGCATGAGGTCGGCGCCCTGCTTACCATCCCGCAACCAGTTGCACAAGGAAAAAATGATGACACCGGCAGAAAAAAGCGCATGTGGCTCCTGAGATTGAACGAGCCCGTCTTCGCCGGACTTGGCAAGCAAGTCCGGCTACGCCGTGGCGATGCCCCTCCGAAACTCCGGGACATCGAAAACCGGCGGACGTTTCACAACGTCCGCCGGCAAACCAACACAAAACTACATGAAAAAAACGTATCTCAACAAATGCCCCACTCGGGGCTTGTATAGGGGTAGACACCGCCCGCGGGGAAAGCGTTCAAAGTTTTTTCTCTTTTTTTGCAGGGGCGCGTCTGCTAGGGCTGCAGGCGGGTGATGTCCCAGGTGCCGTTTTCCTGCAGGGAGTACATGAAGCGGTCGTGCACGCGGCCGGGGCCGCCCTGCCAGAATTCGACATGGTGGGGGACAATGCGGAAGCCGCCCCAGAAATCGGGGAGCGGGACGTCGCCGTTGGCGAATTTGTCCTTGAGCTCTTGGAGTTTCATCATGAGGAGCTTCCTGGTGGAGATAACCTGGCTCTGGTGGGAAACCCAGGCGCCGAGCTGCGATTCGCGGGGGCGGGTGAGGAAATATTTCAACGTCTCCGCGCGGCTGATTTTCTCTGCGCGGCCGTAGACGATGATTTGCCGCTCCAGGGTGACCCAAGGCAGGAGCATGCACATCTCCGGGTTGGCGGCAATCTCCTGCGCCTTGCGGCTGGTGTAGTTGGTGAAGAACACGTACCCGCGGTCGTCGTAGTACTTCAGCAGCACGGTTCTGAGGGAGGGCATGCCCTGCGGGGTGGCGGTGGCGATGCTCATGGCGTTGGGCTCCGGGATGCCGGCCTTGAGGGCCTGCTTGAACCAAATGTCGAACTGCTCGAACGGTGAATCCGCCAGCGAGCTGCGGTGCAGGGTGTCCTTCAGGTATTCTTCGCGGAAGAGGGAGAGGTCCATGGTGATGAACGGGAAATTTTATCGGAAGATGATTTCGTTGATACCGGTGTCGTCCTTCTGCGGGGCGCGGATGCGCACCTGCTTGGCGCCGGGCTTGAGCTTGAAGAGCTGGAGGCGGCCGCTGCGCTCCGCGCAGGGCTTGTTGTCCACGGTGCATTCCGCGTTGCCCACAACCAGCAGCTCCGTGCGCCCCTCCGGAACGTCCATGGCGATGTTGAGCGCCTTGCGGCCGCAGTTGTACGCGGTGGCGAAATCGCGGTCGCGCATGCTCTCCACCATCACGTCGTCGTCAATGGTGGGGAAGGTGAGCTGGAAGGTGTTGATCTTGATTTCCTCCGTGTTCTCGGAGATGTTGGTGAGACGTACGGCGGCGATTCCCTGCTGCGGCACCTTCTCCGAGGGCAGGAAGAAATCCTTGCCGCGCTGGTGCAGCTGGGGCGTGACGGTGGTGCCGTCTCCCAGCACCAAATCCACGCGGCCCCACTTGCCGATGCCGGAGTTGTCCAGGTTGATGTTGACGCCGGTGCAGATGATGGGGGAGGGGAAGCTCATCTCCAGGTAGCTGCCGGGCACGGCCTTCACCACCTCCAGCTGGCGCGCCAGGCCCACGGACGAGTTCTCGTTGTACGCGGCGATGCCCGGCATGTCCTGGAGGGTTTGGCGGATGTTGACGGGCAGCGGGCGGTTGATGGCGAACTCCGCCACGGTGAGGCGCCGCGGGTTCGGGCGGATGACGCGGTAGCGCAGCATGCGCGCGGTCACGGGCGTTTTCCGCAGGTCCAGGTTCATGGCCGGGCGGTTCTGGATATCGCCCAGCGGCTGCCAGGTCTTGCCGTCCAGCGAGGTCTCGAACTGCCCCTCCGCGGCCACCTCCAGGCGGCTGTTCTCGCTGCCCATGGCCAGGGTGACGGTGCGGATGGCCACGGGCACGCCCATGTCCAGGCAGATCCAGTCGCCGGACTGCTGCTGCTCCGTGCTGGTCCAGTAGGTGCCGGGGTCCTCGTCCTGCACGTTCCCGGCGTCCGCAATGTCGGGGCAGCTGCTGGAGAAGGCGGGCACGAGGGTGTTGATGTTGCAGCCGGACATTTTGGCGTACAGGCGCGCGTTGAGGTGGCGGTACACGGACATGAGCGCCGGGGTGACGGCGCGGGAGCCCACCTGCACGTCCTGCACGCGCACCACCTGGTTGTTCTGCCAGGCGTCGCGCGAGATGCCGCCCATGGCGTCCACCATGCCGCCCGCCTGCAGGAAGGCCTCGATGCGCCCCTCCGTGTCGCTCTCGTCACTCGTCAGGGCGTCCACGAGCTTCACGCCGGCCTGCCCGGTCATGGTGAAGCGGCGCAGCCACGGGGCGATGTCCTTGGCGAGTTCTGCGGCGTCCGGCGCGGATTGCAGGGTTTCCCCGGCATCGGCGACGCGCTGGAATTCGGCGCGCATGGCGGCGCAGGCCTCGGCGTCCGGCTCGCCCTGGGAGAGGGATTGGCGGAAGCGGTTGATGACGGGGCGGACCTCCAGGGATTCCTCCTTGGGCCAGTTGTGGCAGTTGGGCAGCAGGTCCGCGTTGTGGTTGCAGAAGACTTGCATGGCCTGCGCGCAGCCGGGGTAGAGGCGCGCGATGCCGTCCTTCCACGCTTCATCGGACTTGAAGGCGCAGATGTTCCAGGCGTAGTCGGCCACGCCGAAGAGGCCGACCTTGCTGGCCTCGGCGCGCTCCATGGGGTTGGCGGCGAAACCGGAGAGCATGGTGCGCATCTGCGGCTCCTGCGCCAGCCCGTACGTGCGGCCCATGGAGAGGCGGGAGGGCTTGAAATCGTTGCACGGCCAGTTCCACCAGATGAAGGCGGGGCGCTTGTGGCATTCGCGCAGCCACTGCTGGCCCTCCAGCGTGATGTCGCACACCACGCCGTTGCCGGTCCAGAACATGGCGGTGCCCTCCGCCAAATCGCGTCCCAGGGTCTCCAAATCCTGCGGGCGCGCCCATTGGCGGGTGTAGCCTGTGGGGCACATCACCAGGCTCTGGTTCACGTCGTCATGCTTGCGGATGAAGTTTTCCACGATGTAGTTGCAGAGCTGCACCTGGCGCTCCGCGCGGCTGATTTCGCCGAAGGAGTCATCCACCGACACGCCGAAATCCCGCACGCCCAGCTCATACATGGATTCCAGCTTGCGGATGAGCGCGTCCATCTGGTCGCGCCCGTCGTTCACGTTCCAGTTCACCGTGTTGGAGGGGTGGATGGCCCACACGAAATGCACATGGTTGGCGCGCGCCACCTCCACCAGCTGCCGCAGCTCCTCCGCCTTCTCCGGCGGGTACGCCTCATAGCAGCCCTGCCCGTGGTGCAGCGGGTCGTCCTTCGGCGCGTACAGGTAGAAGTTCATCTTGTTGCGCCCGTAGACCTCGACCTGTGACGTGCGCGCCTCGAAGCTCCACGGGATGCCGTAGAAGCCCTCGATGGCCCCGCGGAACGGCACGTCCGGCCAGTCCACGATGCTGCCGACGGGCAGCTCGCCCAGCTGCGCCACCTCCTGCACGCCCTTGTCGGGGAAGGGGTCCCTCTGCGCGCCGTTGGCCCCCTCCACGCCGCGCAGCAGCTGGCTGATGGTCTGCTTGGCGTAGAACACGCCGTCGTCGTCGTTGGCGTACACGGACACGGTGCCGTCGGCCTCCACGTTGATGCCGTATCCGCCCTTGGCGGCGGTTGGCAGCTTGTCCCAGATGCCGCCGCGGCTCTCCGGGCCGCGCAGCTCCACAGACACCTTGGAGGCGCGCACGGTCTTGTCCTCCAGCTTCACCAGCTGCGGGGTGGGGTAAACGCCGCAGATGTTCGCCAGACCCGGCGCGGCGAGAGCGGCCAAGGCGGCTAGGCAGGTGGTGAGGATGGAAAATTTCATGGAGTGTACACGGGGCTGCGGCGCCCGCCGCAGTTCCACTATCATCCTAGCACACCATGCCCCGCCTTTCAAGCACCATCTTCCCCGCCCGCTCACAGCTGCAGCAGCAGGGGAAGGAGCTCCGCCATGGACGTGAGGCGGTAGTCCGGGTGCAGCGCCAGGCAGGCCTGCTCCTCCTGCGCGGCGCCGGGCGCCCAGGCGGCGTTCACGATGCGCACGCCGGCCCGATGGGCCATGGCTATGTCGCTGGGGGCGTCGCCCACGTACACCAGCTCGTGCGGCTGCAGGTTCCACACCTGCATGGCCTCCAGCAGGCGCTCCGCCTTCACGTTGCGGTCCGGCAGGCCGAAGGCCGCCCAGTCGTACAGGTTGTCCAACCCGAAGAAGCGCAGGGTGGGTGCGGCGGTGTGTGCCTCCTTGCCGCTGATGATGCCGATGCGCATGCCGGCGGCGCGCACGCCGCGCAGCATCTCCACCGCGCCGGGAAAGGGGGCGGGTGCCATGGCGGGGTGCAGCTCCCCGTAGATTTCCACCAGACGGCGCACGGGCAGCGCGGGGTCGTCCGGCTCCAGGCCCACCAGCTTGCCCAGCACCCCGCGGTCGCTCAGCCCGAAATGTCCCGTCACCTCCGCCACTTCCGGGCGGCGGCCCGTCACCTCCTCCGTGATACGCCGGTAGGTCTCGATGCACAGCGGGAGGGTGTCCCCCAGCGTGCCGTCCACGTCAAACATCACCGCCTTGAGCATGCCCGCATCATACCACGCACGCGCCACGCGCATGAGCTTTTTGTTTGCCATCCGCCCGCTGCGGTGTCATAATGCCCACGAATATGGCTTTCCTGATCATCAAAGACTCGCACGACGAGTACCAGACGCGCGACCTGCCGTCCGACATGGAGGAGAACGGTGCGCTCACCGTGGGGAGCGATGCGTCCTGCGACATTGTGCTGCCGACGGGCGAGGGCTTTGCCCCCGTGCACTGCAAGGTGCGTTGGCGCGAGGGTTTCTGGGCGCTGCGCAGCGTGGACGGCATGATCCGCGTCCACGGTATCGAGGAACAGCACGTCAAACTGGTGGAGGAAACCAACTACCACATCGGCCCGCACACCATGGCCTATGTGCAGGACGACCTGCCGGACGACGGAGACGGCGACGACACCGAGGAAGAGGAGGACAAGAAGGATGACGGGAAGCCGGAGACCGACTCCAAGGGCGAGAAGAAGGCCATCACCAGGAAGGACATCGCGCGCTCGCGCAAGAAGCGCAAGCTGGCGCGCAAGGCCGGAACGGCGCAGATGGTTTCCCTGGCGGAGCAGAAGAAGCAGTCTGCGGCGGGCGGCATGCTGGGCACGCTGTACGTGCTGGCCGTCATTGTGGCGGCGTTCATCGCCGGGCTCACGCTGCGCTACTTCCTGCTCACCGGGCACTACCTGCCCGACAAGTGGTAGCCTGCTGAAAAAAATCACTTGGTGGGTGCGGCGGCCTCCGGGAGGGTGGCAAGCCCGCCCACGGTGGCCTTGATGCCCGCGGCGATGCCGCTGTCCGCACGGGCGGCTGGCGGCAGGGCCTCGCCAATCAGCATGTCGCCCAGCCACACGTAGAATCCCCCGGGGATACCTTTGTCAGCCGCGCCCGCGGTGTACACCAGGCGCACGGGCTTGGTGTTGGCGGACATGTCGGCGGAGTACAGCGCCTTGCCGTCCCAGGAGATGCGGGCCTCGTCGATGGCGAGGGTGCCGGAGAGGGACTCATTGCCGGCGGTGACGGAAAGGGCGTTCTGCGCCCCGGTTTTCCAGCCGCCCTTGGCGCCGTCGCCCACCCTGGGGGTGAACTCCACGGAGAAGCCGTCGGCTGCGGGCTTTTCCTTCCACTGCAGGGAGATGGAATCCCCCTTGGCGAGCTGCCGGGGTTTCTTCTCCGCGGCGGGCATGGCCTTGCGGGGCAGCCCCGCCGTGCGGCCGGGAATGCCCATGGCATGCGCCAGGTGCCCCGCCATCAGCAAATCCCCCTGCGCGTTGGGGTGCAGGCCGTCCGAGCCGGGCTTGTTGAACATGGAATCGCAGCCGAAGAACGGCGTCTTCTCCGCCACGTCCACCATGCCCGCATTCAGCTCCACCAGGCGGATGTCACGCTTTCCGGCGGCCTTGGCCACCCAGGCGGCCAGGCTCTCGTTGTACTTCTGGGCGGCGGCGTGTACGTCCGCGCCGTTGCTGTTGGAGTGGCGGGTCCAGCACGGGACGGTCATGATGCAGAGCGTGGCGTGCGGGTTGGCCTTGTAGATGGTTTCCACGATGTCCTGCATGGTGCCCTTGCGCCCCAGCAGGCCTTCCACCTTGGCGGGGGTGATGCCCGCCGCCGTGTCGTCCGACAGCAAATCGTTGGTGCCGATGAGCAGCACGAAGGTGTCGGCTTGGTATGTTTCGCCGGGGTAGGTGGAGCCGTCGGTCTTGGTGGTGGAGAGACCGAGCCAGTTGGCGAGGTTGGTGTTGTCGTACCGCCCGCCCGGCTTTCTGCCGGCGAGCTCCCAGGCGCGTGCGCTGGCCTGTGCGCTGTGGACGTTGGAGAAGGGTTTTCCCGCATACGCCGTGCCGGGTTGCACGCCTGCGGAGTGGTTGCCCGTCTTGTATCCCACGGCGGTGGAGTCGATGCCGTTGTCCACCAGGATCTTGTGGAAGGCCCAGCGGTAGGAGGCGGAGTTCACGCCGTGGGTGATGGAATCTCCCACGTACATCACATGCTCCAGCCTGGGCTGCTGCGGGGCCTTGGCCGCCTTGTGCGCCGCCTTGCCGAATCCCGGCAGCGCCAGCGCCGCCGCGGCAAGCCCGATTGCCATGAGGAAATCCGTCTTCATCATGCCTGCCACTCTACCCCATTTCACCCGCCGTGTAAAACGGAAAATCGCACGGAACCCGCACGGGCTGCCCGCGGGCGGCATCCTGCCGCGGGGCAGGGGGGCACGCTTGCACCGCGCGCCCTCCCTGCGGTATAGCTTCCGGCATGTGCAAACCTATCAGCGACTATTTGGGGCTCATGAGGGACTACACCCGCGAGATTATCACCTTCGGCGGGTTCTGCCTCATGTGCTTTGTGTACGGGGATTTCAAGACGCTCGCGCAGGAGCAGTCCGCCACCGCGGCCCAGACCGTGGACGTGCTGCGCTCCATGGATTCCCGATTGACGACCATTGAACACAACCTGGCAAAATGAGCAGCGATACCGCAACCATCAAGAAAATCCAGCAGAAGGTGGGCGTGACCGCCGACGGCATCATCGGTCCCAAGACTCTGGCCGCCATCAGCGCCGCGCTCGGCATCCCCGCCGCGGAGAACGCCCCGCAGTGGCCCACGCAGGCGCAGGTGCGCAAAGGCACCAGCATCTTCGGCAAGCCCGGCAACGAGTCCGCCCTTGTCAACATCGTACCCGCCTACCCGCTGTACTACGAGGGCAAGCGCGTGAAAACCATCCGCGTGCATGAGAAGATTGCCGCGCACGTGCAGGACATCCTGCGCGAGGTGCTGGAACACTACGGCCAGGAGGCCATCACCCGCCTGGGGCTGGACCAGTACGGCGGCAGCTTCAACTACCGCAGCAACACGGGCGGCAGCGCCCTCTCCATGCACGCCTGGGGCATTGCGCTGGATTTCGCACCCGCCACCAACGCCTACTCCACCAAAGCCCCCAAGGCCACCCTCTCATGCCCGGAGTGCAACGCCTGGTGGGAGATTTGGGAACGCCACGGCGCCGTCTCCCTCGGCCGCTCCGCCGGCTGCGACTGGATGCACGTGCAGTTCGCAAAACTCTAATATTTATCCGTCTTCGCCCTGCGGGGCTACGCCGCGCCTAACTTTGAGCCACCTTGGTGGCGTCAACTTTTTTCCTAGTCAATCGAGCCCCGGGCGAAACCCGGGGGCATAACTCTCATACCTCCATTACCACCAATCAATACTCCCCTCCCCCAAAAAACACCCGCGCCATTCGGCGCGGCGAACTCTCCAAATCTTAAATCCTTTGCCGGTGTTGCCCTTCCAGCCTGTCCAGATTGGAAAAATTCTGATTATGCTGGCAATCGCCGCCGGGATGTGCTACCATGGGCGCACAACAAATCCATTCCCCACCATGAAAGAACTGAAAGGAACCAAGACGGCGGCGAACCTGGCAGCAGCGTTCGCCGGAGAATCCCAGGCCCACACCAAGTACCTCTACTACGCGTCCAAGGCCAAGAAGGACGGCTATGTGCAGATAGCGGAGCTCTTTGAGGAGACCGCGCGCAACGAGAAGGAGCACGCCAAACTCTGGTTCAAGCTCCTGCACGGCGGCATGCCCTCCACGGAGGAGAACCTGCTGGATGCGGCCACGGGCGAGAACTACGAGTGGACCGACATGTACAAGGGCTTTGCCGAGGTGGCGCGCGAGGAGGGCTTCCCCGCCATCGCCGCCCAGTTCGAGGGCGTGGCCGCCATTGAGAAGGCGCACGAGGAGCGCTACCGCAAGCTCCTGGCCAACATTCAGGGCGGGCTCGTCTTCTCCCGCGACGAGGACCAGATCTGGCAGTGCTCCAACTGCGGCCACATCGTCATCGGCAAGAAGGCTCCGCAGGTGTGCCCCGTGTGCGCGCATCCGCAGGCCTACTTCCGCATCAACGCAGCCAACTATTGATTGCCCGTTCCCATGTGGAAATCCATGTGGAGAGCCAACAAGTGGGGCATCATCGCGCTGCTCATAGGCGGCGCCGTGCTCTTCGGGTTTGACTTGTACCTGCGCCCGCGCGACAAGCAGCTGGCGGACCAGGTGCTCACCGTGGGCGTGTGCAGCCTGCTGTTCGCGGTGGCGCTCGCCAGCTGGATCTCCGCCCGCAAGGACATTTAGGGCGGCGCAGGCACGCCTGGTTTTCAACCCACCCCGCCGTTCGCGGCGGGGTGGGTTTTTCTCTCGCACGCCTCCTGGACCATGATGAAAAAAACAGGCGCATCCGTGTGGATGCGCCCGCTTGGAAATTGGAGAGAGATTGTTTTCTGGGAAGGGTGGCTTAGAACTCGTCGTCCTCGCTGGTGGAATCCAGGTCAAGGGAGGAGCTGTCGTCGGAGGAGGAGCTTTCCTCTTCGTCCTCATCCTCCATGGAGGCGGTTTCCTCCTGCAGGGCGGCCTGGGCGGCGGCCTGCTTGCGCTCCTGCGCGGCCTTCACGGAGGCTTCCTCCTGCTCGCGCAGCTTCTGCTCGTGCGCCAGGCTGGTGTCCTCCGCAGGCTTGGATATCAGGTAGCGGTCCTCCAGCAGCCCGCGGCTGCGGCGCGCGTCAAGGCGCACACGGTCGTACCCGGCATCCGCCAGGGCTTCCATGATGGCACCGCCGATGGCCGCGCGGTTCTTGTTCTCGCACACATACACGCGGTAGGAGCCGCGGTAGGGAAGGTCCCACGCATGCACGCCGTCATGCGGCACCAGGATGCCCACCAGGTTGCCCTGACCGTCGGAGCAGATGCCCCACACGCGCAGTGAGCTGGAGCCCGGCTGCTGCATGGCGATGAAATACTGGGGATAGACGTAGGAGAAGTTCTTGACGGTGGACTGGCGGATCCACATCTCGATGGCACGGGCGGTTTCCGCGGGCAGCGGGCCCATCTCCACGCAATGCCTCACGCGGGGTGAGTAGGCATCGTTGTAGCTGAACACCGCCACGTTGCACGCCTGCTGGAACTGCGTGGCCAGCGCCTGCGGGGAGCGGCTGCCGGAGCAGGATGTGAGGAGAGAGATGGCCGCTGCACCGCAAGCCATTGCCAGACACCGAATGGAGGAAAGATGCTTCATGTCGTTAGGTTTCCCTATTCTAGTCACGTTTTCCGTGGAAAGACAAGCAAAAAAGTGAGCTTCCCCCAAAAAAAAGAGTTCAACGCCCGCGTAAAAAGTCTGCCATGCGGCAAAATTGGCTTGACGCGCCCGCACGCATGGAACAGAATGGAGCGATATGAAAACTTTTTCCACCCGCCGTACCGTCAGCCTGGCCGCCGCAGGCCTGTTCTCCCTGAGCTTCCTCGCCTCCTGCGGTGACGAGGGCCCCAAGGCCGACCAGCCCGCGCAGCAGGGCACGGAAACCGCTGCGCCCGAAGCCGCGGCTCCGGCCACCGGCTCGCTTGCGGCATCCCGCGACGCCCTGTTCAACGCCGCCGTGTACGATCTGGTGCTCACCATCAGCGACAACGACGCGTTCCCCGTGTTCAACACGAAGGCGCGCGACTTCGTGGAGCTGCTGAGCAACTACTACGAGCATTTGCGCGCGGAGTCCAAGGATGCGCGCGAGCGCGTGCGCGCGGCCAGCGCGCTGGCCAAGGTGCTGCGCAACGTGGGTGGGGCGTATCCGCGCGCGGAGGGCGCCTTCCGCGACGCCCTCAAGGAATGCCAGTCGCTCACCCCGGCGGAGCTCGACTCCCCGGAGGGCCAGCACACCCTCAGCTCCATCAACAACGGCATCGCCTCCTGCCTGCTCATGCAGGGCAAGAACAAGGAGGCCCTCCAGTACTACGAGGCGGCCCTCAAGATTGACGAGGCCCAGTTCAAGGCCGTGGACATGAAGGAGGGCGACACCATCAGCGGCAAGGAGGCCATCACCGCCCTCTCCCGCGCCGTGGTGGAGGTGGTGGATTCCTACCGCTGCCTGGCGGACTGCCAGCTGATAGGCGACGACCCCGAGGAGGCGCTGGACACCTACAAGAAGGGCATAGAGATAGCCGCCAAGTACCAGGGCCAGCCCACCGTGGAGATGGCCGTGAGCTTCTCCAAGATCTACACCTCCTACGGCAACCTGGAGCAGCGCAACGGCAACTCCGAGAAAGCCCGCCAGGCTTGGGCCATTGCCGCCAACCTCTGCACCGCCGCCAACAACGGCACCAACGACCTGCTGCAGAAGCTGGAGACCAAGCGCGACTATGATGCGCTCATCGAGGCGCTGAAGGCCACCCAGCCCGCCGAGGCTCCCGCCGCGGAGGCTCCCGCCGCCAACTAACGGATAACCCGCGCCCGTGGCCCGGTTCTTGATATCCCCCGCCGCGCTGGAGCGCAACGCGCGCATCCTGCGCCAAGTGGGGGATGCCGGCGCGGCGCGCATGCTGGTGGCCCTCAAGGCCTTTGCCTGCACCGCCGCGTTGAAGGTGGTGCAACCGTACTGCGACGGCTGCTGCGCGAGCGGGCTCTACGAGGCGCGCCTGGCGCAGTCCCTGGGCGGCGAGGTGGCCGTGTTCTCCCCCGGCTACACGGAGGACGAGCTGCGCGAGCTGCTGGACTTTGCCGCGCACATCGATTTCAACAGTGTGCCGCAATGGCTGCGCCACCGCGAGATGTGCCTGGCCCACCCGCGCGCCAAGGGCGGGGAGGTGCTGTTCGGGCTGCGCATCAACCCCTGCCACTCCACGGGGCACACACCGCTGTACGACCCCTGCGCGCCGGGCTCGCGGCTCGGCATCCCGCCGCAGGAGTTGGAAAAGGCGGGAGCGGACGCCCTGCGCGGCATCTCCGGCCTGCACATCCACACCCTCTGCGAGCAGGGCGCGCAGGAGCTCGTCGACACCTTCCGCGCCTTTGAACAATCATGCGGCCACCTGCTGCGCGGCGGTGAGCTGCGCTACCTCAACCTGGGCGGCGGCCACTGGATAACCAAACCCTTCTACGACCGCGGTGCGCTTGTTTCCCTGCTGCGGGAGATACGCGCCGCCTACGGCGTGCAGGTGTACCTGGAGCCGGGAGAGGCGTGGGCCATCCACACCGGCGTGCTGCGCGTGCGCGTGCTGGATGTGTTCGAGAGCCTGGGCTACCGCCACGCCATCCTGGATGCCAGCGCCAGCGCCCACACGCCCGATGTGCTGGAAATGCCCTACCGCGCGGATGTGTTCGCCGTCACGGACACGCCCGCCTCCGCGGATGCCGCGCAGCCCGCGGTCTGCCTGCCCGGCGAGTGCTACTCCCCCGCAGGTGCAGCCGACCAAAAACCGCACACCTACCGCCTGGGCGGTCCCACCTGCCTGGCGGGGGATGTCTTCGGCGACTACTCGTTCGATGCCCCCCTGCACGCCGGGGACGAGCTGGTGCTGGACGACATGAGCCACTACACCATGGTGAAGACCACGCACTTCAACGGCGTGCCACACCCGGACATCTACCTCCTGCACGCGGATGGCTCGCAGGAATGCGTGCGCCGCTTCGGCTATCCCGACTACGCGGGGCGCCTCGGCTGAACCTCCCCCCGTCCCGCCAACGCCCGCTTACCCACCGCGCCTTCCCCCTGAATTTCACAAGCCCGCACGGCGGTGCGCCATGCGGGCTTGTTCCTAATCTTAATCCTAATCCTAATCTTAATCCTAATTCGCCTTCCCGTCGTCCTTGCCGTCGGTGAGCCAATCAATGGTGAAGGTGGTGAAGTTGATCTTGCCGTCGCGCTCAAAGAGCACGCCCACCACGCCGGGCTTCACCGTGCAAACGGCGGAATAGGCGTAGCCGCCGGGGCCGAGTGCCTTCTCCACGGGCCAGGTCTTGCCGTCGTCGTAGCTCATCTTGGCCACGCCGTTGTTGCGGCCGCCGGCGCAGGGCCCGGTGAAGATGATGCGGCTCTTGCCGCCGAGCTTCTCGTCATCGGAGAAGGAGTAGCGCGTAAGGCCGTTCTGGCAGCCGGGGCAGGGGAGCTCGCTGTGGGTGTTGATGGGTCCCCAGGTCTCGCCGCCGTCCTCGGAATAGGCGTACTTGCGGTTGCTGCCGCCGCTGGAGTGGCGGGAGACAATCAGGATGCCGCCCGCCTCCGTCTCCGCCACGGAAACCTCGTTCACACCGCCGCCCGCTGCGGATTTCTGGCCGATGTGCCAAGTCTTGCCGTGGTCGTCCGAATACGCTGCGGCGAGGGTCCAGTTGTTGAAGGGACCCTCGTTGAGCGGGACGATGAGGCGGCCCTTGTGCGGCCCGCGGGTGAGCTGGCAGCCGGGGTTGGGGCCGCTGCAGGTGATGTCCACGTCGTCGTGCTTGGTGTCGGCGGTCACGTCCTTGGGCTTGCTCCAGGTCTTGCCGTTCTTGGAGAAGCAGACGAAGTTGTGGACGGTCTTGGGGTCGGTGCATCCCTTGGGCACGTTGCCGCGCTCCTTCACACCTTTGGGGAACTTCTGGAAAAAGAGCACGATGTTCTTGGTGGCCTTGTCGTAGATGAGGCAGGGGTTGTTGTACGTGTCCTCTCCGGAGGCCGCGGCCACCACCATCTTGGACCACTTCTTGCCGTCCTTGCTGGTGCAGACGACGATGTCGTTCATGCCCTGGTCGGTGGCGGCCTTGCGACCCTCCGCGGCGGCGATGAGGGTGCCGCCGGCGTTGATGATGGAGGGGATGCGGATGCTGGCGTAGTTGTTGCCCTTCTTGGCTTCAAAGACCACCACGGATTCCTCCACGGGCGTCTTGTCTGCTGCGGGGGCGAGGGATGAGCCGACCGCGAGCGCGGCCACGATGGTGCAGACGAGAGTTTTCATGGGAGATTATTCTTTAGCTTTGGGAAGGAAGAAGAAGAAGGCGCCGCAGATGACCATGAGGACGCCCGCCACGCTCAGCGGGATGCCGAGGTCCACGTTGTTGTCCTTGAGCACGCCGCCCAGGGTGGAGATGATGGCGCCCGCGGCCACGGAGGTGAGGTTGAGCAGGCCGTAGCCCGTGGCGGAGAAGCGCTCGTCAATCTGCGAGCGCAGCACCGGCATGAGCGTGGCATCCAAAGAGCCCTGCGCCACGCCCTGCATGGAAACCAGCGCCACGGTGGCGCCCAGCCCCAGGGCAATCGGCACGCCCAGCGCCGGCAGCATGGCGATGATCACGCACGGTCCCGCCAGGCAGAAGCAGATGCCCGGCACGTAGGCGCGGGCGTTCTTGTTGCGCAGGTACCAGCGGTCCGCCACCACGGCGGCCAGCAGCACGGCAATGTACTTGGCGATGTTGATCCAGAAGGTGGCGGTGGGTCCGGCCTCCGCCTCGGAGATGCCGAACATGTCCTGCAGCAGGCGCGGGTACCAGCCCATCAGGAACCAGTTGGCGAAGCCCGCGCACGCGTACATCACCAGCAGCATGGCCATGGCGCGTCCCGTGAACAGGCTCTTCAACACCTGGCCGATGGTGAAGTCGTTGGCGGCCTTCTCCTCCGCCGCGGCTTCCACGGCGGCCTCCTCCTCGGCGGGCTCCTCCGCGTTCTCCGCGGCGGGCACGGTGTTCTTGGAGGGGTCGTGCAGGAAGAAGATGACGATGATGGCGTAGGCCACGCCGATGAAGCCGAAGGTTTCAAAGGTGAGTCGCCAGCCGAGGTTGTAGGGTGCGCCCGCCATGAGCGCGCCGCAGCCGGCCAGCATCTGTCCGGCGTAGATGCCGCTCATGTGGATGCCCGTGGCCATGGAGCGCGTGCTGCCGCGGTGGTAGTCGGAGATGAGCGCCAGCGCCGCGGGGATGTAGAAGGCCTCGCTGATGCCCATGGCGCCGCGCCACAGCAGCAGCTCCTCGTACGTCTCCGCCTTGCCGGTCATCCATGTCACGAACGACCACACCACCAGCGAGCACAGGATGATGAACTTGCGGCTGTAGCGGTCCGCCAGGTAGCCGCCCACGGGGCTGAGCGCCGCGTACACGATGAGGAACGCGGAGGTCACCATGCCGAACTGCGCCTGGTCCATGGCGATGCCGGTCTCGCCTTCCGTGATGGATTTGTTCAGCACGGCCAGCAGCTGGCGGTCGAAGTAGTTCAGCATCACCACCACCCACAGCAC
>JAKSOT010000044.1 GCA_024405455.1 Akkermansia sp. | reverse complement strand
TCCGACGACTGCTCCACGGACCGCACCTTCGAGATTATCAAGGAGTGCGTGGCCGCCTACAAGGGCGGCCGCCGCGTGGTGGTCACCCAGCCGCCTGCCAACCTGAAAACGGCAGGCAATTTCAACCACGCCGTTTCCCTTGCCCAGGGTGACTGGGTTATCCGCGCGGACGACGACGACATTTCCGCCATTGACAGGTGCTCCGCAATCGGGAAGGTAGTCTCCTCAATCCCGGGCTGCACGTACGTAGCCACGGAATCAAGCTATCGTTTCCAGGACGAAGAGGAGGCCGCGGCCGTGGCGGCAAGCCGCATTCCCAGCGCGCAGGGGATGCACCCAAGGGTGGTTGACATCCGCACCATGCCACCCGGCCAATGCGCATTTCTCTCGGAGGAATACTCGTTCAAGGCATGGAACATGGCTTGTTTCCGCACCTTTGGGGAGATCCCGGCGGCGGCGTACCTGGCAGACGACTACATCCTGTACTTCCGAGCCTCCGTACTGGGCAAGGGAGTGCTCGTAGACAATGCCAACGCTGTGCTGGTCCGCAACAACAGCCTGCACCAGAGCATAGGGTCCGACAACAAGCATGAAGGCTACCGTGACATCATGCGCCGCGAGCGACTCTTTGACGAATACCAGAACAGCACGGCAGCCCCCATGCGCCAAACGTACGAGGCCCTGCTTGATTTCGCGCGCCGCATGCCGCAGGACGAGCAACCGGGCGTGCTGGCATTCCTGGCCGACATGCAGGAAAAGATTCACGCGACGGAAACTTTGCGGTCGTACTGGAAAAAGGGTACAATCAACCGCATACGCATAGCGCGGGAGCTGGGTATGACAAGGCCGTACGATATGCTGCGCTGCCTGCCCATGCCCGTTTTCGCCGCGCTATTGGCTACATTAAGAAAAATCAAAAGCTGAGGCATTACGATGGAAGTATTCATGCATCCCCGCACGTTCTGGGAGGACCGCTTCAGTGGTTTCGCCCGCTACCATTGTGAACTTGCGGCGCTTTTGATGCAGCTTGGCGTCAACGTTCACATCCCCATTAGGGAAACACCCAACGAGAACCTCAAGACGGCGCCCTTTTTCCCGCAAACCTCGGCGGAGGCTCCCGGAATACCTTTGGCCGCCCGCGCCACAAGGCTCGCGCTTTCCCGCACCCCATTCGCACGACGGGCCAACAACTATGCCCTGCGTGCAGAAATTCGCAGGTACATGCGCGCCGGCCACCGTTTCGAT
The DNA here is from genome assembly GCA_024405455.1 of Akkermansia sp. Classification (GTDB taxonomy): domain Bacteria; phylum Verrucomicrobiota; class Verrucomicrobiia; order Verrucomicrobiales; family Akkermansiaceae; genus Akkermansia. The sequence continues at coordinate 17,632 of JAKSOT010000044.1, read as the reverse complement.
GTCATCCATCCCACCCACACCAACGCATACGACCTCATTCCCTTCATAGGCAAAACGCCATTGGTGCTGACGGTGCATGACATGACGCATGAAATCTACCCGCATCTATTCAAAAAAGACCCTACGGCCCAGCGCAAGCTGGATTACGCGCGGCGGGCCGACCGAATCATCGCCATCTCGGAATGCACCAAAAGGGATTTGGTGGCCATTTCCGGCATCGAACCGGAAAGGATTGACGTCATCCACCACGGCAACTCCCTGGTTCTGCCGGCAGATGCAGCCACACGCCCCATGGAGCTCCCGGAGCGCTACGTGCTCTTTGTAGGCAGGCGCCGCGACTACAAGAAATTCGACATCTTCCTAAAAGCCTTTGCCGAACTGGCGGATGCCGACCGCGAACTGCAGCTCGTCTGCGCAGGCGGAGGTGCATTCACCCCGGAGGAGCTTTCGCTGATAAACAGCCTTCATCTCAGTGGGCGCGTGCAGCAGCGCTGGTTCACGGATGAGGAACTGGCCATCACGTACAACCGCTGCCAGGCGTTCGTGTACCCTTCCGCGTACGAGGGATTCGGCCTGCCGCTACTGGAAGCCTTCTCGTGCGGGGCTCCCGTACTCTGCGCCAAGTCAAGCTGCTTCCCGGAGATAGCCGGCAACGGCGCGGACTACTTCCCCTCAGACGATGCAGGCGCCATGGCCGCCGCCATACAGCGGGTGCTGGAGAGCCAAGACCACGCCAACGAACTGCGCGCGCGCGGTGCGGAACGGCTCGCGCACTTCTCTTGGCAGCGCTGCGCTGCAGAAACCAAAGCCACCTATCAGAAAGCAATCGACCAAAAGGAGCCATGAGCGCAGCCCCCCCCCTCTTCTCTGTTGTGATTCCAGCGTACAACGCGGGAAGATTCCTTCCTACCGCGCTGCGCAGCGTATACCTGCAAACCATGCAGGATTTCGAGATTGTGGTGGTGAACGACGGCTCCACCGACAACACGCGGGAGATACTGGACCGCGAGCGGGATTCCCGCCTGCGAGTCATCACGCGCGAGAACGGCGGGGAATGCGTGGCCAGAAACCAGGGGATGTGCGAGGCGCGGGGAAAATACATTGCCTTCCTGGACAGCGATGACGCTTGGCTGCCGAACCACTTGGAGCAGGCCCTCTCCTTTCTGGAAAGCCACCCGGACATCGTATGGTTCACATCCACCCTGAGGAAAGTGGGGGATATTGCGCCGGATGACCTAATGCCTGCGGATTGCGGCATGGAGAAGGTTTCCATCGTCAACTGGTATCTGGAAGGCGCGCCGCGCACCCTTCCATCCAGCGTTACCGTGCGGCGTGAGGCTATCCAGGAGTACCCCCATCTCTTTGCGGAGGGATATAAGATGTTCGGCGACAACATAGGCTGGTGCAGGTTTGCGAAAAAGCATCCGGCCGTGGGCATGAGCGACACTCCCACCGTCATGTACCGCTATTGGGAGGGCAACGCCTCGTCTTCCCACAATGTGGCCAATTGGGGTCTGCGCAGCAAGGCGGTCCAAATGGCGCTCGCCAGGCACGCGGAACTCAGCAGGGAGGAAGATTGCCCGCGCGAGGCCAAACTGTACTTCCGCGACTTTGCCCTTCTCGATTGGTGGCCATGTATCTCATCAGCTCTTCCACCGGAGGAATGGCAGGCGGATCTCGCCGCGCGCGAAGACGTGGTGGGCGAAGGCTGCACCCTGTGGATGCGCCTTTGGGCAGGGATAAGCCGGCTGACCCTGTGCGCCATGCGCTGGGGTGTCCGCATGTGCAGTCTGTCGGTCGAGCGCAAGATGAGGCGGCTGGCAAAGGCATCCAGAATCCATTTCAACTAATCATCCCGTTATGGCAGAGAAACCCAAGATAGCGATATTGTCCAATTTCCCGGCCTGGCTGTACACAGACAAGCTGCCTGTATTCAGGGGGCACTACGGCGTGTGGCTGGTGGCACTGCATGAAGCGTTCGCCCACCAGGACGAGTTTGAAATCCACTGGGTGGTGCTCAACAAGAACGCCGCCGCGCCGCTGCGTTTCACCTCGCACGGCCAGCACATCCATGTGCTGCCGCGCATGAAACGCAACTTGGGCCTGTACTCGCTCTACCTGTGGGACCGCCGGGCCGTGGCGAAGGAACTGGCACTCATCAAACCGGACCTGGTGCACTCATGGGGCACGGAGGATTGCTACGGCCTATGCGCAAAGGATTTCAGGAGGGGGGTGAAGCTGCACTCTGTGCAGGGAGCGCTGCGCACCAGCGTGCAGCGCGCAAGCTACCCGCGCTTTGTGCGCCACCACAGCCTGTACGAGCCCGGCGTGTGGAAATCCATTCGCCATATCACGGCGGAATCCCCCTGGGCCATTTCCCGCGTGCGGGAAGTTGCACCCCATGCCGACGTGAAGCTTTTCGAGTACGCCGTGGAGGAGCGTTTCTTCCAGCTGGAGCGGAAGCTTGCGCCATCTCCGGTCTGCATCTTTTCCGGGGACAACGCCCCAATCAAAAACCTGAACACCGTCATCAAGGCATTTTCCCGCCCGGAGCTCTCGCATGTCACCCTCAAGCTGGTGGGCGTTCCCTCCAGTCCCTACCCCGTTATCCCCCCCGACTTGACGCCGAACATCATTCCCATGGGGCGGGTGAACCGCCAGGAGATGGCGGAGACGCTGGCAAGCGCGTGGGCGCTGGTGCACATGAGCCTGGCGGACACCGGTCCCACGGCGGTGAAGGAAGCCCGCGTGGTGGGAGTGCCCGTTGTACTATCCAACGAGTGCGGAAGCTGCCAGCATGTGGTGGAGGGCCAATCCGGCTATATCCTCAATCCCTATGACGTGGATGGCCTGGTGCGCGCCGTGCTGGCCGTGACCAAGGATGCGCAAACGGCGCAGGCCATGGGCGAGTACGGGCGGGAGGAATGCCGCCGCACGCTCTCCGGGGAAACCATGGTGGCATCCCTGCTTGCCATCTACCGGGAGCTCCTCTCCAGCGGCGCGCCCGCCTAACCCTGGCGCAGGTGTTCCGGCAGCGGCTCGCAGGCGGGCCGGGTGCCGTGGAGGATGTGCCCGCTCGGCACATCTTGGGAAACCACCGTGCCGGCGGAAATCACGCAGTCGTCCCCAATGGTGACTCCCTTGAGGATGGTGCAGTTCATGCCGATGTAGCAGCGCTTGCCGATGGTGATGGGCTTGCCGGTCCTCTGCCTGCGGCCCAGCCAGCCGATTTCGGGGTCGTACTCGTGCTCCCTGGCATCGTAGATGACCGTTCCGGGGCCCACGATGGTGTATTCGCCGATGGTGATTTTGCTGCAGGCTTCAATGGTGCAGCCGCTGAGCGCGCAGTGGTCGTGCAGCTCGATGCAGGCCTCCGGCAGCTGCGTGATGAGCGCGACAGGGTGCTGCAGCAGCGGGCTGAACCGGCGTATGGAGTGCAGGAACACGCTGTCGCCCACCTTGATTTGGGAACCCTTTCTTTTGCGCACGTACGGCACGCCGGTCACCACGCAATCGCAGCCCACAGCCACGCCCTTCATGCGCAGGCGCCACACGAAGGGTGTGCACAAGTGTTTCAGGATAGCGTCTTTCGTTTCCGAGGTCATATTTGATTCAATGTGCCTGATTGCGTGCCGACACGGCTGCATTGTACGTCACCTCGTCGCGCGTGGCAAGTTTTATTTAAATCTTGCCATGGAGGCCCACACATGTATAATGCCGCAGGGGGAAGCGGCAGGCGCCGCATGTTCCCTCATTCGGAAAACACCTTTAGGCTCATGCTGGTAAAACTCAAGATAGCGGTTTGGAAAATGCTGGGGATTGTTGCCATGCTCCCCATGAAATGGAAGGGCGTGCGTTTCGGCAAGGGCTGCTTTGTGGATGGCAAGCCCCACATACGCATGGCGAAGGGGGCGGAGATCATATTGGGCAACGATGTCACGCTGATATCGCGCACGCACCACAATCCCCTGGTGGAACACGGGGTGATGATGAGCGTGCTGGAACCGGGCGCCGCAATAGAGCTGCACGACCATGTGGGCGTGAGCGGCTGCAACCTTGTGTGCTACAACAGAATCACGGTTGGGGAGTACACCATCATCGGCCCCGGCACGCTTTTGTTTGATTCGGAAGGGCACAACTACGTCCCGGAAACGGGGTGGCGGGTCCGCACAGTCCGTTCGGGGCGTCCCATCACCATTGGCAAGAAATGTTTTATCGGTGCGCGCTGCATCATCCTCAGCGGTGTGACAATCGGCGATAATTGTGTGGTGGCGGCTGGCACCGTGGTCACGCAGGATATACCTGCGGGGCACCGTGCATCCGGCAACCCCGCCACCTATGAACCCCTGCCCAAGCTGCTGGGCGGCCCGGGAAGGAAACGCAGGGCGGATGCACCGCAGCATTGACAGGGCCTTTGTTTTCATATAACCTAGAGTCAGGATGACAGAGCAAGAATTCATAGACGAGTTGGCAGAGGCGCTGGAGCTGGAGTGCGAGGCGAAAATAGACGATGAGTTCCGCGACTACGACGAGTGGGATTCCATGATGTTTCTCACGCTGGTGGCCTACCTGCAGCAGAGGCACGGGTTCAATCTCACGGCGGAAATCTTCGGCGAGCTTGACACCTGGCGGGATCTCTATGAACGGGTGAAATAGCAGCGCCGGCCATGCATTCCATCGTACAGGCGGTAGCGGGGCACGCTGCAGGCACACCGGGGAAGCCGGCGCTCTCCATTGGCGGCCAAACGCTCACCTATGCCGAGCTTTGGCACGGTGTCAAGTGCGCAGCCGCGGCGCTGGAGCCGCATGCTGGCGGCATTCTGCTGCTGCCGGCGGAAAAGCGCGCGGAATGCATTTTCTATTATCTGGGGGCGCATCTGGCAGGTGTGGCCAATCTGATGGTTGACCCCAAGGTGTCCGAAGAAGCCCTGGCCGCAGTGGTGGGCGTGCTGGAGCCCACCTGCTCGCTGCCCCTGCACACGGCGGCGTACCGCGCGCGCCACGTGCTGGCTTGGCAGGTGGACACAGCGGAGGAAGCGCCGGAGCGGGATTTCCCGCGGGAAGACACCGTGGCGGACTACATGTTCACCACCGGCACCACGGGCAAGCCCAAGTGCGTGCCGCTCACGCAGGGGAACATACTGGCCTCCGCCGCCAACATCAACGCCTTTATCGGCAACACGGCGGAAGACCGTGAACTTGTGGCCCTGCCGCTCTGCCACTCGTTCGGCATGGGGCGCCTGCGCTGCCAGTTCCTGGCGGGCGGTTCTGCGGTGGTCATCCCCAACTTTGCCAACGAGCGCAAGGTGGTAAAGATGCTGCAGGGGGAGGGCATTACGGGCTTTGCCATGGTGCCGGCTGCCTGGATGTACCTCAAAAACTTGTGTGAGGAACGCCTGGCGGAGGCCGGGCGGGGCTTGCGCTACATCGAGTTCGGCAGCGCCGCCCTGCCCATGGAGGAAAAGCGCCGCCTCATGGAGCTCTTCCCGCGCACGCGTCTCTGCATGCACTACGGGCTCACGGAGGCATCTCGCTCCGCCTTTATTGAATTCCATGCGGAACGCGACCACCTGGACACCGTGGGCAAGCCCTCTCCCAACACGCGGATAGCGGTGTTCGGCGAGGACGGCAGACAACTGCAGCCGGGCGAGGTGGGGGAGGTCTGCGTGAGCGGCGCCCATGTGACCGCCGGCTACATGAACGTGCCGCATGCGGAGTGTTTCCACGGGCCGTATTTCCGCACGGGCGACCAAGGGTACATGGATGCGGACGGCTACCTCCACCTCTCCGGGCGCATCAAGGAGCTCATCAATGTGGGCGGCAAGAAGGTGTCCCCGGATGAAGTGGATGCCGTGCTGGCCCGCCACCCCGCCGTAAAAGAGTGCGCCTGCGTGGCGGCACCGGATCCGGACGGCATATTGGGGGAGGTGGTGAAGGCGTGGATTGTGCCGGCGGAAGGCGTGCCCAGGCCTGCGGACGAGGAGCTCGCGGCCTATCTGCGCCGTAATTTGGAAGCGCACAAGGTGCCGCGCATATTCTGCTACCGGGAGGAGCCCCTGCCCCGCACCGGTTCAGGCAAGCTGCAACGCGGCAAGCTGGCGTGAGCCTAGATGAGCCTGCTGGTCTCCTCTCGCGCGGCGGCGTCGTCCTCCAGGATGATGGAGAGCTGGCCGTGGTAGGGGCGCGGGGAGAGGTTGGAGAGGGCCTTCTCCACGGTCTGCCAGATGCCGGGGAAGGAGATGCGACCATCGATGAAGGCCTGCACGGCCACCTCGTTGGCGGCGTTGAACATGGCGGGCATGGTGCCGCCGGTGAGCCCGGCCTGGCGGGCCAGGTTGAGCGCGGGGAAATCGTTCCACCGCGGGGCTTCGAACTTCAGGCTGGCCAGCGCCGCCAAATCCAGGTGCGGCAGGGAGTTCTCAATCCTGTCCGGCCAGGTGACGGCGTATTGGATGGGGAAGCACATGTCGCTGCTGCTCAGCTGGGCCAGGATGGAGCCGTCGCGGTACTCCACAAGGGAGTGGACAATGCTCTGGGGGTGGACGATGACATCCACGCGCTCCATGGGGATGTTGAAGAGCCAGCGGGCCTCGATCATCTCCAGGCCCTTGTTGAAGAGGGTTGCGCAGTCGATGGTGATTTTGCGTCCCATCTTCCAGGTGGGGTGTGCCAGGGCCTGCTCCAGGGTGACCTCTGAAAGCTTTTCCGCGGGCCAGGTGCGGAAGGGGCCGCCGCTGGCGGTGAGGATGAGGCGGTTCACGGCCTCCGCCCCGCCGCGGTTGCCCTGCAGGCATTGGAAGATGGCGTTGTGCTCGCTGTCCACGGGCAGCACGCTGATGCCCTTCTCCGCCGCGCGCTGCATCACCACCTCGCCCGCCATCACCAGGATTTCCTTGGAGGCGATGGCTAGGTCCTTGCCGGCATCAATGGCCTCCAGCGTGGGCTTGAGCCCCGCCGTGCCGATGATGGACACCAGCACCATGTCCGCCCCCTCCAGGCGCGCCAGCTCGCACAGGCCGTCCAGCCCGGTGTACACGGCCACGCCCGGCAGCATGCGCTCCAGCTCGGCGGCTTTGGACTCGTTGAAGATGCAGACGTGTTTCACGCCGAATTCGCGAGCCTGCTCCGCCAGCTTGTGGATGTTGGAATGGGCGGCCAGGCCCACCACCTCCATGCGCTCCGGGATATCCCGCGCCACCTTGAGGGCGCTGGTGCCGATGCTGCCTGTGGAACCGAGGATGACGACGCGACGCTTCTTCATGTACGCGCCCATTATACGCCCGAACGGCGCGGAATGCAAGGAATATGCCGTGATTGGGAACCGCCCTGCAACGCAACTGCGCGGCACACGGAATGAGACTGTGCGTCAAATTCGCATACGCTTTACTGTAAGCGTGTAGCAAAATATATCTTGCACACGCCGTTGCACAAAATACAACGCATTATTTGGTAAATTCGCGTGATATTCTTCTTGCAAAAAAGAATGATTTGTGTATCATTTCGCAACCGAAAATGCTTAAGAAAACCGTAAAGAGTTGGATAGCGAGGCAGGCCCAGCGCGGGCGCATAAGCTTCACTATGGAGGAATTGAGTGCGGCGTTTCCGGCAACATCGCCCTCAATGAAGAAACACGGTCTTTTTGTCACATGCAAGAGCGGGCTGACCATCCACGCCTGGCAGGGGTTCTACCTGCTGGTGCCGCAGGAGTACCGGGAAACGGGGAACATGCCGCCCGCGGAATACATAGGGGAGCTGATGGCCTACCTGCGCAAGCCGTATTGCGTGGCGCTGTACGATGCGGCGGCCATGTACGGGGTGGCCTGCCCCGAATCCACGCAGGGCTTCACGGTGATGACCTCCACCCCGCGGCCGCGCTGCACCATATCTGGCGGCGTGCCGGTGGAATTCATCGCCAAGCGGGAAATGCGCGGGCGGATAGCCCCTTCCCTCACCCGCACGCTGCCCACACAGCGCGGCACCGTGGTGGTGAGCAGCCCGGAGTACACAGTATGCACGCTGGTTCAGCACGCCGTTTCGCTGGGCGGGCTGGCGGCGGTGGTGCCCGTCATCCGGGATTTGCTGCCGCAGTGCAACTTCGCCAAGCTGCCGGCGGCGCTCAAGCGGTATGTGACGCTAGCGAGCCTGCAGCGCCTAGGCTACATTCTGGAGCGCGTGATTGGCGATACGGAGAGGGCGCAGCAGCTGCACCACTTCCTCAACCCCGCGCGCTCGCCGTTTGTGCTGGCCAAGCTGGTGCCCCAGCTGCCCATGGCCAAATGCGCCACGGACGGGAAGTGGCTCGTTATCGTCAATGAGGATTTGACACCCGAGAAGGCGCAAATCAATTGACAGACCGCCCCGGCATGGGGTAGGATAGGCTCATGTTCAGGTTTTTCACGGCTGCAATCATGGGTCTGCTGGTGTTGGGCGGTGTTTCGCACGGTGCGGATGCGCCGGCGAAGCCCAATATCATCCTGGTGCTGGTGGACGACATGGGGTGGGGCGATTTGTCCTTCTGCCCGGATTTGACGGGCAAGGGCCCTGCGATACCCACGCCGCGCCTGGCGGACATGGCCAAGAAGGGGGCGCTGCTGAGCCGGCACTACACGGCGGCGCCAGTGTGCGCGCCCGCGCGCGCCTCCCTGTTTTCCGGCGTGCACCAGGGGCATGCGGAGGTGGTGCGCAACAACAGTTTCGACGCCGCGCTGGAGAACTCGCACACACTGGCCACGGTGCTGCGTGAGGCGGGGTACGCCACGGCGCTCATCGGCAAGTGGGGGATAGGCGGCGGCGCGGAGGGCGGCGGCACGCCCAAGACCGCCGCGGCCTGGCCCACCAAGCGCGGGTTCGACTACTTCTTCGGCTACCACAACCACATCGCCGGACACCGCCACTATCCCAAGGAGGAGAACAACGCGGACCCGGACATGCACGCCAACGCCATCTGGGACATGGAGGACATGATCACCAAGGACCTGGACAACTGCTACAGCACGGACCTGTTCACGGCGCGCGCCAAGAAGTGGATACAGGACCACCGGGCGGCGCATCCCAAGCAGCCGTTCTTCGTGGCGCTCACGCTCATAGCGCCGCACGCGCGCCTGGCCATCCCCGCCGCGCCGTACCCCAAGGGCGGCGTCAAATGGCTCGGCAAGCCCGGCCAGATGATCAACACCGCCAAGGGCAGATGGGACTCCTTCATCGACCCCCGCGTGAAGCATCTCGCCGACACCGCGGAATGGAAGGACCAGGCCCGCGCCCTCGGCAACGAGCAGGGAATCCTGGAAGCCGAGCAGCGCCACGCCACCATGATCACCCGCGTGGACGACGCCATGGGCGACCTGGTGGACACCTGCCGCAAGCTCCAGATTGACAGGAACACCTTCATCGTCTTCCTGAGCGACAACGGCCCGCACAACGAGGGCGGCGCCGCGGGGACATCCCCCGGCCACCCCGCGCCCGCGCAGAACCCCGCCTTCTTCCGCAGCTACGGCGGGGCGGACGGCATCAAGCGCGACGTGTGGGACGGCGGCCTGCGCGTGCCCTGCCTGGTGTACGCGCCGGGCATCGTGAAGGGCGGGTTGAAAGACAAGACGCCCAGCCAGTTCCAGGACTGGATGGCCACGTTCGCGGAGCTGGCGGGGGTGCCCGTTCCGATGCGCTGCGACGGCGTATCCCTGCTGCCCGTGCTGAAGGGCAAGAAGAAGGGCGTGCAGCCGCACACCGTCTACACGGAGTACAACTTCGGCGGCGGCATGCCCGTGTACCGGGACTACGCGGACAACAAGCGCAACCGCCAGCGCGGCGAGCAGCAGGTCCTCTTCTTCCAGGCCCCCGGCGGCAAGACCCTCAAGGCCATCCGCTGCAACATCTCCACCGGAAACGAGGATTTTGAAATCTACGACACCGCGGCGGACCCGCACGAGGAGCACAACCTCGCTCCCAAATTCTCCCAGATGCAGCCGCGCCTCAAGGCCCTGGCGCTCTACAACCGCCGCGCGTACGACTACACGCGCGACAGCTCCGCCGGCGCCCGCAACAACGCCTGCGCCGGCAGCCGCTCATACGACTCCCTGAACGTGCCCGCGGACGAGGCCAAGCCCGCCGCGCCCGGCCTGAAATGCCGCCGCGTGGAGGGGCTCGCGTGCCCCTGGGTGCCGGAGTTCGACACCCTGCCCGCCCCCGCCCTGGCCGCAGCCGTGAAATCCACCGTGCCCAGCCCCGCCGCCGCGGAGCTGCCCGCCAAGAGCATCACCAACTTCCGCGGCTTCATCAACATCCCTGCGGACGGCGTGTGGCACTTCTACCTCACCCTGGACCGGGTGGACGGCTCCAAGGCCTACCTCCGCATGCACCGCTTCCAGCTCATTGACGCCGATTTCAACTACAAGCCCGGCTCCACCGTCAACGAGTCCGCCGCCATCAACGCGGACGAGGCCATTGCCTCCTCCACCGGCAAGCGCGGCATCCCCCTGGCCGCCGGGCCCCACGCCATCGACTTCACCATCGTGCAGGGCGAGGACGCTCCCGGCAAGGTCAAACTGGAGTGGGAAGGCCCCGACACGCCGCGCGCGGAAATACCGGATTCCGCATGGTCGGCGGAGTGATGGAAGGAACGGGCGTGGCAAAAAATAAACCTCGCATTTTCGATACACAGCGTCGATTTCCTCGCGCGGGCGTGCGAAAAGGAAAAATTTTGTCTTGCTCCCGTACCCCGGATTTGCTAGAATGCTCCCGTATGGGGGTACTGTGTACCCCTGGTGACATTTCTAACCAAAATTCTCACTAAAAACAACCGATATGAAGTTACGTATCAATACCAAACTCAGGGCGGCGCTTATCGCCGCCATCTCCGCGGTCGGCTTCACCCTGCCGCAGACGTACGGCACTGTCTCCTGGAACGGCGGCAACACCGGCGGCGACTGGTTCTACACGGACAGCGGCAAGACCGGCTCTGTCCTGACGGATGACGAGCACGGCCAGGTGAACATCACCGCCGAGGGCAGCAACCCCGTGACCGCCGGGATTTCCGAGGTGACCGTGAAGGACGGCGCCACGGTGCGCATCTCCGGCGGCAACTTCTGGGGTCAGGACCGCACGTTCGCCGCGCTGACCATTGACGATATCACGGCGGGCAACGGCACGGGCAGCATCCTGCTGAGCACGCAGCCGTACACGGCCGGCAAGACTCCCGCCAACACCACCGCCACGGTGAAGGCCGTGACCGGCACGCTCTCCGGCGTGCAGAACTACGGCGTGCTCACGCTGGGCGTGGACGGCGCATCCTCCTTCGGCCTGACGGGCGCCATCGTCAACAATGCGGGCACCGTCACCCTGAACGGCACCTACTCGTTCGATACATCCAACGCCAACAACTACACGCTGAAGGAGGAAGGCTCCGCCACCTGGACGGATGTGACCAACCAGCAGGGCTTCAAGAAGACCTCCGGCTCCTCCTACTACATCATCAAGGGCGCCACGGCGGGCACCGGCTTCCAGGCCACCACCACCACCGGTGACATTGTCACGGGAGAAGAGGGCGGCAACTACTACTTCACCGCCGGTGACGTGACGGACACCACCAAGTTCTATGTGAAGACGGACGCCGTCACGCTGGAGGGCGTGACCGGCACAGGCGTGTTCCAGGTGGACCACGCGGGCGCCACGGTCACCGTGCAGGACGCCACCTACCGCGTCACCTCCGGCAACATGAACGTGAACATTGTCATCAATGACAAGGGCGTGCTGGAGACCACCCACAGCGGCGTCAACGGCTTCATCACCGGCGCGCTCACCATCAACGCCGGCGGCATCATGCGCATCGTGGGCGAGCACGACGCCTTCGGCTGGGGCAGCAAGAACCAGTGCGTGGCGAGCCTCACCATGAAGGGCGAGGAGGGCAAGCTGGCCACCCTGGAGCTCAACCAGTCCACAGGCAACAGCGCCACCATGGTGACGGACGTCAACATGCAGGGCTACTCCACCATCACCTCCACCAAGCAGGGCGGCTCCGCGGGCTTCAACACCTTCGGCTGCAAGATCACCGCCTCCGGCGTGCAGAACAACATCGACGTGCTGGACGTCCGCCGCAACGGCGTGACCATCGACGTGGCGAAAGCGGGCGAGCTCACCATCGGTAAGCTGACCATCAACGGCTCCGACCACAGCGCCGCCTCCGTGGTGGTGAAGCAGGGTGAAGGCGACCTCCACTTCACGGGCGAGACCAAGGCCGAGGGCCTGAACATCCAGGCCGGCACGGTTGACATCTCCGGCACCGGAGAGCTGCACGCCCTCACCATCGGCACCGACGGCACCCTGAGCATCACCGGCGGCTCCACCGCCGTGACCGGCAACTCCAACGCCATCGGCAACACCATCGACCTGCAGGCCGGCTCCCTCAGCCTCGTCGGCACCTACGACCTCAGCGACCTTGAGGTGGACGGCGGCACCAAGTACGAGGGCGGCCCCGGCATTGCGGAAGGCAGCGGCTTCGCCAACACGGCCGGCACGCTCGACGTGGTGGACATCACCTCCGGCACCCTGACGCTCACCGGCGCCACCTTCAACTACAGGGGCAGCCAGGTGCAGGTTGACGCCGCCACCGGCGACGCCACTCTCAGCGGCGGCACGAACTATTCCACCCTCTACGTGAACAACGATGGCGAGGTGAGCTTCACCGCCGCCCAGGCGATTGCGGAACAGCACGAGGCGGACGTCGCCTCCGTGGTCCTGAACGCCACGGGAACCACCATCACCATGGATGCCGAGGCCTCCGTGGCCCTGTCCATGGCCTCCGCGGCGGAATCCGCCACCGTGCTGGCCACCGAGGACATCACCCTCACCAGTGTCGCGGGTCCGGCCACCGGCAAGACCCTGACCTTCTCCGCGGACGGGCACACCATCAGCCTGCAGGGAGACGACTCCTACACGGGCAACGTGGTGGTGGACAAGGGCACCGTGAAGTTCACCGGCGGCAACAAGAAGAAAGCCCTGGGCGCCTTCAACGGCGGCAACACCGTGCCCAACCCGGACAAGACCATCACCGTCAACGAGGGCGGCACCGTTGACCTCAACGGCGCGGCTGACCTCACCTACGTCTTCACCCTCAACGGCGGCAGCCTGGTGAACACCGGTGCTGCAATCGGCGACGGCAGCATGCAGACCACCGGCATCAAGCTGACGGACGATTCCACCGTGGGCGGCACCGGCAACTTCTACCTGCTGGGGCCGGGCTACAGCGCCACCTCCCTGGACCTCGCCGGCCACACGCTGGTGAAGACGGGCGAGAACCTCTTCGGTCTGCGCAACACCACCGTCACCGCCGGCACCATCAAGGTGCAGCAGGGTACCCTGCACTTCTTCAACGACACCTCCATGTCCGGCGACATCGTGCTGGCGGGCGGCAACGTGACCGGCACCATCAAGCTGGCAGATGACATCACCATTGGCTCCACCGCCGAGGGCGGCGCCACCTTCAGCGCGGCTCTCACCCCCGGCGACCACGGTATCACGTTCGACACCACCACCGACCTCACCGTGAACTCCAGCCTGACCGGAACCTTCACCAAGACCGGCGAGGGCGCGCTCATCCTGGCCGGCGACGGCAACTACATCAGCGACGCCATCGACCTGCAGGCCGGCACGATTGTGCTCGCAGGCGGGTTCGACGTGAGCGACATCGAACACCAGGAGGGTGAAATCGCCTACTTTGAGAATCCCGACGGTCCCGCAACCGCCAACGGCTTCGCCAAGTACACCGGCGAGGTCCAGCTCGTCAGCTCCAACTTCGCCAACGTGTCCGTGGGCGATGAGGGCGTCATCCTGCTGGACGGCTACAGCGTGGACTACGATGCCACCACCGGCAAGGCCGGCGGCACCATCAGCCTCGGCGCCTTCTACGTCAACGAGGGCGAGGCGAACGTGAGCACCATCCATGAGGCTTCCGCCACCGCAGCCGTGATGCTGGCGGACGGCGCCAAGCTGATTGTGGACGACGACCTCTCCTCCGGCGTGTACTCCACCGGGGATGACAAGGGCTTCGTGGAGATTAAGGACGGCAAGACCCTGGGCTACTCTCCCCTGGCAGACGTGGAGCTCTCCGGTGAGGGCACGTACGACCTGGGCAGCACGTACGACCTGGGCAGCGTTGCGCTCGCTGATGACTGGACCGGCACGGTGAAGGTCTCCAACAACGGCAATGCCACCAACCTGAACATCGCGGCCCTGGGACGCGCCGGCTCCACCGTTGAACTGGACGGCGTGACCGGCTGGCTGAGCAACGACGGCCTGGTCATCAATGCGGCCGTGCAGCTCGCCGGCGATGGCCTGACGGTCAACAACGGCTCTTCCAACAAGACCATTGAATTCGTCGGCGGCGTGAAGGGCGAGGGCGACTTCGTCTACACGATGGCCAACGGCGCCAACAACCAGACATACGTCTTCTCCGGTGATGTCTCCGATTGGTCCGGCGCCTTCCAGGCCAGCGGAGTGGGCAAGACCTCCACGCTCAAGTTCTACGGCGACGCCACGGAAGTGGGCGCCGATATCGAGCTGAACGCAGGCACCCTCAACCTGATTGTCGGCAACGGCACGGATGAGTTCACCACGGTGTTCCACGGCGAGGTCACCGCCTCCGCCATCACCGTGAACGAGCACGCCTCCGCCGAGTTCGACAATGTCAACCTGCTGGCGGCTGTCGTCAACCACGGTGACGTGACCATCAGCTATGCCACGCTCGGCGATGCCTTCTCCCAGCAGGGCGGCGGTATCGCACACTACGGCCTGGACGGCGAGGTTACGCAGGGCGACAACTACTACATCGGCGAGAGTGAAGCCTTTGTGCAGGTGGTCAACGGCGGCACCTCCGCCGGCTCCGTCACTTGGCAGGACCAGTCGTACGGCCTGAAGAGCGATGGCCGCATCATCGTGCGCGAGGGAGATGTCGACTACGACACCTTCTACGTGAACGACGGTACGGTGAAGATCTCCGACATCGCCAACTCCGGCCACTACACCACCAAAGTCGAGGTGGCGTCCGGCACGCTCGATGTGGACCAGGCCGGCTCCGGCATTGAAATCAACGTGACCGGCATGGCCACTGTGACGGGCGAGGCTCTGGATGCCTCGGATGTCGGCATCGCTTCCGAATCCATAGTAAACTTCGGCAAATCCTTGGAGCTCGAAGGCGTCAAGCTCTCCTCTGATAGCATCGGCGTTGCCGTCTACAACGAGGGTGATGATGCCGCCTACTCCCTGGACAACACCGACATGGTGGTGTCCGCCCAGAGCATCACCAAGATCACCGACGGGGACGTCACCGTCTCCAACTGGCTGACCGTTGAAGAAATCACCAACGTGCAGGGCGGCAAGCTCACGCTCAACGGCATGGAAGATGCCGTGGAGGTGGCGAACATCACCGTCGGCCCGGACTCCGCCGTGGAGCTCCTCGACAACCAGACGAGCGAGGAAATCACGGTCACCGTCACGGAAGAGCTGGCTGCCGGCGGCGGCACGCTGCTCGCCAACCTGGTGATGGCCGACGACTCCGCACTGCTCGTCAACGGCCAGGAGAAGGCCCTGCACGTGGGCAGCACGCTCACCATGGGCCAGAACATCGCGCTGGACGGCACCACGCTCCAGACCCTGGACGGCTTGGCAATCGGCTCCTGCTTCTGGCTGATCAATGCCGCGGACGGGCATGAGCTTGTCTACGAGGGCCCGACCGGCGAGGATGCCTGGTACGACAGCGTGTTCTCCCGCGTTGCCGCCGATGGCGACTACGAGCTGAAGGGCGACTTCAACATCGTGTTCAACGAGACCGACGGCTTCGGCCTGCAGAAGTTCAGCTCCGTTCCGGAACCCACCACGGGCACGCTGAGCCTGCTTGCGCTTGCCGCCTTGGCGGCAAGGCGCCGCAAGCACAACTAATTTACAATTTACGATTTACAATTGACGATTTTGTAAGTTAGGTGCCTTCGGCACAAGATTACCAAGGCCCGTCTGGCATGCTGCCAGACGGGCCTTTTTCTGTCATTGGTGGCAGCGGACCCATGAGAGCAGCCACCCCACCTGCGGCGCTTGGCTTCTAAATCGCTTTTTTGCTGAATTCCGCCGAATTTGAGCCTTGATGGCTGAAAATTCGGGGGATTTTGAAAATTTTTGGCTTGCCTTTTGCGGGGGCGGGTGTATCATACGCGCATGCAGGGGTGTGCCCGTGTACACCCGCCAGCCTTTCGTTCCATACGAAACAAAACAAGAATAAGAACAACAACAACATCAAGTAGACATGAAATTACACCTCAATGCTACTCTCCACGCGGCCCTCATCGCCGCCATCACTGCCGTGGGATTCACTCTCTCCCACGCCCAGGCTGCAACCACTGAAACCACGCTGACGACCACGTTCGCCAACTGCAACCAGGGTTCGGCTACTAGCGTCACCACGTCCAACGCCTTTGCCAACACGGACGTGATTACCATGCCCAGCTCATCCGTCACGGCCCTGTACGTGACCGGCAACCCCGGCAGCACGGTCAGCCTGCAGACCAGCGGCGCGGCGGGCGGCTTGGCAACCCTGCTCACCCCCAACTCGAACGTGGGTAACGGTTCGCCCTGGACGATGGAAATGAGCTACTCCAACCTGGATGCCGTGGAAAGCATCTCCGGCATGTCTCTTTCCGTGGGCCTGTTCAACGCCAGCGGCGCCTGGCAGGGCACCGGCGCCTCCTGGACCGGTGATGTGACCTTCACCGCCACGGTGACGACGGATGGCGGCTCCACTGCCACCTACACCGGCTACCTTTTCAACAATGAGGGCGGCACGCACCACGGCGTGGGCGACGGCAGGATTGCCGTAACCCTGGCCGGCGAAACAACGCTTGACCTTTCCTCTGCATCCTCCTACACCGTGAAGCTGGAGCTCACGGAAACCCTGGGTACCGGCACCTTCGTGGGCATAGACAACATCGGCTACAGCGTGGTGGCCACCCTGCCGGAGATCGGCGAGTACACGTGGCAGGGCACGGAGGCAAACCACACCTGGGCAAGTGCCGTGTGGCATGACGGCGAGGCCGCAGAGCAAAACTTCTCCGCTGGGTCCGATGCCATTTTCGGCACCAACGACTGGAAGCAGGTGAGCGTGACAGAGTCCGTGACCGCGCGCAACGTGAGCGTGACCGCGGACGGTTACAGCATTGACGTGGCGGACGGCCAGACCCTCGCCGCCAAGGAAATTTCCATTGCACAAGGCTCCAACCTGACTGTAACCGGCGCAGGCGCTCTCAACGTCACCAGCCAGATTGCCGCCCAGGGCAACATGAATGTCCAGGCGGACACCGCCGCCGCGGCAGTGGTTATCTCTGCCGACCAGACCCTCACCGTGACCGGGGCCGACATGACCATCACCTCCCTCTCCGGCGCGGGCAACCTGACCGTGGGTGAGGGCGGCACCGCCACGGTGAACGGCCAGACCCTTTACACCGGCACCATGGGTGTGCAGGACGGCGGCACGCTGAACCTGGGTTCCGCCATTGTCCTGAGCGAACTCACGGTTGCGGACGGCACGGTGACCACCCGGCACAGCGGCGGCAACGGCGTCATCACCAACACGCTCACCATCGGTGAGGGCGGCACC
>JAKSOT010000043.1 GCA_024405455.1 Akkermansia sp. | reverse complement strand
GCGGCAACTCCGCCGCCTCCACCTCTTCTTCCGCGTACGGCGGCGCGATTTACGGTTATTCCAACAGCACCATCACCCTGTCTGGCAACGGAAGCGTGGAATTCAGCGGCAACTCCGCCGCCTCCACCTCTTCTTCCGCGTACGGCGGCGCGATTTACGGTTATTCCAACAGCACCATCACCCTGTCTGGCAACGGAAGCGTGGAATTCAGCGGCAACTCCGCCGCCTCCACCTCTTCTTCCGCGTACGGCGGCGCGATTTACGGAGAAAGAAACAGCACCATCACCATATCGGATAATGAAAGCGTGGTGTTCCGGGGAAACTACCAGAATCAAAATGGAACATACTGTCTGCGCAGCATATATGCAAATGATAGCTCCACCCTGACATTAGCTGCCGGTGAGGGCCAAAGCATCATCTTCTACGACACATTGTATGCCACCGGCAGCAAAGGAACGGTCTCTTTCAACGCTGCATATACAGACAAATACGGCGTAACGAGAAAGGCCACGGGCGATATTGTGTTCAGCGGCAAATATGCGAAACAGGACTTGGAAGATTTGAAAGCGGACTACACGGACCTGGAGCTTCAACGTTCACGGGCGTCAAGTGTGTATTTGCTGACCAATCTGTACGGAGGACGCCTGCGCGTGGAAGACGGGGCCAGCTACTATGGATACGGCATAACAGTGGCCGCTAATTCTGCCGCCACTGTGCGCCTGCAGGACGGCACATTGAATCACAGCGGGTACGCATTGACGTTCAATGCCGGCACCACGCTGGATATGCAAGGAGTGAACAGCATTATAGCATCCGCCGTAAACATGGAGGATAACAGCGTGCTGTCATTCACGGTGGGTGCGGCGAACCTGACGGATGCCGTTGTGACATTGAAGGGGAACTTCTATCAGAAGGGCACCTTGACTGTGAAGATAGACGGAGACGGCACGGTGGAACCGGGGCGTGAATATGCGCTGTTTGCGTTAGCTTCCGGCAAGGTGGAATGGAGCTTGCCGGGAGATAATACCGCATTGAGCTGGCGGGATAAAGTGCTGTATTTCCAGGCACCCACCGATGTGCCCGAATTGACAACCGCCACTTGGCACGGCAATGCCGGCATGCGGTGGAACGCGGCAGACAGGAACTGGGGGCAAGGCGAATACGGCTATGTGTACAAGGACGGCATCGATGTCGTATTCGCGGACCGCGGGGCCGGTGTTATCCAGTTGGAGGGAGGCCTGGCACCCAAGAGCGTGCTGGTGAACAACTCCGCCGGATACGACTATACCTGGGATGGCGCGGGCTGCCTGGGCGGGGCGACATCTCTCACCAAGAGCGGTGACGGGAGCCTGACGATCAATACCGTCAACTCATATACGGGAGGCACCGTTGCCACCGGCGGCACGCTCAGGGTATGCGCCAAGGAAGCGCTGGGGAAAGGCGGCATCCGGCTTTCCGGTGCCACCCTCGTCATTGATGCGGACGGATTCGCCAACACCATTACAACCGAAGGGCAAAGCGGCATTGTTGTTGCGGACGGCCGCAGCCTGGTTGTTAAAGAAGTCATTGCCAACACCGGAACACTGGAGCTGTGCGGCACGTTCGATGCGTCATCCCTTCCCATCGCGGCAGGTGTATCCACACACGTGGATGTCATGGGCCGATATGGCGACAGCGGCTTCCATATAGGCAACGCGGAAGCCGTCACCATAGCAGAAGGCGGTACTGTGGATGCCGGCTCTATCATTACACATAGCGGGCGGCCGGGAGAGGTGTTTACCCTTGCAAGCAACGGCATGGCCTACAACGGCGGCGCGGTGAATTACGGCCAATACACCGTTGGAGAAGGACATGAGGTTTCCGTGTCTGCCATTCTGGACATTGCGGAAAACCAGCACGGAGCCACGCTCAATGAAATTAAGGTGACCGGGGGAACGCTGATCTTCGACACGTCAACCGACACCCTGAAGGCGGAGGGCGGAACAATCAGCCTTACCGCTGGAGCCACATTGGGCGGCAGCATTCATGACACCGAGGTTGTTGCGAAGGCTGGAACCATACAAGCGGAAATCAGCGGAACCAGCCACCTGTCCAGCTGCGGTGGCGTTACCGTGAATTCGGCAAACAGCTATACGGGAGGAACCAGCATTACAAGGGGAATCTTGACCGTCACGCAGGGGCAGGCATTGGGCTCCGGACAAGTGAATCTGGCAGGAGGGTGTTTGGCGATTGCAGCCGATGGTTTTGCCAACGCCATCGTAGCCAGCGGAGACAGCATGCTGATAGTGGATCCCGGCCATACGTTCGCCCTGCCCGGAGCCATCGCAAACACCGGAACCTTGTCTCTTAGCGGAAACTTTGACATCTCCGCGTTAACGCTTACCAAAAGGGAAGGCATATATGTGGATGCTGCCGGAAGTTCCGGAACTGACGGATTCCTCCTGTTGAATGTGTATGCCGCGAGGGTATCTCAAGGGAATACTGTGGATTCCGGTGCCATCATTACCCACACATCATGTCCCGGTCTGTATTTTTCCCTGGGAAGTGATGGTCATGCCGAGTCCGGCGGAACCGCTGGTTATTCCACTTACTATCTGAATACAAATGATGTGGTGGCCTCTGTTTCTAGCATTAAGAGTTTTGCCTCCCAGCATGGCGGTACGATGGAATCCATAGTCGTGAGGAAAGGCACGCTGACTGTGGATGCCGCCACAGATGCACTGAACGTGACCGGGGGCAAAGTGGACATCACCACATCCTCGAGTGTGGGCGGCAGCATTCAAAGCGCCGCTGTGACAGCCAGTGCGGGTACATTGAATGCAAGCATCAGCGGTTCGGCATCCCTCACTACCAGCGGGAATGTGTCTGTCACCAATGCCAACACATATTACGGGGGAACGGAAATAACCGGAGGGAAATTGAGCATCTCCAACGGAGCCGCCCTTGGAAGCAGTTCGGTGGCCTTGTCCGGCGGCATCCTGGAAATTGCCGCGAACGGGTTTTCGAACACCATAACATCCAGCGGCAACAGCTCCCTCATTGTTGCCACCGGCTACACGCATGCAATCAAAAGCACCATCCAAAATACCGGCACGCTGACCCTGAAGGGGAGCTTTGACCTTTCCAATCTCACCCTTAGCCAAAAAACGAGCACCCGCGTAGACACGGAAGGCAACACAGGATCAAGCGGGTATTACTGGAACAACGTCTATTATTCAACAGTTGCCAAGGGAACAACGGTGGATGGAGGCGCCACATTCTCCCACAACAAGCGTTCCGGGGAGACCTTCACGCTCTCCGACGACGGCAAGGCTTACTCACCGGGAACGATTGACTACACCTCATACCTGTTGAACAGCAGCAGCCATAGCGCCACTGTTTCCGCTATCAAGCGAGTGACATCACAGCATGGAGCCACGCTTGAGGAAATCGATGTGCTGTATGGAACGTTGACGGTGGACACTTCCACGGATGTGCTCAATGCCACGGGTGGAAAGGTGAATGTCACCAGTTCCGCGAGCGTGGGCGGCAGCATCAAAAACGCGACGGTTTCGGCGAGTTCCGGCACGCTGAATGCAGTGATGAGCGGCTCCACCGCCCTGACCACCACCGGCAGCGTATATGTCACCAATGCCAACAGCCATACCGGGGGGACAACCATCAGCAGCGGCACATTGACAATCAAGCACAAGGATGCACTGGGCACCGGCAGCGTGACGCTGGACGGAGGCACCCTCAACATTGCGGCCGACGGTTTCTCCAACAATATCATCTATCGTTCTGCATCCGGCATCACGGTCTCAAGCGGATACACCTACAAGTTGACCGGTGCCATCAACAACTCTGCCTCCATCAGCCTGCAGGGCCGTTTCGACGCCAGCGCCTTGACGCTGACGACCGAGGCCGCCACACATGTTGATGTGGCGGGAAACAAGGGCGCCAGCGGCTTTACCCGGCAAACCTACTACTACACCACGATTGTCAATGGGCCATTCGTGGATAAGGGAGCAATCCTCACGCATGGAAGCCGCAGCTTGACATTGGAAAGCAGCGGCATAGCGGGTACCGGGGGCGAGGTGGACTACACCACCTACCTTTTGACAACAGGCACCTCAGCCACTGTCAGCGGCATCAATACTGTGGCTTCCAACCACGGCGTGACACTGCGGACCATCAACGTGGAGGGCGGCACGCTGACCGCAGACTCCTCAACCGCTAATGGCACCGGTTCCATTACTGTGACAGGCGGCACTTTGGATTTGAAATCATATTCACTTTCAAATGTCATTGATGTCAAAGGGGACGCCGTTTTGAAAGGTTTCTCCCAATATGTCGGCGATCTAACCATTTTGGGTGGTTCGATAGGCGGCGATGCGCTTGATACGAGGCACACAACAATCTACAACGGCACCATAAAAAACACCATGAAAGGCACGGCTTCTATAACCGTGGGGCATGATTCCAACATCACTCTGGCGGGTGATAATTCGTATAGCGGCGGCACCGTGGTGAATGGGGGGATAATACATGGCGGCCATGTCCGTGCGTTCGGCACAGGAAGTATTACCTTGGCCTCCGGCATTCTGGATGTTCACGGCTATGCTGTCACCAACACCATTGTGGCGCACGGTGGTAGCATTGTCGGCGGGTCAGCATACAATGGTGACCTTTCAGTAGACGGAGACGTGGTATTGGACGGAGCCATCAAGGCGAAAACATTGACCATATCGGCGGGCTCTCTTTCTCAAGGAAGCGTCAAGGACACAAGCGTTGTCATTACAGGCGGAAACGTATACTCTGCCATTACTGGCAGTTCCAGTGTGAACCTAACGTATGAAGGAACCTATTACTACGGAAACGAGGGTAACACGTATACTGGAAAAACAACTTTGAGCGGAGGTACGATTGTCGCAAACTGCGTCAATGCGTTCGGCAAGGGTGCGGTTTATGTAACAAATGCCACGCTGGACATGGACGGAAAGGCTTTGGGCAACGAGGTCCATATCAACGGGCAATCAATAGTAAATGGCGGCTCCAAGTATACGGGTATCCTGGTGTTGGATGGGGGAACAATGAGTGGGGAACCATTGAATCTTGCGGAAACTGCAAACTTGCGGGAGGGAACAGTGAACAGCGTGTTGGCTGGCTCCGGTGGCATTGAAGTAGGCTCGTCTTCCCTCCTGACAGTTACACTGAACCAGAGTAACACATACCAAGGCGGAACGAGACTTAAAGTAGGTACACTCAAAATTGCCAAGGTTGATTCCTTGGGAACGGGCGCGGTGACATTGGCGGGCGGCACCCTGAATATGAGTGGCCTTGCCTTGGGCAATCGTATCGAGGTTACAGGCAACGCTACGCTGAACAATGCCGCGCGCTACGCCGGGCAACTGGTTGTTGTGAAGAACGGGAGCTTGCAGGGCGGCAGCGTCAATCTCTCCAAGGATGCGCTGTTGCAAGGCGGCACCGTGGAGAGCAACCTAACGGGCGTGGGCGGGGTCCGCGTATCCACTGGAAACGTTAGTTACATCGCCACCTTGTCCGGGCTCAACACGTACATGGGCAAGACTGTGATTGAGAACGGCACGCTGAAGATATTGAGCACGGCGCAGGTGATGTCGGACATCGAGCTTCAGAAAAAGGGCAATCTGAACACGGGGAACGGGATGACACTGGTGTACGACCAGGAGTTGACCATGGGCGGCGGCACCGTGGACGGCTCCCTGAGCACGGCAGAGGGTTCAAGCATCGTGGTGGGAGCGGACACGTCCATGAGCGGATCCCTGACGCTGGGCGGCGGCAGCATCACGTTCACGGGCATAGACAAAAACACGGGAGAGAACAAGAAGCTCTCGCTCACCGGGACGCTGAACCTCGCCGCCCCAACCTTGCTGAAGCTGACGGGGTACGAGACGGAGGGCAGCTACGTGCTGGCCACGTACAACTCGTACACGGGTTCTGTGGGCAACCTGACGATAGACAGCGCGTTCTCCGAGAGCTCCCGCCAAGTGTGCAAGCTGACACCGACGTCCAAAACCCTGGTTCTGACGGTGACTGGCGACTGCGCCGACCTGTATTGGAAGGGAG
The DNA here is from genome assembly GCA_024405455.1 of Akkermansia sp. Taxonomy (GTDB): domain Bacteria; phylum Verrucomicrobiota; class Verrucomicrobiia; order Verrucomicrobiales; family Akkermansiaceae; genus Akkermansia. The sequence goes on along the minus strand of JAKSOT010000043.1, from coordinate 13,129 downwards.
GCAACGGCACGTGGGAGACGAAGGGCACCCAGCTATGGGGATGCACGGATCCCGGGGTGAGCGACACGCGCTTTTTCACGAACGATGCCGTCACGTTCTCCCAGGGCGGCACGGTAACCATCGTTGGCAGCGTGTCGCCGTCTTCCATGAACGTGACCGGCGGCACGGTAACCTTCACCGGTAGCGGCTCGATAGACGGAGCGACGTCCCTGCGCGTTTCCGGTTCAGGTACCGTGAAGATGAACTCCGTGAACTCCTACACGGGCGGCACCACCATCAGCGGCGGCACCGTGGTGGCGAGCAGCAACCGCTCGTTCGGCGCCAACGCCATCAACCTGGAGGGCGGCACGTTCAACCTGAACGGAGCGAGCGTGGACAACAAGCTCATTGCATCCGGAGGCACGCTGAGCGGCGCAGAAAGTTACGCCGGAGCCATGGAGGTGAACGGCGCGCTGAAAATCAGCGGAACGGCCTCCGCCCAAAGCATTGACCTGAACCGCGGCAGCATTAGCGGCGGCACCATCAGCGGCACCCGGATCTATGCGCACGGCGGCACCATCGGCTCTGATATTTCCGGCTCCACCCAGCTTGTGGTGGACGGCGACGTGGTGCTCAACGGCACGGCGGCACCCATGCGCGGCACCATCCTTTCCAACGGCTGCCTGACGGTGAACGGCACGCTAATCGGCAACATCACGCTCAACGGCGGCATGCTGAGGCACGGTGAAACCGGCGTGGTGCTGGCCAACGGCCAGCGCATGACGCTGGCAGGCGGCACCGTGGACGGGGCCGTGACGACGGGAAGCGGCACGCAGCTGGTGGTGAACAAGCGCTCCACGCTGGGCGGTGGGCTGACGCTGGGCGGCGGCACGCTGACGATGAACGATTTGGCGGGCACCGGGTTCGCCAACCTCGACCTGACAGCCGGGGGAGCCCTGACCGTGAGCTCGGCATCCACGCTCTGTTTTGCCTCCGAAACGCAGGCGATGCCGGAGCTGGGCACCACCGTGTTCTATTGCGACAGCGTTTCCGGCGACCTCTCCAAGGTGAACATCACCACCTCCGCCCCGATTCTGGATGAGGCCCCGAAGATGCTCGCGGCAGGCGTGTACACCGCCGGCGGCAATCTTTCCGCTTCTCAGATGGAATTGAAGGCCGTGAAGCAAGGCGACGGCAGGTACGCCGTGGTGTTGGCAGAAAGGCAGCTTCCCCTCACCACCGCCTTGTGGAACGGCGGTGACATGCAATGGAACACTACCTCCGTGAACTGGCTGCAGGGCAACACCATGTATGCATACAAGGACGGTGTGGACGTGGTGTTCGGCGATACGGGCAGCGGCACGGTGACGCTGGCGGGAACGCTGGCACCCAAGAGCGTGAGCGTACAGAACAGCAGCGGCTACAACTACACCTGGGCCGGCAGCGGCAAGCTGACCGGCGGAATGGCCCTCTCCAAATCCGGCGGCGGCACGCTCACCATCAACACCGCAAACTCCTACACCGGCGGCACCACCATCAGCGGCGGCACGCTGCGTGTGGGCAACAAGTCCGCGTTGGGCACGGGAACAGTGAAACTGACAGGCGGCACCCTGGAGGTGGCGGCTGGCGGATTCGCCAACACCATCACCGCCAGCGGCAACAGCACGCTGAAAATGGCAGGCGGCAACACCCTGGCCCTTTCCAAGGCCATTTCCAACACGGGAACGCTCACCATGAGCGGCACGTTCAACGCCTCCTCCCTGACCCTCACCCAAGGTGAGGCCACGCATGTGGACGTGAACGGCAATACCGGGGCCAGCGGCTTCACCAAGAGCGGCGGCTACAGCGTCACCCTGGTGAGCGGCGGCACCACCGTGAACAGCGGCGCCACTGTCACTCACGGCAGCCTGCCCGGCGGGCTGACCCTCACCTTGGGGACGGACGGCAAGGCCACGGCGGGAGGTTCGGTGGACTACAGCTCCTACCTGCTGACCGGCAGCGACACCGCCGCCACAAGCGCCATCCACGCCAAGGGAGCGGGAGCAACGGTCACACAGAATGGCGGCATGCTGACGGTGAACGATGCCGCCACGGTGAACTCCACCGGCGGCACCATCAAGCTCACCCAAGCGGTGACGCTGGGAGGCAGCATCTCCAATGCGGCGGTCACGGCCTCCGCCGGCACCATCTCCGCCGCCATGGGCGGCAGCACTACCCTGACCACAACAGGCAATGTCAACATCAACACCGCCAACAGCTACACGGGCGGCACCACCATCAGCGGCGGCACGCTGCAGGTGGGCAACAAGTCCGCGTTGGGCACGGGAACGGTGAAGCTGGCGGGCGGTACCCTGGAGGTGGCGGCAAGCGGGTTCTCCAACACCATCACCGCCAGCGGCAACAGCGCGCTGAAGGCGGCAGGCGGCACCACCCTGGCCCTTTCCAAAGCCATTTCCAACAGCGGTACGCTCACGCTCAACGGCAGCTTCAACGCCTCCGCGCTCACCCTCTCCCAAGGAGTGACCACGCATGTGGACGTGAACGGCAATACCGGGGCCAGCGGCTTCACCAAGAGCGGCGGCTACAGCGTCACCCTGGTGAGCGGCGGCACCACCGTGAACAGCGGCGCCACTGTCACTCACGGCAGCCTGCCCGGCGGGCTGACCCTCACCTTGGGGACGGACGGCAAGGCCACGGCGGGAGGTTCGGTGGACTACAGCTCCTACCTGCTGACCGGCAGCGACACCGCCGCCACAAGCGCCATCCACGCCAAGGGAGCGGGAGCAACGGTCACACAGAATGGCGGCATGCTGACGGTGAACGATGCCGCCACGGTGAACTCCACCGGCGGCACCATCAAGCTCACCCAAGCGGTGACGCTGGGAGGCAGCATCTCCAATGCGGCGGTCACGGCCTCCGCCGGCACCATCTCCGCCGCCATGGGCGGCAGCACCTCCCTGACCACCACTGGCAATGTGACCCTCAGCGGAGCCAAGACCTACACCGGCATGACCACCGTCAACAGCGGCACGCTCACGCTGGGCGGCGGCTTGAAGTCGGATGTCACCATCAACGGCGGCACGCTGAACACGGGCAGCGGGTTGGCGCTTTCCAACGGGCAGGACATCCTGCTGAAGAGCGGCAGCATTTCCGGCAACCTGACGACTAGCGCGGGAAGCTCGCTGACAATCAGTCCGTCCTCTGCCAGCGTCAACGGCGCGCTGACATTGGGCGGCGGCACGCTGAACCTGGACGACAACATACTGAACGTGAGCGGTGCGCTGACGCTGAACAGCCGCACCACGCTGACGGTATCCGGCAGCTACGGGTATGGCGACCACACGCTCATTACCGCGGGCAGCATCAACGGCAGCACAGACTACCTGAGCGTCAGCGGAATTGCCGGGGGGTGCGAAATCAAGAGGCAGGGCAACAGCCTGATTCTCAGCATCACGCGCGCGCCAAGGGACATTGACTTCCCCGCGGGCGGCACATGGGCGAACAACGGCGAGCCGTTTGTGAATGGCGACCGGGTGACGTTCACGGATTGCGGCACGGTGACCGTGGTCGGCACAGTGAAACCGGGAGCCATGACCGTGACAGGAGAGGGCGACACCACTTGGGGCGGCAGCGGGAGTGTCGCGGGCAATAGCGCTCTCATCAAGGACGGCAGCGGCACGCTGACCATCAACACCTCCAATTCGTTCTCGGACGGAACCGAGATTAGGCAGGGCACGGTGAGCGCCGGGGCGGACAACGCGCTGGGCACGGGAGCCGTGACCATGCAGGAGGGCACCACCCTGAAGCTCAACGGCAGGAACCTGGGGCAGAACGATGTAACGGTGGCAGGCAATGCCACGCTGGCGGCCGGCAGCGGCGGTCAGGTGAAGAGCTTGACTGTATCCACCAAGGGTGGCGCACAGGGGCAACAGGGCGAGCTTCTGTTTGCCGAGAAGCTGGCGCTGAGCGGTACGCTCAAGACCGGGACGCTCACGCTCGAAAAGGGCAACATCGAGGGCGGCAGCATCACCGTGACGGGTGCCGCCACCGTGGAGCAGGGATTCATCGGCAGCAACATCAGCGGCAATACGCTGGAGAAGACAGGGGACAAACGAGTGGAGCTGAAGGGCGACAACGGCTTCAGCGGCGGCGTGACCGTCTCCGGCGGGCAGCTGGCGTTGCTGGAGGGCGGATCGTTCGCCGGCAACGTATCGGTGAAGACAGGTGCCGCCATACTGGCGGGAGTCACGGTCAACGGCGACATCACGCTGGCAAGCGGCGCGGACATGCACCTGCGTCCCGACACGACATACAAGCTGCAGCATAAGTTGACATCCTCCGGAGGCACGTTGCACGGCAATTTCACCACGGCGAGCGGCGCGGCCATCACCCTGAACACATCTAGCACCTCCACCGCGGGGCTCACGGTTTCAGGCACGCTCACCCTCACCAGCTCCCTGACACAGGGTAGCCTCAGCGCCGGCGGCAGCTGGAGCACCGGCAGCACCTACACGCTCATCCAGGCAGACCACTTGAACGATCAGAGCGGGAAATCACCGTACACGCTCTTCAACCTGAGCGAGAGCGGGTACACCATCACCAACACCGGCAGCGCTGTCACGCTCAAGAAGAAAGCAGTCTCCGCCGCCTTGCAGCGCATGGCGGCAACAACGGCACCCGCCATGGCGGCGGACGATGGGGGCGGCATCATCATCACCGGTGCGCCTGAACCCCTGCTGACGGAAACGGCGGTGGACGGCGTGGCGGATGCCATGGTGCAGGCGGATTGGGGAGTGGTGGATGCCGGGCGCGCCTTCGGCAATGCGTTGCGCGGCACGCACGGCAACCTGCGCGCGCTGGGCAACGGCAACTCCGCCGTGTGGGTGAACGCCTTCGGCAACATGAGCCGCCAGAGCACCGTCCACGGACACGCCGGAGCGGACCGCGACCTCACGGGCGCCGCTCTCGGCTTTGAAACCATGGCTGGCGAACACGGCGTGGCGGGCATCGGCATCGGCCACTCCTGGAGCCGCGTGAACACCTTCGGCATGAGCCGCCTGAAGCAGGATGCCCAGCACACCGGCGTCTACGGCCGCGCCAGGGTGCATGCCACCGACAAGAACAGCCTCTGGATTGAGGGCTCCGCCGCGTACGGTAAGACGGAATCGCGCGGACAGCTGGGATATTCCCGCGAGCGCTGGTCGCAGAACAGCGGCAGCCTCGCCATGCGCGTGAACGATGTGCTGCAACTCGACGGCGGCACCTCGCTGAACTTCTTCGGCGGTATGGAATACCTGGCCACGGACAACGGCAACATCGAGGACGTAAAGACAGGCTCCGTGCAGAACATGCGCGGTGAAATCGGTGCGGGTATCATGCATACCGTCGGCAACGGCGTGGTGTTCGCGGAGGCGGCCCTTCAGGGTGACATGGTGCGGCACAACCCGCAGGCGGACGTCGGCATACGGCGGCACGGGGCGAACCCGGGCCGCATAGGCGGCAGCATCTCGGTGGGCGGGGCGTACAGCCTCGGAGAACATTGGAGCGTGAACGCCGCCTACACCTTCGGCGGCGTGAAGCACAGCAACAGCCACAGCGCCAACGTGGGTGCCACCTTCCGTTTCTAACACCCCTAAAAACATAGAAAGGATTTTGTACATCATGAAAACATCCCGCATCATCAAACTGCTGGCAGGAATCACCGTGGCCACCGCCCTCTGCTCATGCGGTGGAGGTGGTGGCGGTGGTGGCGGCGGCACCACCGACAAGGGCTGGAGCTACCACCCCGGTTCCAACGATCCCAAGACACAGGCGGAGGATGAGAACCAGTTGCTCCAAGGGCGCACCCTGTCCCTGCAGGGCAGCACAGCCTACACATTCCGCTTTGAAGAAAGCGGGGAATGCACGGTGACACGCACGCTTAACGGCAGCAACCGGACAGGACGACTCACGTACACCTACACGCCTTCCGGGGCCAATGCCGCCACAGCTCGCTTCTCCATCACATACGATGAGGAATGGGTGGACCTGGGCGAAGAAAGGGAGACGCTCAATGCCTCGTTCACGTTTGCCAGTGCCACCCAGGCATCCTGTGAGTTGCGCGTGAACAGCACCGCCGTAGGTGAAGTGCCTGCTACGTTCAGCTTGATTAACGCTGACAAGAAGTAGGGAGAATAAACAGCGAAAACGTCGGCCCGGTAATCTACTTCCACTTCTACGAGGTGCCCGAACCCACGACAAGCACGCTTTCCCTCTTGGCACTGGCCGCACTTGCAGCTAGGAGAAGGAGGAAATAACAAAACAACAATCATTGCCATCCCATAACTCTTCAGCAGGGGAACGCCACCCCGCATGGTTGCGGGGTGGAGGATTGCAATATAATTTGGGATTGAGGATTTGTGATTTGTTTGCCCGCGCGCGGTGCGTGCGCGGCGGGAGGTTGACACGCGCGCGCGGGGGAGGTATACTGTCGGGCGCATGTTGGAGAATATCCTGTACATTGTGGCGGGCTACCTGATAGGGGCGATACCGTTCGGCTATCTGGCCGGGCGGGTGAACGGCATCGATTTGCGGGAGCACGGCTCTCACAACATCGGGGCCACGAACGCCATCCGCGTGCTGGGGAAGAAGTGGGGTATCCCGGTGTTCCTGCTGGATTTCCTGAAGGGCTACGTGCCGCTGCTGCTCATGAAGCTGCACCTGGGCGGCGACGCCACGCAGTTCGGTGTGGCTGAGATGGGCTGGTTCCTGGGGGTGATGCTGGCGCTGGTGCTGGGGCACACGTACACATGCTACCTGGGCTTCAAGGGCGGCAAGGGCGTGGCCACCACCGCGGGTTGCGTGATGGCGCTCTCGCCCACGCTGTGCGGCGTGGCGCTGGGCGTGTGGGTGCTGATGATGGCGCTGACGCGCTACGTGTCGCTCTCCAGCATGGTGGCGGCGGTGGCGATGGTGCTGCTGGGGATGTACGAGTTCTGGTGGGCGGACGGCGTGCTGGGCGTGCCTGACATGATGCTCATCGGCCTGCTGGCGCTCATCTGCGTGCTGGTCATCGTGAAGCACCGCTCCAACATCGTGCGCCTGTGCAACGGCACGGAGCCGAAAGCCTTTTCCCAAAAATCCAATCAACAATCCTGACGTTTATGGAACGCAATTTCCGCAAGACAGCCGTGGTCGGCGCCGGTGCCTGGGGCACCGCGCTGGCCTTCACCGCCGCCCAGGCCGGCGGCGATGTCGTCCTTTGGACCAACCGCGAGGTGGAGGCCGCCATCATCCGCGAGACCCGCATGGGGCTGCGGCCGGTGGAGGGCGCGCGCCCGCTGCCGCCCAACGTGCTGGTGAGCAGCGATTGGGCGGACGTGACGGGTGCGGACCTGGTTCTGGTGGTGGTGCCGAGCGTGGTGATGCGCCCCGTGGCGGAGAGCCTGGGTCAGGTGCGCCTGGGCGAGAACGCCGTGGTGGTGAACTGCAGCAAGGGCATTGAGAAGGACACCAACATGCTCATGACCGAAATCCTGCAGGAGCAGCTTTCCGGCCCCGTGGGCGCGCTTTCCGGCCCCAACCACGCGGAGGATATCGTCCTCGGCCTGCCCAGCCTCACCCTGGTCGGTTTTGAGGACCTGGAAATCGCCAAGGCCGTGCAGCAGCGCCTCTCCACGGAATTCTTCCGCATCTACACCTCCACGGATGTCGTCGGCATGCAGCTCGGCGGCGCTTTGAAGAACGTCTTTGCCCTGGCCAGCGGCATCAGCGCCGGACTGGGGCTGGGCGACAACGCGCGGGCGGCGCTCGCCACGCGCGGGCTGGCGGAGATGACGCGCATCGGCTTGGCGCGCGGCGGTCAGGCGGACACGTTCATGGGGCTTTCCGGCATGGGCGACCTGGTGGTCACGTGCTACTCGGAGCACAGCCGCAACCTGAAGGCGGGGCGCCTGATAGCGCAGGGCGTGCCGCTGGAGGAATGCACGCAACGCGTGGGCCAGGTGGTGGAGGGCATCCCCAACACGCTTTCCGCCTACCAGCTGGCACGCAAGGTGGGCGCACGCACCCCGCTCATCGACGCCATGCACGAGGTCATCTACAACGCGCGCCCCGCCACGGAGGTGCTCACCGAGCTGATGGCGCGCGACCTGCGGCAGGAGGACGTGCGCAACTGACGCGCCGGCCGTGTTGACGCGCCCCCGCAAAAAACGTTCTACCCCACGCATGGAAACGCCCCCCGACAACCTGTGGCTTGCGGAGATCTGGATGCAGAACCGCGCGCGCCTGCTCAACCTGCTGGCCATGAAGATGCCGCCAGCGCTGAGCCGCCGCCTGAGCCCGGAAGACATGCTGCAGGAGACCTACCTGGCCTGCGGCAAGCGCGTGGAGTTCCTGCGCGCCCAGCCGGAGGTGCCCATCTACGTCAAGCTGCGCATGATCGCCCTCCAGACCCTCACGGACCTGGAGCGCCGCCACCTCGGCGCCGCCAAGCGCGATGCCATGAAGGAGAGCGACGGCCCCGCCAACAGCGACAGCGGCTCCGTGGACGCCTGGGCGCATTTCGCGGATTCCATCTCCAGCCCGCGCTCCCACATGGAGAAGCTGGAGCGCCTCGCCATCACCCGCCGCGTCCTTTCCAAGCTCTCGGAAAACGACCGCAAAATCCTGGAGCTCCGCCATTTCGAGGAGCTCGGCAACAACGAGTGCGCCGCCGTCCTCCAAATCGACCCCAAGGCCTCCAGCATCCGATACGTCCGCGCCCTCAAACGATTCCAGGAGCTCATCAAGCAGGAAAACGACCTCTTCTAACCCCACACTATGACCGAAGCCGAACAGGAGGAGCTGGTGGCAACCCTCGCGGACGAGTTTCTCAACCGCCTGCGCAAGGGGGAGGCGGTCACGCCGGACAGCTTTGCGGCGGAGCACCCGGAGTGCGCGGCGGAGCTGCTGGAGCTGCTGCCGGCCATGATGGACGTGGAGGGGCTGAGCCAGTGCACACGCCCGAACGCCGGACTGGTGCTGGATTTCCCGGAGTACCTGGGCGGCTACCACCTCATCAAGCGCATCGGCAGCGGCGGCATGGGCACCGTCTTCTGCGCGGTGCAGGAATCTCTCCACCGCGAGGTGGCCGTCAAAATCCTGGCACCCTCGTGGAACTCCGACACCCGCCACAGCGAGGCCTTCGAGAACGAATCCCGCCTCATCGCGCGCCTCCGCCACACCAACATTGTCGAGGTCTTCGGCGCGGGGCAGGAGGGCACCTACCGCTACTACGTGATGGGTCTGGTGAACGGCACCGGGGTCACCGCCGCCCGCGTGCGCGCCGTGTTCCACGGCATGCCTCCGGAGCAGGCCGTGGCACGCGTGGGCGTGCAGGCCGCAGCAGCCCTCGCGTACGCCCACGGGCAGGGCGTGCTCCACCGCGACATCAAGCCCGGAAACCTCATGCTGGACGACGAGGGCGTGCTCCACGTGGGAGATTTCGGCCTGGCCACCGTGCTCAACAGCGGGGAGCAGGCCCCGCTCGTCACCCAGAGCCACGACGGCACGCTGCGCTACATGGCACCGGAGCGCCTGCTGCGCGGCGAGAACTCCTTTGCGGGCGACCAGTATTCGCTGGGACTCACGCTCTACGAGCTGCTCACCAACCGCCCCGCGTTCCAGGAGACGGAGCCCGGCAGCCTCATCCACCGCATCTGCTCGGAACCCATCAAGCCCCTGCGCGACGAGGGCGAGCTCGGCGCCATCATCAACAAGAGCATCAGTTTCGACCCCGCCGACCGCTACCGCAGCATGGACGACATGCACGCCGACCTGCAGCGCTTCCTCAACGGAGAACCCGTGCTGGCGCGCCCCGCCTCCTTCCTGCGGCGGTACGCCATGTGGATCAAGCGCCGCCCGGCGGTGGCCTTCTGGAGCCACGCGGCCGCCCTGCTGGTGGTGCTGCTGCTGGTGTCCGTGAGCGTGGGCTACCGCAACGAGAGCGTGCAGCGAGAGCAGGCCGAGCGCAACGCAGAGATTGCCGACGCCGCCCTCCAGCGCATCTTCTCCGGCGTCGGCGGCCCCCTCGCTTCCGCCGAACACGGGCTCACCGACAAGCCGACGAAGTCCGACGCGCGCCTGCTGGAGGACCTGATGCCGTACTATGAGGAAATCGCCTCGCAGGCGGAATCGGGCGGCGAGAAGATGGGCGACGCCTGCCGCGTGATGGCCAGCATCGCCTTCAGCACGCAGGATTTCGCCACCGCCACGGAGTATTTCCGCCGCGCCGCCGATTTCTTCCCCAAAGGCTCCGTGGAGCGCATGCGCGCCGTCAACGGCCTGGCCGCCTCCATGCTCCGCCAGAAGGACAAGCCCCAGCTGCGCCGTGATGCCTACAAGCTCCTGCACGCGGAGGCCGATGCCATCGGCGACGATGCCCCGTTTGAGCTGCGTCTGGAGAAGGTGCGCGCGCTCATGACACTGGCGTCGCGCAACAACTCGCAGGCGTCGCGAGGCGGGCGCCGCAACACCGGCGTGGAGCGCCTGGCCGCCGCCAAGCTCCTGCACGACCTCCTGCAGGAGCAACCCCGCAACGAGACGCTGCGCCTCATGCAGGTGGAGCTGCTGCAGCATTCCGGCGCGCGGGAGATTTCCCAGCTCCTGCTCACGGGCGGCAAGAGCCTCCGCCATCTCATCGACGAGTGGGTGAAGGAGGACCCGCAGAACGACGCCTACCGCCAGGCCTACGTGCAGGCCCTCCTGCGCCCGCAGGGCTTCCTCCCCGGCCGCGATGCCGTCACCCTGGAGGAATGGGCCCGCGGCGTCAACTACATGCGCAGCATCTTGGCCGACAACCCCGGCGATTCCGACCTCCTCATCCGCTTCATCAACGTCAGCGACCGCTACGCCGCCGCCCTCTCCCGCCAGAACAAGGCGGACGAGGCGCGCCGCGTCAAGGAGCAGGCCCTCGGCGTGCTATCCCTGCTCACCAGCCGCGACGACTTCACCCCGGAGCAGCGTGAGCGCCTCGCCATGCTCGTCTCCATGCACCCCGCGCAGGATGCCGACCTCACCCAGCAGCAGACCGAGATTTCGCTCCTGCTCCAAAGCTCCGACCAGAAGCGCATCCAGGAGCTGCGCCGCAACCTCCAGCGCATGCGAGAAAACCGCCAGCGCATGCGCCGCACAGGCCATCCCCGCCCACCGCGCCACAAACCCGCCCCGCCTAAGCCACAACCGCAGGATAAAACCTCACCCCCCACTAAATAACGCCATGAAACCGCTTGCCATCACCATTGCTGCAATATCTCTGGGCATGCTGCCGCTGGAGGCCGCCAACCTGGTGGCCGGACGCATCTACGATGTGGACAAGTATGCCATGAACGACGATGATGCAAGCCCCTCCGAGGATTGGATGCAGGATATGGACCTGTGCTGGGCGGCGTCCGGCGCAAGCGTCATCCAGCATTGGCAGGATTTCTACGGCAAGCTGCACGACGAGGGCGCGGAGCTGCCCAACGGCGCCAAGGAGGTGTCGGCCAGCATGCCGTCCACGGGCTGCCTGGCGGTGTACAACTACCTCCTCAAGAACTGGAGCCACGGGCCGGGTTTCAACCTGAACACGCTCTCCTGGTGGCTGCAGGGCAGCATCGCCAACCCGCCCACGGAGGAGCGCGTGAAGCGCCTGCACCTCGCCGTGCCGCAGCAGGGCGGCGGATTCTTCAAGAAAATTTTCACCGAGCCCACGAAGTGGGAGGAGGGCAAGAACGGCCCCTGCGGCTGCTTCTGGGACATGGGCTCCTCCGACTACTCGCCCGCGCCGAGCGCGCCCAAGACGCGCAAGGACCTTCGCAAGGTGTTCGATGCTGCGTTTGCGCATGCGGGACAGGCGCTTCTGCTGAGCGTGGAGCTGTACGATGTATCCAACCCCTCCAAGCCCGTGATGCAGATGGGCCACTGCCTGGCGTGCTGGGGCTATGAGAAGGGCAGCGACAAGCTGCCGGACGCCCTCTACTTCACGGAATCCGACGACAAGCAGAGCGGCGTGTTCCGCGTGGACCTGCTGGAGGACCGCGGCGGCCTGTACGTGAAGTCCAGCGACCCGTTGAGCCGCTTCTGCCTGCCGGACAACCTGCGCGTCTACATCAGCTCCGCATCGTTCATCAACACGCCGCAGACCGTGGCCAAGAAGAAGGGCTGCGCCGCCAAGCTGCCGGACAAGGGCAGCGTGAACCGCAACACCGTGCTGACCGCCAAGACCAAGCACCACGGCAGCGTGCACATCGCCGCGTCCGCCGCCAAGGGCTATCCCGTGCTCCAGGTGGAGAACGAGCTGGAGCTCAAGGACGGCGTGGTGGAGGTGGAGAAGGGCGCGCAGTTCACCCTGCGGGGCGACCGCGCGGCGCTCACCGCCAACGGCATCCGCAACGCCGGGCAGTGCTTCCTGCGCGGCCCGCTGCACGTCATCGGCCTGGAGAACGCCGGCTACATGGAGCTGCGCAACTGCGGCGAGCTCGCCATGGACGAGCACCGCTGCCCCGGCCGCACCGTGCTCTCCGGCGATTCCAAGTTCCGCATCGGCGACACCTTGCTGCTCTCACCCGCCAAGAACAGGAACGCCGCCTTCGGCCTCTGCAAGATCGAGTCCGACGGCATCAAGGGCACCAAGGAGAAGCCCGCGCAAATCAAGGATGCCAAGATCGAGGCCGAGGGCGAGGTCATCACCGTCGAGAACGCCATGATATCCGGCAGGACCACCTTCAAGGCCAAGGGCGTCCACCTCAAGAGCGTTATCGTCACCCTGCCGGACGACGAGCACGTCTCCGTCAAGGGCAAGCGTGTGGAGGTCGACGCCACGCACGTCTTCAGCTGCCCGGTGGACGGCAACTTCAACGCCGGGCTCTCCAAGGCGGACGCCGCCAAGTACCGCAAGCAGGGATGCACCAAGCTCCGCATCACCTTCGACCCTAACAAACCCGAACTCTGCCAGGATTTCAACCTTTGAGACCTGCGGTATCCCAATGCGGTAGCACTTTTTTTGCGTGGTCTGCTAAAAAAATGCTTGCAGTCGGCAGGAGAAATGCTGTATAGTGACCTTGCGGCTGGAAACAGCCGTAGGCGTTGAAGAACGTCTTTTTCATGTGTGTGTTTGTGCTTTCAAGGCGAGACCTTGTGAGCGTTTGAGCCG
>JAKSOT010000042.1 GCA_024405455.1 Akkermansia sp. | reverse complement strand
TGGAGCAGGACGTGGGCGCGCAGTCCGTGGTGGGGGAGATAGGCTCCTGCAAGCAATCGCCCAGCAACCACCTGTACTTCACGCTGCGTGATGCGAACGCGCAGCTGCCCTGCGTGCTGTACGCGTTCCGCGCGCGGGGGATGCGGCTGCAGCTGCGGGAGGGCATGCAGGTGGAGGTGTACGGCAAGGCCTCCGTGTGGGAGCCGCGCGGCTCCCTGCAGTTCATTGTGGACCGCGTGCAGGAGCGCGGCGTGGGCACCCTGCAGCAGCAGTTCGAGGCCCTCAAGCAAAAGCTCATGGCGGAGGGGCTCTTCGATGAAGCCCGCAAGCGCGGGATTCCCGCGTTCCCGCAAAGCGTGGGGCTCATCACCTCCGCCACCGGCGCCGTCATCCAAGACATGCGCCACCGCCTGGAGGCGCGCGCCCCGTGGATGCACGCCTACCTCTTCCCCGTGCAGGTGCAAGGCAAGGGCGCGGAAATTGGCCTGGCGCGCGCGCTGGAGATGATGGGCCACCCGGAGCAATACGGCCTGCCGCGCGTGGACTACCTGGTGCTGGCGCGCGGCGGCGGCTCCCTGGAGGACCTGTGGTGCTTCAACGAGGAATGCCTGGCCCGCGCCATCGCCGCCTGCCCCATCCCCGTGGTCTCCGCCGTGGGGCATGAAACGGATTTCACCATCGCGGACTTCGTGGCGGACCTGCGCGCGCCCACACCCACCGCCGCCATCGAGCTCACCACGCCGGACGCCGCGGAGCTCTCCGCCTGGCTGGACGACACCGCCGCCGGCATCCGCCGCCGCCTGAACCAGACCCTGCAGATGGCGCACCTGCGCCTGCGCGCCGCGGAGCAGGGCAAGCTCTCCCGCCCCATGGAGCTGCTGGCACCCTTCCACCAGCGGCTGGATGCCTTTGCAGACGACATCTCCGCCGCCCTGCACAACCGCCTGCTCACCGCCAACGCCACGCTGGCGCAGTACGCCGCTCACATCTCCACCCGCACCCTGCAGCAGCGCGCAGACGCCGCACGCGCACGCCTGGGCGCCGCGGAAAAACTGCTCTCCACCACCTTCGCCGCGCGCATGCACGCCGCACACGCCAAGCTGGACACCCTGGCCGCACGCCTCTCCGCCGCCAGTCCGCAGGCAGCCCTGCAGCGCGGGTTCGCACTGGTACAGACCGCAAACGGCGCCATCGCCCGCAACGCCGCCGCCCTCTCCCCCGGTGATGCCCTCACCATCTCCCTGGCCGCAGGCAGGGTGGACGCCGCCGTCACCGCCACCCACCCGCAATAGCCCCCTGCCCCGCCGTGTCATTTTTTCACTCCGCGCGAAAAAAGTCTTGCATACCCTCCCGCCCGCGTGTATATTCCCTCCGCACCCAGCGTGCAAACCTTGCTCGGTTGGCGGAACTGGTAGACGCGTTAGACTAAGGATCTAATGGAGCGATCCGTGGGGGTTCGAGTCCCCCATCGAGCATAAGACAAGGCGGGGCGGTCAAAAGACCGCCCCGCCTTTGTCGTCAATGACTGGAAGCATCAGTATCGTGGGGAGCACGCGTATTGGTGTATACTTTGCTAAAATCCCGTCCCAAATGTTTTTCCAGAAACTCCGTGGCATCGCAATCAATAGAGCCGTAGCGGTACAACAGTATCGTGGTGCCATGTTCATGAAGACGCCCTATCAGCACTTCGCCAAAAGGCCAGTTATACAACGAGGAACGGCACGTGACCAGGGGGAACGTCATATCCTGCTCCTCCAACAGCGACAAATAGGACCAGATGCAGTACGCCGGGTACTTCACGCCGGCCTCCAACGCCCGCCTATAGTCTGACGTTGTGAAAACCTCCACTATTATCCGGTCGGGGTAGGGTATCTTCTCCAGAAGCAAACGATAGTTCTTCAGTTTGTCCACCACCAGAACCATCTGCGGATGCTCCTCCATCAATTTGCCAATGTCCTCATCCGTCAGCACATTGAATTCCCCACGGATTTTCAGTGTGCGCGCTTCTTCGAGCTTCAGGGGGGAATCATCGATTTGGGGACACCCGCACAGTCTTTTGAAATATTTCCAGTCATGCGCGGCGATGATGCGGCCGTCGCTGGTTTCCACCATATCGAGCTCGATGAATTGAAACCCTTTCTTCAAGGAATCCTCCACCGCTTCCCGGCTGTTCGTATATAGATATTTCCCAATACCTCCGCCATGGGCTATCAGGCTATCTGCGGTGATTCCTTCCCGCCGGTTGTTGTAGAACCGCTTTCCCTCAATTCCCCCGTCGTGGAGAAGTCGGCCGACCGCCTGCCTGTCCGGCAATTCCGACAGATACCCGATGCTGCATGTAACGGCGCATGTTACGCAGAGCAGCATGAAACATATCAGCGGCACGCGAATCCACAGGCTTTTCGTGTTGCGGGCTTTCATGGGGCGGTCAGCGGTTCAACGGTTATTCCATGGGCATCCGGTTCATTGGATTCCCGGGTAAAGTTGCCGCAACCGGGGAGCTGCGCGCGGCATTCTATCCCGCCAAGGGAGAGGATGCTCATGAAGATGTCGTCATGGCTCAGCGCCTTGTTGGCGTTGGCGGAAACGCGCTGCAGCAAATCCGCATGCCGCCCGCGGTATGCATCGGAGTACCACAGGAAGGAAAACACGTGGCGCTGGGTCACCACGTTCAAGGGGCCGGCGTGCATGAAACACCCCTGCTCGCCGAACGACTGCCCGTGATCGGAGCTGTACACCACCACGGCGTTCTTGTCCTTCAGGCATTCCGCCACGCGCGCCAGCATGTCGTCGGTCTGCAGGAGCGCATTGTCGTACCGGTCTATGCGTTCCGCCATCTCGCCACCGCCCTCGGTTTTGAATTGCTCGAACTGTGGCTCATGTTCGTACGGGAGGTGGCCCGTGCCGTCCTCCATGATAACGAGATGCCTGCCTGGGGCGGAGGCTGCAGCGGCGAGCTGCGCGATGGCGCCGTCCGTGTCCTTGTGCAGCGATACCTGTGTGCATTTGCCGTCCAGAGCGTGGTAGATGGCCGGGTTCTCCTGCCATTCGGTGGTTCTGCTCAGGATGATTTGGCAGTCAAACCCGTGATGAGCGAACAGGCCTGCGAACGAGGTGTGGGCCGCGGTGCGGGAACGGCAGGTGGCATCCGTGAGCATGCCGTAGATGGAGCTGACGGTGCTGGTGGCGAATGACTTGAACCAGGGGAAGTTGACGATGTTGCCCCTATGGGCGGAAAGCCGGGGCAGGGTTTCCCTTGCATACCCGTTCCACGAGGCGTGGTCGCTCCGGTAGGATTCGCCGATGAAAAGGACAACGGTGATGTCATCTGCAAACACCAGTTCGCTCGGTAGGGTTTCCGCCTTTTCCATCTTGGGCGGCATGAAATACTGCCAGGTGTACACAAACGGATAGAGCTGGCGGTAGAGCGGGGTCAGGGTGCGGTAGCAGTACTGGGGCGAGGTCTCGTTGAGCATGTTGACGGTTTGCGTTTCATGCTGCCACGCGACCTCGCGCGCATCGCCGGCGGGAGAATAGAACAGCAGCGTCGTCAGGACATTCGGACAATAGGACACGCAGATAGGCACCAGTGCAGTGGTAAGGGCGATGTAGCCCAGGGTGCACAGGCAGAGCTTCACGCCGGAGAGGGACGGGAATTTCCAGCAGCGCCTTTGCAGGAAGACACCCAGTCCCCAGGCCACTGCCAACAGCATTACGGCGGAGGCCACGGATGAAAACGACAGGAAACCGGAACTTTCCCGCCAATCCGTGCCCCAGGCGGCGAAGACAAACTCGGAATACTGGCACGGCCCCACCATGTAGAAGGCATAAAGTGAGATGCCCCACAGGATGATGCTCAGGGGGATGACACCGTAGGCGAACACCCGGCTCTTGATGCCGCAGAGCAGAAGCAGCACGCAGGTCACCCACACGTGGGCGAAAACAATGAAAAGGCAGGAAAGATAGTGGAACGAGCCCGACAAGGCGTGCTGGAGCACCCAGCTCCCGCTGTCCAGCCTGAGTTTCACCAAGGCGAGAACCGCAGCCGCCAAGGCAACTAGGACAACGGTTGCCTTGCGGGAAAAACTGGGAATTCCCTGGTTCATGGGCACGCTGTGTTTCCAAGGGGGGGGGAATCAGCCTCTTTTTCCGGCGGTGCCCATGGCGTAGCCGGCGAAGGAGCGCATGTTGTATGGGGGCTGGTCCTCCGGCACGGCGTAGCCCAGGGATTTGCGGATGGCCAGGAAGTCTGCGATCCCGGCCTCGTCCACCTGGTTGAGCGGTGCCTTGTGCAGGCCTGCCAGCAGCACCATCTTGCAGTAGGCGTCGGCGTTCTCCATGAACCACTCCGCCTCCTCAATGTGGCGTGCGCCGGTGATGACGCCGTGGTTCTCCATGAAGACGACGGTGCTCTGTTTGGCAGCCTCCGCCACGGCGGCTGCGGTCTCGTCGGAGCCGGGGGTGCCGTAGGGTGCCAGGGGGATGTGGCCCAGGAAGATGTCGGCCTCCGGGTTGATGCCGTTGGGGGGCACAATGCCGGAGAAGAGGAAGGCGTTGCAGCAGGGCGGGTGGGCGTGGATGCAGGCGTTCACGCCGGTGGCCTTCATCATGGCGATGTGGGTTTTCACCTCGCTGGTGCGCGGGCGGTAGCCGCACAGCTGCCCGGCCTGCATGTCCACCAGGCAGATGTCCTCCACGGTCATGAATCCCTTGCTGCAGAGCGTGGGGGAGCAGAGCACCAGGTCCTTGCCCACGCGGACGGAGAGGTTGCCGCCGTTGCCGTCCACGTATTCGCGCTTGTAGAGGCGGCGGCCCATGTCCACCATGCGCTCCTTGATGACGCGCACTTCCGCGGAGTTGAAGAAGTCGTCGATTTCCTCGCGGGTCTGGGGGTCGTACTTCTCCCAGGGAAAGATGCGCTCCGGGAGCTCGGGATGGATGTACAAATCAGAATTGGCCATTGTGGTGAATATGAGTTTATTTGTGAAAGATTTTCAGGTACTCGGGGTGCTGGGGGCCGGGTTCCACGGTGGTGTAGGTGATGCCGAAGGCATCCCGGCAGGCCTCCGGGGTGGGGTACACGCCGGCACCTGCGAAGGCGTACATGGCGGCGCCCAGCACCGTGCTTTCCGAGACGTCCGCAATGCGGATGGGGATGCCCAGGATGTCCGCGCGCATCTGCACCCACACCTTGTTGCGTGCGCCGCCGCCGGCGATGAGCAGCTCCTTGGAGCGGAAGCCGCCCACCTTCTCCAGCTTGTGCAGGCGGCTGCGCAGGCGCAGGGTGAGGGCCTCCATGGCGGCACGGTAGATGTGCCCGCGCGTGCGGCCCAAAATGAGCCCCTGGATGCTGCCGGAAACGGGGTCGCTGGGCAGGAAGCCGGGCGTGAGGCTCACGCCGTCGCACCCTGGCGGGATGGCGGCCGCCTCCGCGTCCATGGTGTCGTAGTCCGCCCCGGTGTAGCAGGTGGACTTCACCCACTCGATGATGCCGCTGGCAATCCACTGCAAGCCGGGGTTGAGCAGGCCGTTCCTGCTGTCGTACTCCACGGTGGCTCCGGCGGCGTAGTCCTCCTTGTCCAGCTGTGTGTTGTGGGTGCGGAGCATGAGGATTTCCCAGGTGCCGCTGGAAAGGAAGGGCTGGTTCTCGCCCACGCCGCTGCCGAAGAGCGCGAACTGCGTATCGTGCCCGGTGGAGATCACCGGCACGCTCTGCGGCAGGCCAAGCATCTCGCAGGCCTCCGGCAGCAGGTCGCCCAGGGACTGCCCGGCCTCCACCATGGGCTTGAAGAGCCCCAGCTCCACGCCGATGGCGGAGAGGATTTCCCCGCTCCACGTGCCTGTTTTCAAATCCGTCATCTGCGAGGTTCCGGCCATGGTGCGGTCCGTGAACATCTTGCCGGTGAGGCGGTGGGATATCAGGTTGGGCATGAAGAGCCAGGCGTAGGCCTTATCCAGCAGCTCGGGGCGGTGCTCCTTGAGCCAGATGAACTTGTAAATGGTGTTGAAGGCGAACTCGCCCACGCCGGAAATCTCGTTCAGGCGCCCCTGCGGGATGTACTTGCGGATGTTCGCCATGATTTCCGCCGTGCGCGGGCATTTCCAGGAGATGACGGGATACAGCAGCTTGCCCTCCTTGTCCACCAGCGCGCCGTCCACACCGAACGTGGTGATGGTCACCGCCTTCACCTGCGCGGCGTCCACCTCCGCCACCGCCTTGCGGGAGCATTCCGCCAGCTGGGAGACGATGCGCTCCAGGTTCCACACGTGGTATTCAGGGTTCTCGCTGCCGGCATCCGTGGAATTCGGCTGGCTGGACTTGGCGACTATCTTGCCGTGGTCGTCCACAATCATGGCGCGCACGTTCGTGGCGCCGCAGTCTAGGCAAAGTACGTATGACATGGCGTGTTGTCTATGTTGCAAGAAAGTATACCACGCCCCCGCCCGTGCAAGCAAGCGGAAACGGCGGATAAAAGCGGTGAGGATAATTTTGGATTGGGGATTTAGGATTTCAGATTTGGGATTTGTTTGCGCGCATGACGTGGTGTGCCGCGGCATGGCGGGGTCTGTGAATTGTCACACACACGGGGTGGATACACGCCAACGCCCGCTGCTCTCGCACGCCCTTTCTCGCCAATAAAGTTGAACTTGTGCAAAATTTGCACAAGTTCAACTTTGATAACTATTTCCATCGGGAGTCGTCCTCACTTTTTCTTCTTCTTGGCCTTCTCTGCGATGGGGACCTCCTTGCCTGTGACGATGGTCTCCAGGGGGATGGCGATGAAGCCGATGCCGTGGAGGTCGGAGGTTTCGCTCACGTGCGGGGCCTCATAGAGGACGCCGACGGTGGAGGGGCCGCACATGGCGAGGCAGGAGTAGCCCCAGCAGGCGCGTGAATCGTACTCGTAGCCGCTGTTCCAGCCCGTGCCGCCGTCCGTGGAGCAGCGGATGGTCATGTGGTCGCGCTTGCCGGACTTGGGGTTGGAGAAGAGGAGGATGTTGCCGAACTTCTTGCTGTTCACGGCGATGAGGGAGGCCTGGCAGGTGGGTTCCTGGAGGGCCTTGTTGTTGGAGGCGTGCTCCTCCCAGGTCTTGCCGAGGTCCTTGGTGACGTAGACGATGCGCTTGCCCTGGCGCTTCTCGTTGCGGCAGTTGAGCATGAGCGAGCCGTCCGGCAGCTCCACCACCTGGCATTCGGAGGTGTCGTGCGGCACGCCCGTGCCGTACACCCAGGTCTTGCCGCCGTCCTTGGAGTAGCAGATGGTGCTCATGCAGCGATGCTCGGCGCCCCTCTGCCAAATCTGTGCGGGGAAGACGATGACGCCCTTGGAGGTGCAGATGCCGTTGCCGGGGCCTGAGAGGACGGTGGTCCACTCCTCCTTCTTCACTTGCTGGGTGGCATTCACGTGCTCCTGGCTCCAGGTCTTGCCATCGTCGTCGCTGTACACCATCTCCCACTGGCCGGTCTGCTTGGGGTCGAACCCGGTCTGGGAGACGCCCAGGGATGCGCCGCCCTGGAAGTGGCACACCAGGGATTCCATCCACAGGCGGCCCTTCTTGTCCTGCAGGATGCAGGGGTCGCCGTTGCCGTTGTCCGCGCCGGGGCCGGAATCCATGCCCACGTACGGCGTGGTCCAGGTCTGGCCGCCGTCCGTGGAGCGCACCACCGCCACGTCGATATCCGCGCAGAGGTCGCCGGAATGCACGTAGCGCGCATCGAAGCAGCCCACCAGCGAGCCCTTGCGCGTGGCAATCATGCCGGGGATGCGGAAGGACACGCACTCGCGGTCCGCGGCGCCGCCCGCCTGGTTGCCCACGGTCTCGCCCGGCACGGCCACCATGTAGCCGATGCGCTGGGTGACGGCATCCCCCATGGGCTTGAGGGTCCTGCCGCCCACGGTGACGGAGTAGTCACTGAAGGTGACGGTGCTGCCGACGCGGGATTCATCACTGGGGCACACATCCACCCAGAGCGCGGTGTCGCCGGATTCCAGCTGGTTGTTCTGGGTGCAGGAGATGGTCACGTTGCCGTTCTCGTCCGGCGTTCCGGTGCCGAAGACCTTGCTGCCGCGGAAGGATGTTCCGGCGGTGTTGCCGGTGCGCAGGGTGATGTTCTTCACTTGGGTGGGTTTGTCCACCTTGAACTGCACCTTGGTGACGGAGGCGGGGTTGGCCGCGCCCTTGGCGTGCACGATAAGCCCCACGGCGGGGTTGATGGGCGCGCGCTTCAGCAGGGGATAGTTCTTGGAATCCGCCAGGTCCACGCCCTCTATCTTCATGTCGCCCGCGTAGATGCCGATGTCGTCCAGCAGGATGCCGCCGGCATCCGGCGTGGTGGCGCAGAATCGCACCGCCGTGGTACCCTCCGGCAGGTCAATCTTGCCCTCGTACTTGTAGGAGCCCGTACCCACCTTCTCGATGGTGGTCACCTTCACCTCGCCGGCATCCGTCTTGGCGAACACCTCCACCTTGAACGGGGACTTGCCCGTCCAGCGCTCCATGTGGAACACGCAGGGGGTCTTGTGCACCAGCTTCTCCGCCAGCTCGAACGTGGCGGACTTGTTCTCGCCGCCCAAGATGTGGAGGGCGTTCTCGCCGTTGCGGGCATGGCCCTTCATGATTTCTGCATGGCCGTCCGCTGCGGTGAGCGGGCCGAACTCGGTGTCCACCTTGGTGAACTTGCCCACCGGCGCCTTCTCAAAGCCCTCGTTGCCCAGCGTCACGCCGCAACCCAGTACGGAAAGGATAAACAGTTTCTTCAACATGCTCCCCTTTTACCACAATGCGCGCGGCATTGCAAGAACATGTGTTGCCGCACGCTAAAACAAACCGAGGATGGCGTCCGCCGCCTTGGCGGCGGCCCCGCCGTGACCCAGCCTGGAGACGGAATCGCGCATGTCGGCCAACACGCGGGCGCGCTCGTGGGGGTCGGTGAGGGATTCCAGCTCCATCACGCAGTTCTCCGCGGTGAAATCGTTCTGTATCAGCTCGGTGGTGACGGTTCGGTTGGCGAGGATGTTCACCATGCCGATCCACTGGATGTCCACCAGCATGCGGCCCAGCAGGTAGGTGAGCGGCGCCACCCTGTACACCAGCGCAAAGGGCAGCTCGTGCAGCGCGGCCTCCATGGTGGCGGTGCCGGATGTCACCAGCGCGGCCTCCGCGCGGTCCATGAGGTCGTGGTACAGGCCGGGGGTGATGTTGACGGCGCTCTGGGGCACGCCGGCGCGGTCTGCCATGCGGCGCATGGAGTCGGCCAGCTGGTCGTTGCTGGCGGAGGTCATGAATTTCCATTCGGGGTGGAGGGTGTGGGCCTCCGCCACCACCTTGAGGAAGATGGGGAAGTGGCGCTCGATTTCGCGCCTGCGGCTGCCGGGGAAGAGGCCGATGAGGTTCTTCTCCCGCACGTTCGGGTTGCGCTTGGCCAGGATGTCCTCCACCAGCGGGTGCCCCACGAATTCCGTGCGCAGCCCCGCCGCCTCGAACAGCGGTTTCTCGAACGGGAACGTGCAGAGCATCAAGTCCAGCGTGCGCGCCAGTTTGGGGATGCGCCCGCGGTGCCACGCCCACACCATCGGCGCAATGAAGTACGCTATCTTCGTGCTGGGCGACGCCTTTTTCACGCGCTCCGCCAGGCGCTGGTTGAATCCGGGGTAGTCGATGAGCAGCAGGCAGTCCGGCTTCTCCTCCGCAATGCGCTGCGTGGTCTCCTTGAGCTTGCGGGCGAAGAAGCGGATGTTGCGCAGCACGTCCACAAAGCCGATGACCCCCGCGGCGTCCGCCCAGTCTTCTATCTCCGGCACCAGCTCGTGCATCTGCCTGCCGCCCAGGCCCCGGATTTCCAGCTCCGGGCAGCGGGACAGCAGCTCGCGCACAAGCAGGGCGCCCTGCTTGTCGCCGCTCTTCTCCCCGGCCACCACAAAGAACTTCATGCCCCCTACATAGCACACCCCGCGCGCCGTTTCAAGCCAAACCAAACACCACCCCGCGCGCAGCGACAACTTCTCACGCCCATTGGGTTCGCCAGGGGGCGTAGGCGGCGGGTGAGATTTCGCTGGGGCGTATTTCCGCGCGCACGCTGAGGAAGGCGGCAGTGTGGAGCAGGGGAATGCCCTGCCCCGCCAGGTGTTCATCCATGGCGGCCTTGCGGGCGCGCAGGGCCTCTGCGGAGGCGGCGTGCGCCACGCCCATGATCTGCGCGCCGCCGAACACCTTTTCGCCGCCGCTGCGCCAGTAGCAGTGGGTCATGCACAGGTGCGAGCCGATGGCCGCACCCGCGCGTTCCTCCATGCCCTGCGGCACCGCCCAGTGGAACAGCGCGGCATGCCCCGTGCCGCTGCGTTCGTCCGCTGCGCCGCGGTGGTCCAGGAACACGGCAAACCTGCCGACGGCACCGCGCGCATCCAGCGCCTCCGCCATGCGACAGTACGTCTCTGCATCCATGCCGAGCGCGGCGGCGCGCGCCTCCCACGGGCAGGAGACGAACTCATGCGGCTGCAGGCTCTCCTTCAGGGAAAGCAGCACGCGCCATTCGTCGGGGGAGAGCTGCACGCGCCGCGGGCGCTGCATGGGCGGGGGCTGCGGCATGCGCTCGCCGGGCTGCAGGTTGGCGCGGCGGGTGTGGCCCACGCCGAGGGTGAACATGCCCACCACAGGCATCGCCACCCACTCTTGCGCGTGGATATGCCTTGCGAGTATGCGGCAATGCTCCTTCACGGAGCCGCAGCCGCACGGCACCTTCAAGGTGGTCCACAGGCGGTATGCCGCGCCGGGCGCGTCCGGCGGGTCTGCGCGGCGCACAACGACATGCCCGGTGAAGGGGTCGTTGGCCAGCAGCCAGTCGAACGCCGCGTTGAGAAAATCTTCCGGGATGTTCCACGCCACGAGCGCGCCCTCCGCCAGGCTGGTGGTGAGCACGGTCTGCCGCACGCGGCGGATGCGGCCTTCTTGCAGCATCTCCAGCAAACGCGCGATGACCGCATCCTCTCCCACGCCGCAGGCTGCCGCCACCGCGGCGAACGGGCGGCGGTGGAAACCCGCCACGCAGTCCTCCGCCACGGACAGGATGCGGGTGTCGAGCGCGGAGGTGTCCATGCGGCGTCAGGGCTGGGGGTTGACCGTGCCGCAATGCACAAAGAGCGTGGGGTCCAGCTCCTGCCGCGCCCTTTCCGCAATGGCGCGCGCCTGCTCCGGGGTGTCGGTGAGAGCGAAGACGGACGAGCCGGAGCCGCTCATGAGCGCCACGCGCGCGCCCTCCTGCTCCAGCAGCCACGTCTTCATGGCCGCCAGCACGGGGAACTTGGAAAACACCGGGCGCTCCAGCTCGTTGACGAACTGGATGTCGTCCAGCTGCTGCGTGCCGTAGTTGATGCCCTTGAGGCGGCGCGAGCAGGTGAGGTTCTTGTAGGCGTACGGGGTGGACACGGCGAACTGCGGCTTGAGCAGCACCAGCGGGCGGCTCCAGCCTGCAAGCTCCGGCTTGGGCGTCACAATCTCCCCGCGCCCGGTGCAGCGGCTCACAACGGGGTTGAGGAAGAACGGCACATCGCTGCCCAGGTTGGCGGCCATGGCCTGCAGCTCCTCCGGCGCGTAGTTGGTGCCCAGGATTTCATTGAGGGCCTTGAGGGTGACGGCGGCGTCTGCCGACCCGCCGCCGAGCCCGGCGCCGTGCGGGATGCCCTTGGTGAGCGCGATGCGCTGCTTGGCCTTGCGCCCGTACACCTTCTCGAACTCGCGCACCGCCTTGAACACCAGGTTGCTCTCGTCCGTGGGCACGCCCGGCATGTCGCACGCCAGCGTGGTGGTGCGGGAGTTGGTGAACTCCAGCGTGTCGCACAAATCGATGGGCGCCATGAGAATGTCCACGTTGTGGTATCCGTCCTCGCGCTGCTTGCTGCTGACCCGCAGGGAAAGGTTGACCTTAGCCGGTGCCGTGTAGGTTGCCATGCGGACATTGTACACGATTCCCCCCGCCCCGTCAATGTTCCGCATACTTTGTACATCCCAATTCCCAAATCTAAAATCCCCAATCCAAAATCACACACGGAAATATCGCTGAGCAAAGGCTTCGGTGTCATTCCCCGCATACACGTACCGTGTTCGCAGCAGGCTGGAATCCCGATGCCCCATCTCTAATTGCAACGCCGCAAAATTCCTGAAACGCGCGGCGTGGTACGTGGCAAACGTGTGGCGGCAGATGTCCGGTTGCCATGGATGGCTTTGATTCCACCCCGCCTTGCTCCGCAGCGCATGCCATCGCTGCACCCAGCGGCGCGGTATCGTGCGTACGGTAATGGCGTCCGCCTTGCGCAGCGGCACCACGCGCCCGCCGCCCGTCTTGCTCGTGGTGGGGCGCACCAGCACTTGCGCGTGCTCCCAGTCGATGTCGCGTTCGGGATCAATGCGGCTCACCTCTGTGGGGCGGATGCCGCAATAGAGCATCAGGTGCAATGACAGCTGCATGTCTCGGTGTTCCGGCAGCTGCGCCGCCGCTTCCAGACGCTCCACTTCCTCAATCGTCAACGGCTCAATCGGCTTCTCCACCACCTCCGGCACTTCCACGCGCGACACCGGGTTGCTATCGCACCAATCGTGCTTGATAGACGTGGAAAACACCCCGCTCAATATCGCCCGCGCCTTGCGGTACTGGGATGGGCTCTCGCCATACCCCGCCTGAAGGTACGCCCGGCAATCATCCGATGTGATGCCCCGCATCCGCCGCTCCGCCAGCCCGGGATTCCGCGCCATCAGCCTCTTGCAGTAGTAGCGGAAATCCGTCACCGTCCGAGCCCGCCTGTTCTTCTTCTCCCGCTCCTCCAGCGCCATCTCCACCGCCTTGCGGAACGTGACCGTCTTCTCCCGCTTCCGCATTTCCTCCGCACCCAGTCGCACGCACTCCCGCGCCCGCCTAATCCGCCCGCGCCCGCACTCTAGCGCCTCCCTGGCCACCAACGCAGCCTCCAGCACATCCACGCCTGTACTCCGCAACACTTCCAGTGCTGCACGTTCCGATTCTGAGATTTCTGTGTCCATTGTGTTCTCGCTTTGCTAATGGGTAGTCAAGCCTTTTTTCAAAAAAAATCGAGCTTGCAGGCAGAAGGGTTCAGGCATGCCCGTGGGCGGAACCCTTATGCGGATGTTGCCTTACTTCATGACTTGGTAACATTTGAATTTGCTGGAACAATAGGCCATCAAACACCCATTAGCAATGGGTAGAATTTTCGCATGCTGGAAAAGATTTCCTCGGAACGCCATGTAGGGATAGATGCTCTACGCCTTGTATCAATGTTAATGGTATGCTTGTTCCATGTTCAAATCTTGACTGGAAATGCGCGATACATAGCAGATATATGTTGTATTGCCGTAAATTTATTTGCTATAATAAGTGGATATGTGTGCATACAATCACACTGGAAGATAAAGCGATATATTAATTTGTGGATGCAGGTGGCATTCTATTGTGTCCTCTGTTATGCCTTGTGGTACATCATGTCTTGCACAGGCTTGATGAAGAATTCCAAACCAAGTGCGTACGAATATTTCCTCCCTGTGCCACTAGCGGGATTCAATTGGTATTTTACAGCATACACGGGACTTTTCCTTGTCATGCCATTCATTAACAAGCTTGTGTCTGTTCTGAACAAGAGCCAATATCATGCGATGATTATACTTTCAGTGTTTTGCTTGTCGGGACTTACGGCATTGCGGCAAACGCACGAACTGTTTTACAACGGGTTCAATACGGCATGGCTAATAGCACTCTACCTGGTAGGAGGTTACTTTAAAAAGCATCATGTAAATAACAGTTGGAAATTGTGCGTAACTATCTACACAACGTGTGTGATAGGAATGGCTTCGATGCATAACATTCGCGGTTTTACGCCATTTGACTATGCATCGCCACTTTCATTAATTTCTGCATGTGTAGTTTTTCAACTTTTTGCCAAATGGCGGCCGACCCGTCCATGCGTTGTGAAAAGCATCGAATTCTTTGCCCCATACGCTTTTGGGGTGTATCTGATACATGTCCAGCCGCCCGTGTGGATCTATCTCCAAAAAGCGGTGGGATTGGTCAATTACCACGTATGCTCCGAGTGGTGGATGATAGTGGTGCTGGCCTTTGCAATCTTTGTGGCATGCCTGCTTATCGACATGTGCAGAGGGCATCTCTTTCGCTGGCTGAAAATGGGCGTATTGGCAGAAAAGCTATCGGCATCATGCCCTGCGTGGTTACGCGAATTAGAGAAAATGTGAATTGCTCAAAACAACTTGCAACCTACTTGCAACAGTCACGCCAACGCCTGCATGCCAACCACACTCGTTACCACCCATTATTCCGGGGTTACAAGAACGAATAGGCGTCGATATCCAGGGAGACGGTGATTTCCTCACCGTGGTGGAGGTTGGCGATTTCCATGGAGCAGGTATCGGCCACCAGGCGGGAGGAGGTGGACTTGATGATGCACTGGAAGCGGAACTGGCCGTGTGCCTTGGCGATGGGGGCGGGCATGGGTTCCGTGATTTCCACGGCGGGGGGCAGTGCGGCGCGGAGGCGCTTGTAGAGGGTGGCGATGGAGAATTGCGCCAGCTCCTCCTGCTCGGAGCGCACGGTGAGCACGGCCAGATGGGTGAAGGGCGGGAAGGCGAACTGCTGCCGCAGCGCCAGCTCCGACTCCGCGAATCCGTCGGTGTCGTGGTGGCGTGCGAACTGGATGGCGGTGGCCTGGGGGGAGTAGGTCTGGATGATGACCTCGCCGTCCACGTCGCCGCGCCCGGCGCGCCCCGCCACCTGGGTGAGCAGCTGGAAGGTACGCTCGGCAGCGCGGGGGTCGGGGATGCAGAGGCCGAGGTCCGCGTTGAGCACGCCCACGAGGGTGACGCCGGGGAAGTCCAGCCCCTTGGAAATCATCTGGGTGCCCAGCAGGATATCAATGCGTCGGCCGCGGAACTCGTGCAGGATGGCACTGAGCGCGCCCTTGCGGGCAGTCACGTCGGCATCCACGCGGCGCACGCAGGCGTCCGGGAAGCAGCGCTGCAGCACCATCTCCACCTTCTGGGTGCCGTAGCCCTCCAGCAGGATGGCGTCCGAGCGGCACTCCGGGCAGCGGTTGGGCACCACGGCGCGGTATCCGCACATGTGGCAGATGAGGCGGTTCTCCGTGGCGTGGTAGGTCATGGGCAGCGAGCAGTGCGGGCATTCCGCCACGTAGCCGCAGTCCGGGCATTGCAGGGCGCGGGCGAACCCGCGGCGGTTGAGCAGCAGGATAACCTGCTCGCCCTTGTGCAGGCGGTCGTCGATGGCCATGCGCAGGCGTTCGGAAAGGATGCCGAGGTTGCGCTTGTCCTTGGCCTCGGTCCGCATGTCGAGCACGCGGGTGAGGGGCAGGCGCTGGCCGTCCGCGCGGTGGTCCAGGCGCAGCATCTCGTACTTGCCCGTGTGGGCGTTGTGGAGGGATTCCAGGGAGGGCGTGGCGGAGCCGAGCACGATGGTGGCACCCTCCATGGCGGCGCGCAGCACGGCGATATCGCGCCCGTGGTAGCGGGGGCTGTTCTCCTGCTTGTAGGATGAGTCGTGCTCCTCGTCCACGATGATGAGGCCGAGGTTCTGCACGGGCGCGAACACGGCGGAGCGCGGGCCGATGGCGATGCGCGCCCTGCCCTTGCGGATGGCGTGCCACTCGTCGAAGCGCTCGCCGTCGCTCATGGCGCTGTGCAGGATGGCCACCGCGCCGGGGATGTCCGCAAAGCGGCTCTTGAAGCGCGCCATGGTCTGCGGCGTGAGCGAGATTTCCGGTACCAGGATGAGCACGCCGCGCCCGGCATCCATCACGCGGCGCGCCGCCTGCAGGTACACCTCCGTCTTGCCGGAACCGGTGACGCCCTGCAGCAGCAGGGGCTTGGTGCTGTGGGCGTCCACGGCCCTGTTGACGGCCTCCAGCGCGGCGGCCTGCTCATCGTTGAGCTTGAGGGGCTGGGAGAGGGCGAATTCCTCCTTGCCGGCGGGGTCGCGGTGCACGGCCTCCTCCTCGATGCGGACGAAGCCCTGTTTCTCCAGGGAGCGGCAGGCGTTGAGCGCGGGCGTGCCGCCGAGGTCGGCCAGCGGCTCGCGCCTGCCCTCGCTCGCGTGCAGGTAGCGCAGCACGGAAGCCTGGCGCGGGGCGCGCGCGTTGATCTTGTTCATCTTCTCGTCGTCCGGCATTTGGACGAGCACCACCACCTTGCGGGTCTTCTCCTCGTGCCTCTCCTGGCGCACGGGTTCCGGCACAATGCAGCGGATCATCTGCTCCACGGGCACGGCGTAGTAGCGCGCGGCCCACTCCGCAATGTCCATCAGCACGGGGGAGACCACGGGCTCGTCCGCCACCAGGCGCGCCAGCGGGCGCAGCTGGCCCTCCCACTCGCCGTCCTCCACCACTTGCAGCACCGTGCCCGTGGCATGGCGGTTGCGCAGGGGAAGCTCCACGCGGCTGCCGCGCACCACGCCCTCCATGCCCTCCGGCACGGCGTAGTCCAGCACCATGTCGTTCAAGCCGTCCACCAGCACGCGCGCGGCGCGGCGTGCCTGGTGCGGCGTGCTGGGGAAAAGCTCCTGCATGGCGGGATGTTCCCCGCTTCAGGGGGAAACCAAGATCAGGCCTGTTCCTCGGCGGCCTCCTCCTTGGAGAGGATGTGGACCACCACCTTGACGCCCTGCTTGTCGCCGGCGGCCTTGGCGAGGGAGCGGATGGCGGAGGCGGTCATGCCGTTGCGGCCGATGACGCGGGCGACGTCCACCTGCTCCAGGATGAGGCGGAAGCGGATGTACTTGCCGTCGTCGGAAGCGGCCACGCGCAGCTCCGCGCTGTCGGGGTTCTGGATGAGGGGAGCGACGACGGTGAGCAGGTATTTGCCGATGGATTCAGTGAGCGGTTGCATGGTGGGATGGGTTATGGTTGAGAAAGGATTTGCCGCCAGAACTGGATGCGGCGTGCGGTGTTGGCGGGGTTGGGGGCGCCGGGGTTGGTGCGCAGGGCGAACGCGCGGTCCAGGCTGAACACCTGCGCCGCGTCCTCCCCGAACTCCGGGGAAATTTTCCTGTACTGCTCCGTGGTGAGCTTGTCCAGCGGCGTGCCCGTCTGCACGGAGAGCGCCACCGCCTTGCCCACCAGCTCGTGCGCCTGGCGGAACGGCACGCCCCGCCGCACAAGGTGGTCCGCCAGGTCCGTGGCCAGCAGCAGCGGGTCCGCCACCGCGGCGGCGCAGCGCTCCGCGTTGATGCGCATGGCGGCTATCATCTCCGCGTTCACGCGCAGGGCCAGGGAGACGGTCTCGAAGGAGTCGAACAGGGGTTCCTTGTCCTCCTGCAAATCGCGGTTGTAGGTGAGCGGCAGGCCCTTCACGGCCACCATCACCGCCACCAGGTTGCCGTACAGGCGCCCGCACTTGCCGCGCGTCAGCTCGCACACGTCAGGGTTCTTCTTCTGCGGCATCAGGCTGGAGCCCGTGGTGTGCGCGTCGGAAAGCGTGCAGAAGCCGAACTCCGCACTGCTCCACAGCACCAGGTCCTCGCTCAGGCGGGAGAGGTGCGTGCCGATGACAGCCAGGCAGTACAGGCAGTCCATGATGTAGTCGCGGTCCGCGATGGCGTCCATGGAGTTCTCCGTCACGGCATCGAATGCCAGCTCCTCCGCGATGGCCTGGCGGTTTAGGTTGATGGTGGAGCCGGCGATGGCCCCGCTGCCCAACGGGCACACGTTCAGCCGCTCACGGCACTGCGTGAGCCGCTGCGCGTCCCGCGCCAGCATCTCCACGTACGCCAGCAGGTGGTGCCCCACCGTCACGGGCTGCGCGTGCTGCAGGTGCGTGAATCCCGGCAGGCGAACCTCCGCGTACTCCTCCGCCTTGTCCACCAGCGCCAGTTGCAGCGCGTGGACGAGCGGCAGCGTGGCGTCCACCTGCGCGCGGCAGTACAGACGGGTGTCGGTGGCCACCTGGTCGTTGCGGGAGCGGGCGGTGTGCAGCTTGGCGCCGGGTGCGCCGATGCGCCGCGTGAGCTCCGCCTCGATGTTCATGTGGACGTCCTCCAGATTGGTGTCCCAATGGAATTTGCCAGCCTCGATGTCCGCCAAAATCTCCTTCAGCCCGCGCTCGATGGCGGAAAACTCCTCCGGCGTGAGCAGGCCGGCCTCCCGCTGGGCGCGCGCGTGCGCTATGGATCCCGCTATATCGTGCCGATACAGCTTCCAATCATACGACACCGACTCCCCGTACTGCAGTACCAGGTCCGCCGGAGCCTCTGTAAACCTCCCGTGCCACATACGCGCAAACTTTACACCAAAATCCACCCCGCCGCAACCACATTGCAAGTCAGCCGGAAAAATCCGCATCCTCATTTGCGCTTTGACAGGGTGCGCGTGAGGGTGTATAGTGTACTCATGTTCAAGAAATTCCTTGCATTGACAGTGGCGGCGGCGCTGCTCGCGCCGGCGTTTGCCGCCGAGTGGATGAGCGATTTCAACGCCGCCAAGGCCAAGGCCCAGGCGGAGCACAAGCTCATCCTGATGGACTTCACGGGCTCCGACTGGTGCCATTGGTGCATCAAGCTGCGCTCCGAGGTGCTCGACAAGCCCGAGTTCGAGGCGTACGCCAAGGACAAGTTCGTGCTCATGGAGGTGGACGTGCCCCGCAACATGGGCAAGCTCACCCCTGAGCTCCAAGCCCAGAACAAGCAGCTCTGCAACCAGTACAAGGTCAACGGCTTCCCCACCATGCTGGTGGTCACCTACAAGGGCACCGTGGTGGGCGGTTTCGGCGGTTACCGCACCATGGCCGACCTCCAGGTCGCGCTCGACAAGGCCATCAAGGCCCATGACGACATGAAGGCCGCCAACAAGCTGCCGGATGCCGAGAAGGAGGCCGCGCTGGACGCCGTGTACGCCACCATGGACCCCTCGGTCCTGGCCGCCGGCGGCTACAAGACCAAGGCCAAGGAGAACGCCGAGAAGCAGCGCAAGGAGTTCGAGGACAAGATCATGGCCTGCAAGACCACCGAGGAGTGGGTCAAGACCGTGGACGAGTGCCTGGCCGTCACCATGCCGCAGAACAAGCGCTACCTGCTGGACCAGAAGTTCACCGCCCTGGTGAACAGCGCGGAGACCGTGGAGGATATCAAGGCCGCCGAGAAGGTGGGCCGCGAAATCCTTGACACCCTGCCCGCGCAGGTGGCAGCACAGGTCAAGCAGCAGCTGGACCGCGACTTCGCCGACCCCGCCGCCATGCTGCAGCGCATCAAGCAGATGCGCCAGCAGGCCGAACAGCAGGGCAACCAGCAGTAAGGCCAGCCGCATCTTTCATTGCACCCGCCGGGTTTCACAGCCCGGCGGGTTTTGTCATACCGCGGCGCGCACGTTCAAAGGCCTTGCACGGGGCTGGGGGGTGTGGTATGGTTCGCCCCGCGCTATGGCAGACGAAACACAGACGGCCCCGTTCATCTTCGTGAGGGAGGCGGAGCTGCCGGAACTCCCGGACCGCGA
>JAKSOT010000041.1 GCA_024405455.1 Akkermansia sp. | reverse complement strand
AGTGATTTTTTGCGGAAAATTCCACATTGGGCGGAAAATTGGCTTGACACCGCCGTGCGCTCGCCTATACTGGTAGTGAAATTCAGCCATGAAGACTCTTTCCATCCTTACATTCTCCCTTGCCGCCGCGCTCGCCGTGCAGGCCGCGCCCGTTGTGGACAACGAGAAGGACCTCTCCGAGGACACCCTCAAGGAAATCGCCACCCCGCGCCAGAGGGCCAGCATCGACAAGTACAACAAGGCCCGCGAAAAGGCCGAGAAGGACCGCGAGGCCGCCATCAAGGACGCCAAGGAAATCACCATCCGCAACGACAAGGGCGCCAAGCAGACCATCCAGCGCCACCACCTCAACTCCATGCTGCCCCCCTGCGAGCGCGAGCCCGAGGCTCCCCGCGAACCCGGCAACTACGAGGTGCGCTACTAATCTTCATCTGTTGTATTTGTATTCATTGTTTCGCGCAGCCTGCCCCCGCAGGCTGCGTTTTTTTCAAATCGTCAATTGCCTGTCTCGGCGTAGCCCCGCAGGGGCGAAGACGGATCAATTGTAAATTTGCGCATGTCATGCGCATGCAGTTTGCGCTTGCCAAATGTCGATGCTGTGAGATAATACGCGCGTACCACCACTTCCCATGGCGGACGAAACTGAACAGTTCTACAAGGAGCCTTCCAAGAAGGAATGGAGGGGCTTCTGGACACTTGTGGCCGTACAGGCGCAAAACGCGTTCAACGAAAAGGCGGTCCAGTTCCTGCTGATACCGCTGGGGGTGTGGCTGTGGGGAGCGTCCGGCAGCACGCTGGAATACACGCTGGGCGCCATCTTCGTGCTGCCCTACATTTTGTTTGCCCCGCTGGTGGGATGGCTGACGGACTGCTTCTGCAAGACGCGCATCATCCAGGTGATGTGCCTGCTGCAAATTTTCGTGATGAGCTGCATGCAGTTCTGCTTCTACATGCACGACATGACGGCGGCCATCATCTGGTTCACGGTGTTCGCCACGCAGGCCACCATCCTCTCCCCCGCCAAGAAGGGCATCGTGAAGGACCTGCTGGGGTCGCGCTACATCTCCTTCGGCTCCGGCATCATTGAAATGAGCATGGTGTTTGTGCTGCTGGTGGCGCAGATTGGGGTGTTCTTCTGGTTCAGCTACCTGCTGGATGTGTATGCATCACAGCCGGACGGCGCGAAGGAGGCCGGGTGGAACGCGGTGATGCTGCCCACGTGGGTGTTCCTGAGCCTGGCGGCCGTGGTGGCGGTGGCGTCCTTCTTCCTGCCGCGCTACGCGCCGCAGAAGCCGCGGCCGTTCAGCTGGAGCCTGCTCTGGGAGCACTTCGCCCAGGTGAAGTACCTGTGGCGCGACCGCAACCTGCGGCTCAGCGAAATGGGCATCTGCTACTTCTGGTGCCTGGCAGGCTCCCTCTTCCTCATCCTCATCCAGATAGCCAAGGCCATGCAGGCCGCGGATCCGGGCGTGAACTTCAGCCTGGAGTGCGGCATCCTCATGGCCTGGCTCACCGGCGGCGTGGTGATTGGCGGCGTCACCGCCTCCCGCCTCTGCAAGGGCGCCAACGAGCTCGGCCTCATCCCGCTGGGCGCCATCGGCATCACCGTCAGCACGCTCCTGCTGGCCATGCTGCCGGTCAACACGCTTCCCAGCAACATCCTGCTGGGGCTCACGGGTGCGTTCGGCGCGGCGTACCTAGTGCCGCTCAACGCCTACCTGCAGGACAACTGCGACCCCTCCAACCGCGGCAACATCATTGCGGCGGGCAACCTCATCGACAACCTGATGGGGCTGGTGGCCGTGGCGCTCATGTGGCTGATGTACCAATTCGGCGCATCCCCGCAGATGCAGTTCTTCGTCCTCTTCCTCATCAGCCTCTTCATCCTGATATCCGCGCTGCGCCTGATCCCGCAGGACTTCATCCGCATGCTGGGCATGTGGTTCATGCACCTGTTCTACCGGGCGCGGGTGCTCAACGTGGACCGCATCCCGGAGCGCGGCGGCGCGCTGCTGGTGGTGAACCACGTGACGTATGCGGACGCGCTGTTCCTGACGATGGTGGTGCGGCGTCCCATCCGCTTCATCGTGGACGAGGAGTTCACGTCCGTGCGCTTCGTGGGATGGATCCTGGAGCTGTTCAACTCGCTGCCCATCTCCAGCAAGAACCCGCGCCACGCCATCCACGAGGCGGAAAAGGGGCTGGAGAACGGCGACATCATCTGCATCTTCCCGGAGGGCCAGCTCACGCGCCACGGTTGCATCACCCCCATCCGCCGCGGCGTGGAGGTCATCACCCGCCGCGCCAAGGTGCCCGTGATACCCATCTACATGGACGGGCTGTGGGGCAGCGTGTTCTCGTACTTCGGCAACCGCTTCTTCACCAAGCTGCCGCTGCGCTACCCGTACCCGTACACCGTGGCGGTGGGCGAGCCGTTCAGCCCGCAGGAGTGCAGCGCGGACAGCGTGATGCGCTCCTTCCGCAACCTTTCCGCCCAATGCCTGGAAACCACGGACGCCAGCAGCCGCGACGCCCTCATCCGCCACTTGGAGCAGATGGGCAACACCCCGCTGGTGCATGCCCAGGGCGGGCAGCGCCTCACCGGGTTCCAGGTGGCGGCCGCGCTCATCAGCCGCGAGCCCGGCGAGGACTGGGACCCGCTGCTGGTGCGCTGGATGGAGCTGCTGCAGGAGGCCGCCAAGGATATCCTGACGCTGCACCGCTACTGGATGAACGTGCAGCAGGTGTGCCGCGTGAACGCACTCAAGCCCGGCGTGCCCCTGCTGGCCACCGTGGGGCACAGGGAGCCGCAGGAGCTGGTGCTCGCCGCGCTCTGGCCCGTTGTCTCCCACACCCCCGTGCATCTTGTGGAAACCCCGCAGGACATGCTGCCCGCGGAGGTGGAGCAGATGGTGGGCGGCGCGCACATGCGCAGCATCCTCCTCAAGTCCATACCGCAGCATCAGGCGCCCTTCTTTGATTTCAGCGGCGGCTCCGCCATCTCCACCCCCAACATGCGCTGGCGCCCCTGCCTGGCCACGCCCGGCCGCATCATCATTTCCATGAGCATGTGCCGCAGCGTCTTCAAGATTGGAGACGGCACCAGCCAGCTTGGCGTGCGCCCCCGCACGCGCGGCATCCTACTGCCCGGCTTCGCCGTGCGCGGTGTCAGGGAGAAGGGCGGCACCTCCGTTTGCGGACCCAGCCTCCTGCGCGCCTACTCCCTGCCGGACAACCTGTACCTGGACGAGAGCGGCTTCCTCGCGGAGCTGGCGTAAAACCGCCTTGGGATTTACAATTTACAATTGACGATTTACAATTTGGAGAGTTCGCCGCGCCATTCGGCGCGGGGGATTACAAGTTTCATCTGGCATCCTGCCAGATGAAACATTTCGCCACGCGCCGGCAGGCGCGCCATAATGGAGCCACCCAGGTGGCGGACTCAAATTTAGCCCCACGCGGGAGCGTGGGGGGGTGACCACCCACGCCAGCTCACCACGGAACCCTGCCTTGCGCGGGGTGGATTCACGCCAAGGGTGGCAGCTCTCTGGGGTTCGCTGACACCGATGCGCCCCCGCCTGCGCTGAATCTCCAAACCCGTAGCGGACGCGTGTGCGCGCAAGGGAGACCCGGTGATCAGAACGGGTTGAAAGACACGGTGGGCTTGGAGACCGGGGTCTTGGAATCCGTGGTCATGAGCTGGCCGATTTCCTCCACCCAGAAGTCGATGGTCTGTTTCTGGTAGGCGTAGGGGCGGTAATCCTTGGAATCGAAGCCGAGGCTGCCTATCACGGACTGCATGCCGTACTCGAAGTCGCCGGTTTCGCAAATCACCTTGCCGCGGTCGTCGATCAGGCGGGCGCCGAAGGAGATGTAGCCGGTGTCGTCCTTCTGCCCCAGCACGAGCGATGCCGCCGCGCTGCCGCCCTTCAGGAAGAAGCCGGGCACCTGCATGGCCGCGTTCTTGACAACGTTGGTGGGTTTCACGGAGAGCATGGCGATTTCCAGCGTGTACACGCCGCGGCCGGGCTTGGTGGTGAGGTGCAGGTTGTTGCTGGGGTCCTTGTCCAGGCGCTGGAATTCCTTCTGGAGCTGCTTGTCGAAGTAGTCGCGCATGTTCTCGATGCGTGTGGCCAGCGCGGCGTCCTTGGGGCGCGGGGTGAAGTAGTTGAGGGTGACGGGCTTGAGGATGATGGTCTGGCTCTTGCCGTTGGTGCCGTGCACGCGCGCGTCCCACTCGGAGTCCTCCATGTCGTCCCAATAAGCCACCATGGGGGTGCTCTCGTACTTGCTCTTCTCCAGGTGCTTGAAGAAGCCGCTGGTCTTGGGAATCTTGTTGAAATCTGCGTGCGAGCATGAGCTCACGCCGACAAATCCGGCCGCCAGGGCCAGCGCGCAAAGGCAGGATGAGAACTTGCGAAACATCACGCCACGATGCTACCGAATCCGCGCGGGTGGGTCAAGCGTTTTCATTGCCCGCCAACCGTTTGTCCACCGCCAGCAGCAGGCGGGAGACGTAGGCCAGCAGCAGGGAGGCCAGCAGGCTCACGCCGCACAGCACGCAGCCGAGCAGGAAGGTGACGAAGATGGCCACGAAGTCCCATTCCGGCAGGGTTGCCAGGTGCCCCAGCAGCGAGGGAACCAGCAGCGCCAGCGGCGGCAGCAGCCACGCCGCCCACCGCCAAAACCCGTGCGGCGGACGCCGCCAGCGCAGCAGCAGCGCACCGTCCACCAGCAGGCACGGCCCGAAAAACAGCGCCGCCCAGCTGAGCATGATGACGCCGGAGACGAATGCCGTCAGCCCGGCGTTGCCGTTGAAGAAGGCCACCCAGGAGGGCGGGAGTTCCTCCAGCCAGGCCTCCCGGTACGGGAAGCGCGCGGGGATGGTGCGGGACTCCGGCTTTTCTGCCTCCTCAGGCGTCCAGAAATGGTCGGATATGGTTACCGTGCTGGAACCGCCGCGGCTTTCCATCTTGATATCCACGCCGTCGTGCAAAACGCTGCCCTCCAGCGTGCGCAGGCGGCAGGGGCCGGGGGAGTCATAGTGCACGGTGCCGTCCTGTGCGGTTTCCCGTTGCTCTAGCTGC
The DNA here is from genome assembly GCA_024405455.1 of Akkermansia sp. Classification (GTDB taxonomy): domain Bacteria; phylum Verrucomicrobiota; class Verrucomicrobiia; order Verrucomicrobiales; family Akkermansiaceae; genus Akkermansia. The sequence goes on along the minus strand of JAKSOT010000041.1, from coordinate 14,806 downwards.
AGCGCGGCGGCGTAGTCGGCCACCTGTTGCGGGGTGGTTTTCACGGTGACGCTCAGGTGGCCGTTGAACCAGTCGCAGTCGGTTATTTCCGGCTTGTCGCCCAGCCAGGGTTGCAGCTCGCACCACGGCGGCTTGCCGATGGATTCCACCACCGCCCACCACCCGCCTACGTAAAGCAGGCACAGCAGGGCGTACACCAGACAGCACGCGCCGCGGAAGGCTTTTCTCCAAACGGGATTGTTCATTGTGTCCATGCAGATGATATGGGATTGTCACGGGAAAGGCAAGCGCGTTTCCCATACCCCCTTAAGCGCGCAAACGGGCGAATGCACGGAAAAATGAAAAAATTGTGAAAAAATGTTTGGGAAGGCCCCCCATCCGCACTCAGGTGCGGATGACGAGGATGGTGATGTCGTCGTTCTGCTCGTTGCCGCGGGTGAAGCGCTTGAGGTCTGCGGAAAGGCGGTTGGTGGCCTCCCTGGCGGACATCTCTGGGGTGACGGTGCGAGCCCAGGCCATGAGGCGGTCCTCGCCATACTGGTTCTTGTCCGGGTCCTCGGCCTCGGTCACGCCGTCGGTGTACATCACAATGGTGTCGCCCTCCTCCAGCTGGCGGCTCTGCATCTCGAACTGGAAGTCGTCCATGACGCCCACCACCAGGTTGGGGATGAGCGGCAGGAAGTAGGGTTCCCCGTTGCGGGGAATGACCACGGGCGGGTTGTGGCCGGCGTTGCAGTATTCCAGCAGGTGTGTTGCCGTGTTGAAGCGGCCCAGCAGGAGGGGGACGAACATGCCGCTCTCGTTGTTGTCCGAGAGGCTGCGGTTGATCTTGCCCACCATGTCGCTGAGCAGCACGCCGTGGCCGCCCACAAAGCGCAGGGAGCTGCGGGTGATGGCCATGATGAGCGCGGCGGACACACCCTTGCCGGAGACATCGCCCACGGCGAAGTACAGCATGTTCTTGCGCGCGGTCACATCGTACAAATCGCCGCCCACCTCCTTGGCGGGGTGGATGTCCGCGTACACGTCCGCCAGCGTGATATCCGCAAAGTTCTTGGGCAGCATCTGCATCTGGATGTCGTGTGCGATGTTGAGCTCGCTTTCCAGGCGCTGCTTGCCTGCGGTGGTGGTCTTGAGGTCCTGGATGTACTGGGTGAGCGAGCCCTGCATGTAGTCGAAGGAGTCGCGCAGCTGCATGATTTCATCCTCGGTCTTGATTTCCGGCAGCTTGGTGTTGAAGTTGCCCTTGGCGATGCTCATGGCGCTTTCCGAGAACTTGCGCAGCGGGGAGGCCGCGCGCTCGATGGATGCCCGGCACAGCAGGAACAGCCCGAACAATCCCGCCAGCGCCACCGTGAGCACCACCAGGTTCATTTCCGTGGTGCGCGCCAGCACGGAGCTGTACGGGCAGATGATGGAGGCGGACCAGCCGTTGGAGAGCGGGCCGTACACGCCGAAGTAGGATTGGCCCTCGTCCTCGAATTCGGCGGAACCCTTGAGGCCCTTGACCATGTTGACGGAGGTCTCCCAGGCGCGCTTGTCTTCCTTGTCCGCGGCGACGGAGAAGATGGTGGCGCCGCGCAGCCAGGAGCGGTTCGGCGCGGAGACGTAGGAGCCGTTGCGGCTGATGAGCACGGTGAAGGAGTCATCGTACGGATGGATGGAATCGAACTTCCGAGAGAGCCACTCCAGCGAGATGTCCGCCGTCACCACGGCGTACAGCTTGCCTGCCTTGTCGAACAACGGGCGGCTGTACGTGCAGATCCACTGCTCGCCGCCCTCCTCGTCGTAGTACGGCTCTGTCCAGCACGCTTTCTTGGTGAGGGAGGGTATCTGGAACCAGTCCATCAGGAAATAGTCGTACGCCTCGCTGCCCAGGTGCGTGCTCTTCACCTCACCTGTTTCCGCGTCAATCCAGCTGTACGGGGCGTAGTAGTGCCGGCCCTCGTGGAAATCCGCCACAAAGGCCACGGCGCTGCCCACAATGTGCTCGTTGGATTCCACCAGCTTGCGGGTGAGGTTCTGCAGGTAGGCGTCGTCCCCCTCGTGGTCCTCCACCATCCAGGCGGTGTTGGCGGCAGCCACCTCCACGCTGTGCAGCTCCTTCTCCACGTCCGCGATGGTGGCGTCCAGCAGGTTGGCGGCGGACTTGGTGGCCTCGTCAGCGATGAGGTGGCGGCAGGTTTGCGCCACGATGGCCAGCACGCCGATGAAGAGGACGGAGATGAGCGCAATGACGATGAGGCTCAACCTCTGGGCAAAGGATTTGCGGCGCTTACTCATGGCTTGTCATCTCCCGGTAGTTGACTGTCTTCATGATAACGGCGGCGCGGTACATGGCGTCCACCAGCTTGTTGAAGACCTTCTCTGTGACCTGGGCGTAATCCCTTTTGCCGGTGTCCGGGTTCACCTGCAGGCGCAGGCACTCCTTGAGCATCATGCGCTCCATGACGGGGTTGCTGCTGACGTGGCCGGCCTCGACGTACTTGTGAGTGATGGCGCAAGCCTCCTCCTGGTGCTCGGCGGCGTAGTCCCAGCCCCTCTTGGCGGCGCGCACGAAGGCGTCCACCGTGTCCTTGTTGAGCTTGAGGTATTGCTCGGTGACGTAGAGGCCGTCCTCCGGCACCCTGAAGCCGTGGTCGTGGCAGCGCAGCACGTTCTCCTCCGGGATGCGGCCCATGGAGAGCAGCAGTCCCAGGTACTCGTTGTAGCTGTAGCACAGCGTGGCATCCACCGCGCCGTAGATGAACAGGTTCACGCTGCGGCTGATTGGCACCCACTCGATGTCCAGGTTGAACTCGTGGCTCAGCACGTCGAACAGCTCGGCGTGGCCGGCCTTCCACCGCGCTATGCGCATGTGGTTCAAATCCTTCATCTCCCTGATGGGGCGGTGCGCCACCACCCACAGCCCGCTGATCTGGGTGACCTGGCAGACGTTGACAACCGGCACGCCCTGGGAGCGGGCAGCGATGGCCTGCATGAGCTGCAGGCCCGCGATATCCGCCTTGCCTTCCCGCATGAGCTCCAGGGAAGTCTCCTTGGAGTTGATGCCGACGTGGTTGAAGGTGACGTTGAGCCCCTCCTGCTCGAAAAAGCCCTTCTCCTTGGCCACGTAGAACCCGGCGAACTGCGCCTGCGGTATCCATTGCGGCGCAAAGACAACGTCCTTCAGCTCTGCATGCAGAACGGAAAGCGCGCCGGCAACGAGTGTGATGAGCGTCAGCAGCCTGGGCACGGCGGCATTCTAGCATACCCCAGCGCGCGCGGCAAGGATGAAGCGCGTTTTCGCGCGAATTGTGGCATACGGCGACTTTTTACCTTGATTGGGGAGGAAATGCCTATATACTCGCGGGACTTCCTGCTTCATGAAAGACTATAAGAGAACCTTTGAAACAGCCTGCGGCGGAGAGGGTGTGTTGTACTCTCTGCCCGCGTTGGCGGAGGGCGGCCACCCCGGCATCAAGCGCATGCCGGTGAGCCTGCGCATCGTGTTGGAGAGCCTGCTGCGCAACTGCGACGGCATGCGGGTGACGGAGCGCGATGTGGAGAACCTGGCCTCATGGAAGGCGGGGCAGGCGCATGACTTTGAAATACCGTTCACGGTGGGGCGCATCATCCTGCAGGACCTCACGGGCGTGCCGCTGCTGGTGGACCTGGCGGCCATGCGCGCGGCGGTGCAGGAGCAGGGCGCTGACCCTGCGGCCATGGAGCCGCTGGTGCCGGTGGATTTGGTGGTGGACCACTCCGTGCAGGTGGACTGGGCGGGATTCCCCGCCGCCTACCGCAAGAACCTGGAGCGCGAGTTCCAGCGCAACACGGAACGCTATGAATTCCTGAAATGGGGGCAGCAGGCCTTCAAGTCCTTTTCCGTGGTGCCGCCCGGAACCGGCATCGTGCACCAGGTGAACCTGGAGCACCTCGCCCGCGGCGTCATGGAAAACAACGGCGTGTATTACCCGGACACCCTGGTGGGCACGGATTCCCACACCACCATGATCAACGGCCTGGGCATTGTGGCCTGGGGCGTGGGCGGCATCGAGGCGGAGGCCGGCATGCTCGGCCAGCCCGTGACCTTCCTGGCGCCGGATGTGGTGGGCGTGCACCTCACCGGCAAGCTGCGGGAGGGCGTGACCGCCACGGACCTGGCGCTGCACGTCACGCGCATGCTGCGCAAGCACGGCGTAGTGGGCAAGTTTGTGGAATTCTTCGGGGATGGCGCGGCGGCGCTCTCGCTGCCGGACCGCGCCACCGTAGCCAACATGGCCCCGGAATACGGCGCCACCATGGGGTTCTTCCCCTTCGACGACATGAGCGCGGAATACCTGCGCGCCACCGGGCGCACGCCGCGGCAGGTGGACACCTGCGTGGCGTACCTCAAGGCCCAGGGGCTCTTCGGCATGCCAAAGGCGGGGGATATCGACTACTCCGCCGTGCTGGAGCTGGATTTGGCGGGCATCGTGCCCGCGGTGGCGGGTCCCAAGCGCCCGCAGGACCACATCGCCCTCGCGGATTTGAAGGGGAGCTTTGCAGAAATCTGCAAGGAAACGTATGGCCACGCACAGCGCACGGATTCCGTGAAGGTGACCATGCACGGCGATGCCGGAAACCCGGATGCCGACACCGCGCATGAAGTGGAACTGACCGACGGCTCCATCCTGGTGGCGGCCATCACCAGTTGCACCAACACCAGCAACGAGGGCTTGATGCTCGCCGCCGGCCTGCTGGCGCAGAAGGCCGCCGCGCTCGGCCTACGCGTGCCCGCGCACGTGAAGACCAGCATGGCGCCCGGCTCCCGCATCGCCACGCGCTACTTCGCCAACAACGGCCTCACGGATGCGCTGGACGCCATCGGCTTCTCCATCGTCGGCTTCGGCTGCACCACCTGCATCGGCAACTCAGGCCCGCTCAACCCGCAGCTGGAGCAGGCCGTGGCGGAACACGGGCTCGTATCCTGCTCCGTGCTCTCCGGCAACCGCAACTTCGAGGCCCGCATCCACCCCTCCGTGAAAGCAAACTTCCTCATGTCGCCCCCGCTGGTGATCGCCTTCGCACTGGCCGGCCGCGTGGATATCGACATGGAGCGCGAGCCGCTGGGCACCGCGGCGGACGGCCACCCCGTCTTCCTGCGCGACATCTGGCCGACCTCCGGCGAGGTGGCCGCCGCGCAGGCGCGCACCGCCGCGCCGCAGGACTACCGCGCCTCCTACGAGGAGCACGTGGCGCAGTGGGACGGCGTGGCCGCCCCGCAGGGCGCCACCTTCGCCTGGAACGCGGATTCCACGTACATCCACCGCCCGCCGTTCTTCGACTCCTTCTCCAAGGAGCCGCACGATGTGCAGGACATCGTCGCCGCGCGCGCCCTCGGCATCTTCGGCGACAGCGTGACCACCGACCACATCTCACCCGCCGGGGCCATCAAGCCCACGGCCCCCGCCGGCCGCTTTCTCGCCTCCCTCGGCGTGCAGCAGAGGGATTTCAACACCTACGGCTCGCGCCGCGGGAACGACCTCGTCATGGTGCGCGGCACCTTCGCCAACGTGCGCATCAAGAACCGCATGACCCCCGGCGTGGAGGGCGGCTACACGCTCTACTTCGGCACGCGGGAGATGCCCGCGCCCGATACGGACATCGCCGCAGCCTCCGGCACGCCCGCGTTCATCTATGATGCGGGCATGGCGTACATGCAGGACGGCACGCCCGCCATCGTCATTGCCGGGGAAGACTACGGTATGGGCTCCAGCCGCGACTGGGCCGCCAAGGGTACCGCCCTGCTCGGCGTGCGCGCCGTCGTCACCAAGAGCTTTGAGCGCATCCACCGCAGCAACCTCATCGGCATGGGCATCCTGCCCCTCAACTTCGAGAACCCTGCGGACTACGACCGCGTGAAGGACCTGGCGGACGCCACCTTCTCCATCACGGGGCTGGGCTCGGCGCTCGCCCCGCGCGGCAAGGCCGCCCTGCATGTGCAGCCGGCGGACGCCCCCGCGTTCGAGCTGCCGCTCACCGTGCGCGTGGACACCCCCATGGAGCTGGAATACCTCCGCGCCGGCGGCATCCTGCAATACGTGCTGCGCCGCTACTGCTGAGCGCGCAATCTCCAAAATGAAGCGGGGCGGCCATGCGGCCGCCCCGTTCCGGTTAAGGTTGTTTTCGTGGTATTAGAACCAGCAGCCCACACCCAGGGAGATGGTGTGCTGGCCGTAGTTGTCCTTCAGAGCCTTGTCGTCGTAATAGGTGCGGCCGAACTCGTAGCCCAGACGCACGTACACGGCATCGCTGCACTGCACCTGGAAACCGCAACCCACGCCGAACGTGAAGCCGTTCGTGTCAATCGTCGCCTTGTACCTTGAGACCTTGAGCTCCGCCTCGCCGATGGAGTAGCCGGCGCGGCCGCCCAGGAAGAAGGAGACCTCGTCGCTGAGGGCCAGGTGCACGTGGTAGCCGAGGGTGATCGGCAGCATGTGCATGTCGTTCTTCAGGCCGGAGGCATCATTATAGGTCTCCTCGCCCGCCAGGTAGGCCGCGTTCAGCGAGAACTGGTGGCGCACGGAGGCGCGCTGCATGGAATACAGGTTGAAGCCCAGGCGGGCGCCCCACATGTCGGGCGTGTGGTTCTCGGCGCCGATGGCGTAGAGGGCGTCGACGCTGTACACGGGCGTCCAGTCATAGCCGGTGTGGGCACCGGGCTGGTTTTCCGGGAGCACGTACGGGGCGGCGCTGGCAACGCCTGCAAGGCCCGCCAGGATGGTCAATGTAGAAAGAACTTTTTTCATAGACGTTTCCTCTTTATCACAATTCCCCGCGCCATTCAAGCTTTTTCTTCATCCAAACGCGAAAATTTAATGATTCAACTCGGGCGGTGGCGTGTTTTGCGGTACTATACACCGAAAACGTTTCTGAGGATGAACCAGGCGATGGCGAGTCCGGCGTAGAGCTGGACGATGCGGATGTAGGTGCGGCCCGGGTGCACGGGGCGGCGGCGGATGAAGGCTGCGGCCTCCCGCACGTATTCCGCCAGCAGCATCAGCACGGACGGAACCAGGAAGAAATTGAGGCGGCAGGCGGCCCACACGTCCCCCGCCAGCAGGGCGCGAGCGGCGCGCGTGCCGCCGCAGCCGGGACACGACAGCCCCGTGAGGCGCCGGAAGATGCAGCCCGGCGACACCATCTCCACCGCGTGCGAGAGCCAGCCGGGGTACGCGCACTCCACCGCCATAACCACCACCGCCAGAAGCGGCGGCAGCAGGAGCAGGAGACCTCGCGCGGTACGGCTCATCAATCAGTCGTTGTTGCGCACGCGGGAGCGCGGGGAAAGCACAATCGGCACGCCCGCGGCCTTGATGCGCTTGCGGATGGCGTTGCGCAGGTACTGGGCGTAGCTGTCCGGCAGCAGGCGCTTGTCGTTCACGAACAGCACGTAGGTGGGCACGGGGATGGTGGTGTACTTCTCGTTGAGCGCGGTGGTGGCGTAGAAGAGCTTCAGGCGCTTCTTGAGCACGCGGTGCTGGCCCGGCGGGTTCATCTCCATGGCGCGCTGCAGCAGGCGGTTCAGCTCACCCGTGCCCGGCATGTTGCAGGCCTCCGCCTTTACGCGTTGGATGGCCTTGAAAATGCCCTCCAGCCCCGTTCCCTCCTTGGCGGAAACGATGCTCACCGGCGCGTAGTCCAGAAAGAAGAGGTTTTCCGCGATATGCTCTTTCACCGCATCCTTGCGCGCGCTCATGGGGGCATCCGGGCAGTAGAGGTCGAACTTGTTGACGATGATGATGCAGGGCTTGCTCTCCTTGGCGATGATGGAGCCGATGCGGCGGTCCTGCTGGGTGACGCCGGCCGCCATGTCGATGACCAACAGGCAGATGTCCGCGCGGCGGATGGCCTTCTCGCTGCGCATGGCGGAGAACACCTCCACGGAGGTGTCGCGCTTGTTGCGGGGGCGCATGCCCGCGGTGTCGATGAGCACGTAGCCGTGGCCGTCGTGCGTGTACGGGATGTCGATGGCGTCGCGCGTGGTTCCGGCCACCTCGGAGACGATGGTGCGGCGGTCGTTGAGGATGGCGTTGACGAGCGAGGACTTGCCGGCGTTGGGCTTTCCGACGACGGCGACGCGGATGGGGGAGTCCTTGGCCACCTCCTCGCGGTCGGGTTCCTCCTCGGGGTTGGCGTCGGCGTCGGATTCCGCCTGCTTGGCGTCCGCGCCGAGCGATTTGAGGACGGCGTTGAGCTTGGCGGCGAGCTCATGGAACCCGCGTCCGTGCGCGGCGGAGGTGAACACGTAGCTCTCGAACCCCAGCCCAGTGAACTCGCCCAGGTTGAGCTCCTGCTTCTCCGTGTCCGCCTTGTTGAGCACCAGCAGCACCGGCACGCTGCTCTTGTGCAGCTGCTCCGCGATGGCCTTGTCGATCGGGGTCAGGTGGTCCCGGCAGTCGCACACGAACATGATGCAGTCCGCCGCGTTGAGCGCTATGTCCGCCTCGCGCGCCACCTGCGCAGCAAACCCGTCGTCCAGCGTGGAGCCGATGCCGCCCGTGTCCACCGCCAGCGCATCGTAGTCCGTGATGCGGATGGGCGCGCAGAGGCGGTCGCGGGTGACGCCGGGCTGGTCGTGCACGATGGCGATGCGGCGGCCGACCATGCGGTTGAAGATGGCGGATTTGCCGACATTGGGGCGGCCGACGATGGCGATGGTGGGACAACTCATGGGGATTTACAATTTACGATTGACGATTGACAATTTGGAGAGTTCGCGCGCCTGCTTGCCTCGGCGTAGCCTTGGCGAAGACGGGTGGCGCGTCACTTTCCGGTATGGGGGGCGGTCTTGCCGTCGAGATGCTGGACAGATTCAGGCACTCCGCCCGGGGCCACGCCGGCTGTCTTCTGGCAGGATACCAGCATGGTTGCGGCGGCCACGGTTGCAACAATGGGGTATGCTGCGTTCTTGACTGTTTGGGGGTTGATTTCCATGGGAAAGTCTACGATTTAGAGTTTTAAAAATTAGAGGGGGCGTTCGGAGGTGGAGTGGAGCTTCTCCCTCTGCTGCTTGGCCTCGGCCTTGGGGTCGTAGGGTGTGAGGCCGACGGGGCGGAATCCCTTGCCGGTGTTCATGAGGTCCACGGGCACGCCCGGCACGCGGCGGTACACCTGGTAGGAGAGGCGCTGGCCGCGGTTGTTCATCACGGAGTAGGTGAAGAACTCCGGCGTGGATTGGCAGAGCACGTGCAGGTTCTGGGCGCCGTCCAGCAGCACGCGCGGCTGCATGAAGTTGATGTAGCGCCCCATGTAGCACGCGCCCACGGCGCGCTTGGTGTCCATGTCCACCACCTGGCCGAAGATGCCCTCCTGCTTGGCGGTGCGCACCAGGCGCGCGCTGATTTCCAGCCTGCGCCCGCGGGACTGGATGGGGAAGGATCGGATGGTGCCGCCGGTGGTGATGTTGAAGAGCGCGCGGTTGGAGGTGTAGGTGGTGCGGCCGTCAGGCAGCAGGATGGTGGCGATGGCGCGGAACGCGCCCGGCGTGTCCAGCGCGTACTTGTCCCGCAGGTTCACGGTGATGGTGCGCTGGCTGCCGGGGCCGATGCTGACGGGCGGGAACCCGGAGTTGTCCTTGGGGATGACGGGGCCGCCCATGCCGCGCTGGGTGAGGATGATGTTGAGCCAGGAGTGGCCGGCCACGTCCTTGAGGTCGAGCGTGGTGTCGGTGTTGTTGGTGACGGTGAGGCTGAGCCCCACGCCCTCACCGGCCACGTCGTCCGTGCGGTTGGGGGTGAGCTGCACTTCCACCTGCGCGCTTGCGGGCAGTTGCAGCAGCAGCGCCGCAACCAGCATGAGTACGAGGGTGACGAGCTTGTTCATGGCTGTGATGGTGATGGTGTTGAATCAGTCTTGCGGGATGGCGATGCGGAAGCCGAGGGAGTGCGAGCGCACCTCCGGCGATTTCACGGGGATGAGGCGCGGCTCCGCGCCGCGGGACAGGATGAGCGGGCTGGCTTGGCGGTAAAGGAAATCCATCTCCCGCGGGGTTTGTGAGGCGGTCCACTCATCCACATTGGGGGCGGCGGAATTCTTGCGCACCGTCTGCAGTGTGGGCGCTTTGGCTATCACCCCACCCTTGAAGTGGGCGTAGGCCAGGGCGTCCCAGTAGCTCACGCCGGTGACGGGGCTGTCCGCCTTGAGCGTGCGGCCGTGGAAGGAGCCGCGCATCTTGGAGCCCTGCAGCTGCTCGTCCCACTCCTGCGGGGTGTGGTTGCGGGCGTCCGAGGGAATGCCCTTGTTGATGCGGTCCATCTCCGTGGGCAACATCTTGTCCAGCTGCTTGAGGAATTCCTCATACTGGGCGATGGTGACGGGGGAGTCCGCCACGGCGAGCTTATCCGCACCTTGCTTGCAGAACACGAAGCCATCGTGCGCGGCGGGGATGGCGTGCACCACCTCGGAGGGCGTGAGCAGCATGCCGAGCGCGGCAATGCCGCCCGCCAGCGCCGCGGCCAGCCCGCCCACGCGCGCCCAGTAGAGTATCTTGCGGCGCAGGTTGCGGCGCTGGCGGCGGATGGCGCCTTCGCTCTGCGGCGGTTCCGGCATTTCCAGCGGCGGCTCGCTCTCGTTGAGCTGGGTGATGACCGTGCTGGCGGTGATGCCGATGCTCGCCCAGTCGTAGCTCTCCGCCGCGGCGTCCTTCTGCATCCAGCGCAGCAGGCTGGCGCAGCGCGTGGAGCCGGATACGTTCAGCGGGCGCGTGGGCGCCAGCACGCGGGACAGCGCGTTCATCTGCGCCGCAATGTCTGTGCCGCGCCCCGCCGCCGTCACGGGCGACAGGAAGTCCGTTCCGCCGTCCGGGCTCAGGAAGAGCATGGCGGGCGTGATGTTGATGGAGTCCAGGTTGCGCTTCTTGCAGTAGGTGTAGACATCCGCGGCCAGCGCGATGATGCGGCAGCAGTGGTGCGGGGAGATGCGCTGCTTGGCCGCCAGGATATCCACGTAGGAGTACCCCTTGGGCTTCTCATGGGTCATGAACCACACGCCGTCCTCCTGGCGGGATTCCAGCACCTGCGCCACATGCGGCAGGCCGGACGCCGACACCCTCAGGCGGCCGGACTCCAGGAAGTCGCGCACCGCGTCGTCCGGGGAGTCGGGGCGCAGCACCTCCAGGATGACCTCGCGGTTCACGAGGTCCTGCACGGCGACGTAGAGGTCGGCGTGCGCGCGCGACTCCAGCAGGCGCGTGAGCTTGTAGATGCCGAGGGTGTGTGGCAGGTCTGTGAAGATGGCGGGCATGGTTACGGTGTGGTCAAATCGTTGAGGAAATCGGAGACGGGCAGTGCTTCCTCCGCGCCGCCGGGAGCCAGGCCGTCATCCGGCAGCAGGCCCTCGTGGTAGCCGCCGCGGTTCTTGCGGCTGTTGAGGCGCTGCTCCTGCAGGATGAGCGAGGAGGGCGTGCTGATGCAGTCCAGGGGCTCTCCCTTGTAGTAGAGCTTGGCGGTGAAGCCGTAGTAGCGGAGGCTGCCGTAGGCGTCCTCCTCCTCCGCGGTGAGGGGCGGCACGCTGTAGGTGATGAGCAGGTTCTCCTCCCACTCGTCCCAGGTGGGTTTGTCGTTCTGCCAGTTGAGCTGCGGGCTGGCCATGCGGGAGAACTCGATGCGCCGCCCGTCAACCAGGTCGAAGAACTGGATGGTGATGTAGATGTCGTCCGGCTGCACCTCCTCGCCGGGGGCGAGCAGTACGGGCAGCAGGATGTCCACGTGCTCGCCCTCGTCCACATCCGTGGTGTGGCGCAGCTGGTACGGGCCGAAGGCGAGCTTGCCGCGCATGGCCACGGCGCTGTCGAACCCGAAGGACAGCCGCTTGGCCGCGCGCTGGAAGTACTTGCCCGCCTTGTCGCGCATCTCGAACACCCGGGTGTAGAAATCCCGCGCCTTCTCCTGGTTGTCCAGCTTGTCGTACGCCAGCCCGTAGTAGTACAGCAGGGCAGGGTGGTTCGGCGCAATGGCGCGCCCCTGCTCCAGGCTCAGGATGCACAGGCGCATGTCCCCCGCGGTGAGGGCGGTGACACCCTGGCGGATGAGGCGGTCCAGCTCTTTGCGGTCCTTCTGGGTGAGCCCGGCGAGCACACTGGCGGTGGCGTCCGGCACCGCGGACACGGCGGGCGCGTCATCCTCGCCGCCCAGGTCGATGCCGCCGTTCTGCGCCAGGAGCATGTTGGTGTCCATGGCGCGCAGGGGCGGCGCGGTGTCGCTGCCGGGCGTGTTGTCGTCGGCGGGCGGAGGTGTGTTTTCAGCGCCCTCCGGGCCGATGCCGATGCTGCCGGAGCCGGAGTTGCGCATGTCCTGCAGCTCCTGTGCCTCGATGGCGGCAATCTGGGCTTCGGAGACGCGCAGGGCCTCTGCGTTGGCCAGCTCCAGGCGGCGGGTGACCCCCACGGCCATCACCGCCAGCTCCACGGCTATCACCGCAATCAGCAGCGCCGTGTTCAGGCGGCGCGACAGCACGGCCACGCCCGCCGCGCGGCAGGCGTGCCCCAGGCGGTGCAGGATGGCCGCGCTGTCAGGATTTCCCGGCATCGTCGCGCTCGTATTCCAAAATCTCTCCGTGGTACTTTTCCAGCAGGGCGTGCATGAAGGCTTCAGCGTTGCCATTCTTGCCGAATCCGCCGTAGGTCATGCCGTCCATCTTGATTTTCCTGCCGTTCACGGTGGCGTAGGCGACGCCCTTCACGCCTTTGCCCCACCACTGGCGCAGGTCCAGCCGCGTGATGTCGGAAACGGGGAATTCCCGCCCGACCGCCTTCACGGTGTCGCCCTCCAGCGCCAGCACGCGGCCCTTGGTGCGGACCATGAGCCAGATGATGATGAGGCTCACCACCATGCAGCCGGTTCCAGCGTACCACTGCTCGCGGATGGCCCCCTGGTCGTGCGGGTGTTCCCCGGGGTTGGACGGGTAGTGCATGCGGGCGGTGTAGGCGAGCCAGCAATCGTTCCAGCCTTTTTTCATGGCGTGGTAGTCCTGCACCTCCGGCGGGCAGCTGCGCGCGGCCTCGCAGTCCTTCGGCAGCGGGCACAGTATTTCACACGAATACACAATCGCGGGGCCGTCCTCCAGCTGGATGGCCGGCAGCAGCGGGGTGGACGAGGTCATGGCCTTCCACGAGGCGGGGGCGGATTTCTCCACCTGCTGCCCCAGGTTGGCGAAGGCCTCGTGGCTGAAATACACCTCGTTCTGCAGGCGGTAGCCCACCGCCCCGTCGTAGAAAAAGTACAGCCCGAATCCGAAGAACGCCGCCAGCACAACGGCAAAGCGCACAAACGTATCCAGCGTGGGTCTGCAGATGATGTCCTTCTCTTCCATGCGCGAACATTCTAACACACCGCCCCCGCGCACCTCAATGCAAAACTGCGCCCGCCGCATGCATTTGAATGTGCTTGCTTTCATGCGGGTTTGCTGCTACCCTCTGGGCAGATGTTCAAAATCAGCCAGACGCTGCTGCACGTGCTCCTGCTGTGGGCCGTGCTGCTGCTCGGCGCGGTGCAGGCGCAGCTGGAACCCATGCGGGTGGACCCGGCTCCGGTGGGGGTGGACCCCGCGGGGCCGCCGCGCCCCGTGGCCATACCGTCCGTGCGCCCGGTGAAGCCCGCGCCCGCGCCGGCGCCCGGCAAGGGCGTGCCCGTGAACCGCGACCAGACGCGCGTGGCCGTGCTGGGCTACCACAATTTCAGCAAGACCGCCCCCGTTTCGGAAATGCTGCTGCGCACGGACGAGTTCCGCAAGCAGATGGAGTACATCCGCAACTCGGATCTCACGGTCATCAGCATGCAGGAGTTCCTGGAGTGGCGTTTCGGCGCGCGCAGGCTGCCCGCCAAGTGCGTGCTCATCACCATGGACGACGGCTGGCGCAGCGTGTATACCGAGGCCTACCCCATCCTGCGGGAATACGGCTACCCGTTCCACCTCTTCCTCTACACCCACTACCTCACCGGGCGCGGCGAGAGCATGTCGCCCGCCATGGTGAAAGAGATGATGCGCCACGGCGCCAGCATCGGCAGCCACTCCGTCAGCCACCTCTACCCCAAGGACTGGAAGGCCCGCGAGCCCCAGGACAGCCCCGCCTACACCGCCCTCATCGACCAGGAGCTCGGGCTCTCCCAGAAGCGCCTCACCAACCTCTTCGGCTCCGTCAACACCTACTGCTACCCCGGCGGCTACGTGACCCCTGCCATGCTGGAGCGCATCCCCGGCTACGGCTACGTGGCCGCGTTCACCGTGCTGCCCGGCAAGGTGACGGATACGGAGGACCCCTTCCAAATCCACCGCTACATGGTGTTCGGCACGGATCCCACCGTGTTTGCGAGCGCCATGGATTTCCGCGTGGCGCAGTCGGGCACGTCGGTGTCGCTCGGCACGGAGCCGGGCACGCTTCCTCCCACCACGCCGCCTCCGCCGTTTGCGGTGCAACCGCGGCCTGATTCCACCGTGCCGTGCGACTTCAAGCTGGTGGAGGCCAACCTGAGCGGCGTGGCCGGCGTGGATATGGACAGCCTGCGCATGAGCGTGAGCGGCTTCGGCCGCGTGCCCGCCCGCGTGGATGCCGCCGCCAAAACCATCTCATGGCAGGTGCCTATGCGCATCTACATGCCCAACATCTCCGTGCACGTAACCTGGAAGACCACCGACGGCGCAAGCCACAAGGCCGAATGGGCCTTCAAGGTGGACCCGTACGCCACGGCTCAACAATAATACACCAATATGGACGATACTGAACCCAAACAGCCCGCAGAGGCTGAGAAGAAGCCCGCCAAGCCCCGCAAGACAACCGTGCGCA
>JAKSOT010000040.1 GCA_024405455.1 Akkermansia sp. | reverse complement strand
AAAACAAAACACCCCAATATATCGAGCCCCAACGTTTCCTTCCGCGAGGATTCCTCACTCCCGTCTCTATCCAGATTACCCCAATCCCATCTCCTATAAAATGAAACCGAGATTACCCCACCGCCTCATCCAAGTCCTGCTCACCACCAGTGCCGCAGCCTTGTCCTCCACTCCTTCCTTCGCCGATGTGCCGGAAGGCTACACGCCTGTTACCATCACAGGAGCCAGTCAGCTCAGCAGCTATAAAAAAACAGACTACCGAGCATTCCTAATTGGAGTTGACATTACCGACAGCGCATACAGAATGACGGGGCAGCACCAGTATTGGAGCAGCGATACACCGGATTCTCTCGTAAAGATCAGTTTTGCAAATCTTTCAACCAGTTCCGAGGCTGGCGCCGCTATTTCGGCAGCCAAGGCGTTGACAATGGAAGAATTCAAGAGCTTGACATTCAGTAAAAATTATAACAAAGCCCAAGGAACATACAGTTATGGGCCAAGCGCGTATGGTGGAGCGATATACGGCAGTTCATCCAGTACAATCTCCATATCCAATAGCGGGAGCTTAGATTTCAGCGGCAATTATGCATATTCAACGGCCTCATATGCTTCCTCCAATCTTGCATATTCATACGGCGGTGCGATATACATCGGTGCTTCCAGCACCCTGACTATGTCCAACAGCGAGAGTTTGTCATTCAATGGGAACTATGTATTCTCGGCCCCAGCTTCTACCTCCTCGGCATACTCATATGGAGGAGCGATATGTGGTGAGAAATCCAGCACTATCGCCATAGTGAATAATGGGAACGTAAGTTTCGTTGAAAATTATGCATCTGCAGCAGGGGCTGCTGCAACCTCATCTTCATCATCTTACTCCTATGGAGGCGCAATCTACACCACAGGCTCCCTCTTTATCACGGGTAACGGCAAAGCAACATTTAGAGGGAACTACGAGAGAGATCAAGGCGGAACATACTGCTTACGCAGCGTATATGTTACAGGATCCACATTAAACTTAGCGGCAGGAGAGGGTCAAAACATCACATTCTATGATACGTTATGCGGAGGAACAACAACGGTATCTTTCAATGCGGACTATGTTGATAAGGGCAACGTGCTGCAAAAAGCAACGGGGGATATTTTATTCAGTGGGGCGCACGCAGCCGATGATTTGACTGCACTGAAAGCGAACTACACGCAAGAGGAACTGACTGATTCGCTGACCACGAGGGTCTCAGCCACCACCAATCTGTACGGTGGACGGTTGAGGGTGGAAGATGGAGCCATCTACAAAGGCAACGGCATCAACGTGGCGGCTGGAAGCGGTGCCACGTTGCGGCTTGACAACGGCACTCTGAATCAGGCTGGCTATAGCGTGGAAATGAATGCCTCCACCACGCTGGACCTGCAACGGGTAAACAGCATTGCTGCCACCACGCTGGATATGAAGGATGGCAGCGCGTTGTCATTTACCTTGGGAGAAGAAAACCTGACCACGGCGGCGCTAACGCTAACAGGGGCACTTAATCAGGGCGGGGCGTTGACCATCAGCCTGGCGGACGACGGCACGATGGAGCGCGAGAACAAGTACGCCCTGTTAAAAACGTCTTCCGGCACAACACCCGAAACGTGGGATGTCGCTATGTTGACCATTGAAGGATTGGATGCCACGGTTTCCGATTTGAGCTGGTCGAACGGCACCCTCTATTTCACCTATCCCATGCCGGATTTGGCGACCGCCACATGGAGCGGCGCGCAAAGCCGCGTGTGGAACACCACCGACAAGAATTGGACGCAGGGAGAATACAACTATGCGTACAAGGATGGCGTGGATGTGGTGTTCGGCGATGCAGGCAGCGGCAGTGTAAGGCTTGATGGCTCGCTTGCACCAAAGAGTGTGCTGGTGGAGAACACCGCATATCACGACTACGTGTTGGAAAGTAGCGGCAAGCTGTCCGGTGCGACCTCTCTCACCAAGAACGGCGAGGGCAAGTTGACCATCAACACAGCTAACGACTACACGGGCGGCACAGTGCTCAATGGGGGTACGCTGGTGGCGGGAAGCGGTACGGCCCTCGGCGTGGGAGCCATCCAAATCAGCAACGGCACTCTGGACTTAGGAGGAAACTCCCTAGCTAATGATATC
Organism: Akkermansia sp.; assembly: GCA_024405455.1. Lineage (GTDB taxonomy): Bacteria > Verrucomicrobiota > Verrucomicrobiia > Verrucomicrobiales > Akkermansiaceae > Akkermansia. The sequence goes on along the minus strand of JAKSOT010000040.1, from coordinate 18,017 downwards.
TCTGCGCTGAACGCCGATACCATCGTCCGCAACGGCTCCTTAACTGGAGACTTCACCATGACCGGCGGCAGCTTGGATGCCAGCGAGCTGCACATTGAGACTCAAGCCCTGAACGTGACGGCATCGGGGGAGGTCTCGTTTCACAACGCTGGCGGCGCCACTTCTGGCGGCGCGGTCTACGGCGGAGAGTACAGCATCATCAGTCTGAAGGACAATGAAGCGGTAACGTTCAGCGAAAACAACGCCGATGCCGGCGGCGCGGTTTTCGGAGCGTTCAACACCATCAACCTGGAGGGCAATGCAGCTGTGACCTTCTGGGGGAACTACTCATCCAGCTACAACGGCGGCGCGATTTACGGGTATGGCAACACCATCAACCTGGAGGGCAATGCAGCTGTGACCTTCAGTGGGAACACATCAAGCTATCTCGGCGGGGCGATATATGGTGGCAATAGCATAATCCGTATGAAAGATAATGAAGTTGTGACGTTCACTGGAAACTCTGCCAACGATGGCGGCGCCATCTGCGGGGAATGCGACTCAGTCATCTTTGAGGGCAATGCAGTTGTGACCTTCAGTGGGAACTCCGCACATCGCGGTGGCGCAATTTATACCTACGGCATCAGCATGCTGGGCAACGATTCCGTATCGTTCAGCGGGAACTACGAAAAAACGGAGAGCGGAGATTCGTTGACATACCGCCTGCGCAGCGTGTATATGGCTGGCGGCACATTGACGCTGGCGGCTGGCGAGGGACAAGACATCATGTTCTACGACACACTGTATGCCGCCGAGGGTACCGTTGTTTCTTTCAACGACGATTTCACGGACAAGAAAGGAGTGACACAGAAGGGCACTGGTGACATTGTATTCAGCAGCAAGTTTGCAGAACAGAATTTGCGTGAGCTGAAGGAGGACTTCACTCAGCAGGAGCTGACAGATTCCCTAACTACGGAGGTGTATGTCACCACGAACCTGTACGGCGGGCGGCTGCGCATTGAAGACGGTGCCATCTACAAGGGCAACGGGATCAACGCGGCTGCCGGCAGCAATGCCACGCTGCGATTGGCGGGCGGCACGTTGGAACAGGCCGGGTACGATGTGCTGTTAAATGCCGGCACCACGCTGGATTTGGCGGGTTCGAACAGCATCACCGCATCCACGCTGGAAATGATGGATGGTTCCACGTTGTCCTTCAATGCGGGCGCGACGGAAGGGGTGATGTTGAACCTGGATGCCGCGCTGAAAACTGGCGACCTCCATGTGACAGTAAGCGGAGACCTGACGAAAGAGTACGCCCTGCTGCAACTGTCGGATGTTTCGCAGTATGATTTCGCCCAGTGGAACAGTGGGCAGGTGAGCGTGAGCGGCACGGACTATGAGCACCTGATTTGGAAAGACGGCGTGCTTACCTACAAGCCGTGGGAAAGCACACACACCGACCTTGACAAAGACACCGAGGTCGATGACTTCGGCGGCGAGGAAGGAGTGGACATTGAAGGCAACATGCACAAGCTGACGGTGAAGCATCCCGTGGATCTGGTGCACCTTGCCATGAAGGATGGCGTGGTCCGCCTAGAGGGTGCGGACAACAACGTGGTGCGCATCACGCTCACGGAGGACGGCACGCTGCAGCTTGCAGCGGGTGCGGGGGTGAACCTTGGCAACATTGTGAGTATGGTCGCCAACGGCAGCGCGGATTTGGAGATTTCCGGCGACATCGAAATCAGCGACATCAAAGCCTACGGCAGGCCCGGCAACAAGGGCACGCTCAGCTATGTGAACATGACCACGGCGGGCGACTACACCATCGAGAACATGACCATCACCGGGTCGGTGATTGATGTGGGTGAGGGCACCACGCTGTACCTGGTGAACGTGGACATCAAGTCGGACTCGCATATCACGGACGACCCCGCGCGGGTGTTCGCGCAAAACGCGAACATCCATCTGGATAAAACCAACACCTGGGTTGACCAGGAAATCACCGCGGCGCAGGACACGCTGCTGTACATGTGCGGCGACACGCAGCGCTCCATCACTCTGGCGGCGGGTTCCGAGATTGTGGAGCTGACCAGCAGCATGTTCGACTCCGTCACCCTGACCGGCACGGACCTGTGGCTGGACATGACCGGCATAGCGGAAGCCACCTACAACAAGGATTTCTTCACCCTGGACTTCCAAGACCTCGCCCGCAAAATGGCCAAAGCGCAGGTGGATGTGGAGAATCTGCACGTCTACGCCACGCTGGATGGCGAGAAGTACACGGAAGCGTATTCCACAGCCAACGGTGGCCTGACCACCACGCTGTGCTTCCAAGTTCCCGAACCCGCCACCGGCACGCTTTCCCTGCTGGCACTGGCTGCGCTTGCAGCGCGGAGAAAAAAGAAGTAAGAATAAAACTAACCCCCAACCCTAAACCATATTATTATGAAAATCGAAACGATAACAAGAATCATCGGTTCATGCGCCATTCTGGCGTGCAGTTCAACCATACCGACGTATGGAGAAACAATGGCCCCCCCCGCAACGCCAGGGGCGTCACCTATTGCTGTTTCCACCATTGCAGATGCGGAGCTCTCCTACAAGGCGGCGTGTGCGGCATTGGACAAAAAGCATCTTGATGAAGCGCGGGTTCACTTCCTGAGCGCCATCAACAAGAATCCGTCACAGGTCAAGTACTACGAGACGCTCTGCAACGCGGCCAAGCAGAACCCCGGCCTGATTGACCTTGACGAGCTGCTCACAATAGTCCGGGTCGGCACCTTCCAGGTGAATCACGCCAACACGCTCAAAATGCATCAAATGGCAGGAGAGCTGGAGAAAGGCACCCAACTTGCTGTCTCCAGTACATCCGTTCCTGCTGCGGGGCAGCTTATCCAGCAGCTGCAGAGCGACTTTGCCATCGAGAAGATGGTGGAGAAAGGAACAACCAATCAGCTGCCGATGTGCGCCAAGCGCCTGGAGCTGCTCGACATGATTGAAGCCACAGATCAAAACCAAATCAACCTTGACGAGGAACGGCGGCGCACCGCGGCGGCGGCAAGCTACATAGAAATCAGGGATTCCCTGAAAGTAATCAAGCAGAACGTTACAGCTTTGCTCGAAGCAAAGTCGAGTGAGGATATGCCGCTCCTCAACGCCATGCTTCAAGCAGCATCCGGCCTTATCGCACAGTCTGCCGCCGTTGATTACAGCCTGCTACCCGCCGCATGCCGCAAGGGAATGGCCGAAGATGCCCAATTTGTCCAAGAGAAGGAACTGGCGTACAACAAGCTGCTGTCCGAGCCCGTGCTTGAGAAAATCCTCGCGCTTAACCCGGACGATGTCCAAATCACGCCGAAAAACGGCGAACAATATGGAGCGTTTACGAAAAAGATTCTGGCTAGGCAAAAAATTATCGAGGAAATAACCAAGTTGTTACCTAAGTTGCAGCATGATACGGACAGTTTTCGACAGGCTCAAGATGTGGTTGCAGCTTTTTCTGCCGAAATCTCGGATTTAGTTGAAAAGCGGTATATGGCGTATCAAGATTATGTTATCAACGAAATCCTTAAAAAAGTGTTTGATGATTATGAGGACGATGGTTGGGTTACCGATGATAATGCTATAGAATACTTGAAACGAATGGAATATATAAAAATAACGCATCTCACACCAGAAACTCTTGCTCTGTATCAAGATGTCCTCAGTAAATTATTGGATCAATTGCCGGCATCAAAGAAAGTGAAGAGCGAAAAAGATATTGCCACATGCCCGAACAAGCATGATTTAATTAACGAATAATCACTCGCCATGTCAATTATAGACTCCATGCGGAACAGCATAACCATACTCCTGTGCTGTATGGGAGGGGTACTGGCGCATGCTGAAAATTCCGACAATGTTATCCCCACAACCTCGGGAGTGTACGCCGCCGCGCAGCGCACCGATATTGTTTGGGGAAGAGGGAAGATTTCCCCGAATGCCATCAAGGGCTCCATGGGGGAGAGCTTTGCATCGAAGGTCTATACCCAGCGCGTGTTGAAAAGCGGAGATTGGAAAACGCTCACGCCGCGTTCCGGACCGCAAGGGTTGGACCACCTCTTTATTCAAACGAACAAGGATGGACTGCCAACCGATTTGTTGGTGGGAGAAAGCAAGTACAACACCAGCCGTTTGGGCAAGACTCTTTCCGGCATACAGATGGGCAACGGATGGACTGCGCCAAGGCTTGCCAAGCTGGGCATCCATTACAACAGTGCCGCCACAGCAAATATTTGGCAATTCGGTGCGCCGCCGCTGAAAACGGCGCAGGAAATCAACGTGTTCCTGACGAACGGAAAGTCGGTGTCGTTCTGGAAACCCGTTTCCGGCAAGGAATGGGTGTTCTCCGGAACGCGGCAGGAGCTCCAGGAGGCACAGAGATTGGCCAAGGTATACGGCCAATACATGAGTGCAGCCGGCACCAACAGGATTACGTACAAGAAGCGCATCTACCACATCAAGCCGGAGGGCAACAACATCCGTGTTGCCGTGTATGATGCCGCGGAGGTTCCTCTCACGGGCAAGCTGAAATCCCTGCCGCTGATGGACAGCTTCTGCATCAAAGATGCCTTCTCCGATACGGCAAAACTGCCAGCCGCGACAAGGGATGACATAGCCAAGATTCTGAAAGGGAAACTGCCCATCTCAGACGCGGAGGCGCTGAAGTTTGCGGAAGAAATACGGACATCCGCCTCGGCAAGGGATTTAACCCGCGCCTATTCGTTCGGAAAGGCACTGGCCAAGAGTTCCTCCATTGCCGCACTTATCGGCATGGGCGTGGATATGGGCTTCCAGTTGTTCTCTTCCGGCGACATCAACGTGTCTCAGGCGTGCACGGCGGCCGGGATTGTCGCTATGTCAACGGGGGCGGGGGGCTTAGCCCAGGTAATGTCCAAAAATGTCGGCTTACCAGTCCAAAGCCTTACTAAGGTGTTCGGCAGCAGCGGGGCCGCGATTCGCGTGTTGGGTGGCGGCGCAGCTGTTGCAACTGCCCTTGCCCTAATCGACGTGAAGCATCTGGCGGAAGGCAACATGACAGCCCAACAGTTTTCCGAGAGCGTGGCTTTGGCTTTTAGTGGTCCCGCTGCCAGCGGGCTTGCGTTCGCCATGGTTGCCACTTGGGGAACGGCCAGTACAGGTGCAGCGATATCATCGCTCAGCGGCATTGCCGCCTACAATGCCACAATGGCTTCGTTGGGCGGTGGCACATTGGCGGCGGGTGGTGGCGGTGTCCTCGCGGGAGGCGCAGTCCTCGGCGGCGTGGCAATTGCGGCTACAGCTGCAGTATACATTGGATATTCGATTTATCAAACCGCACAAGACAGCGAACACATCCGGGGCAGCATCGAATGGATGAAAGAGAAAGCCAACATGCTGCAAGCATGGAGGAATATGTATTCGAAGCCAATTCGAATTGACGAATGTTGCCAATTGGTTCCCGCCAATTGAACACTTGAAACAGCTCAGCGATTTGCATTGCGGCTCGGCACGAGAGGACACGTGCCGAGCCGTTCTTCTCCGCGGTGGATGGTGTGGTGTAGTTGACCACGCGCCACAGCGCGTCATGAAGGTGCCATGCGGGGTGGGTTTTGCTTGACTTTGGGGGATTTTGTGGTATACTGTGCACTGCACTATGAATACACCGAAGAACAATTACTATATTCCCACCGTCATTGAGAAAACGAACCAGGGCGAGCGCGCGTACGACATCTATTCCCGCCTGCTGCTGGACCGCGTGATATTCATCGGGACAGAGATAGACGACACCGTTGCCAACTCCGTGGTGGCGCAGCTTCTGTTCCTGCAGATGACGGACCCGAAGAAGGACATCCACTTGTACATCAACTCCCCCGGGGGCGAGGTGACCGCGGGGCTGGCCATCTACGACACCATGCAGTTCGTGAGCTGCGACATCAACACGTACTGCATCGGCATCGCGGCCTCCATGGCGTCCGTGTTGCTGGCGGCGGGCACGAAGGGCAAGCGCTTCTGCCTGCCGAACTCGCACGTGATGATACACCAGGTGCGCGGCGGCGCGCAGGGCACGGCGGCGGACGTGGAGCGCACCATCAACTTCATGATGAGCCTGGACAAGCGCCTCACCGGCATCCTCGCCGAGCACACCGGCAAGAAGTTCGATGTGGTGAAGCACGACCAGGAGCGCGACAACTACATGACCGCCGAGGAAAGCCTGAAGTACGGCCTTGTGGACAAAATCCTCAATAAGATGAAGTAAGCCATGCCGAAGTGCTTCCTATGCGGCAACCGCGGTAACGAGGGCCGCCCGATGCTCAAGCTGGACGACCTCCACATCTGCTACCAGTGCGTGGAGGGGCTGAACTACCAGATGCTCACCTCCAACCTGGGGGATGTGGCGGCGGACCGCCTCCTGGCGCTGGTCAGCGGCACCCACCCGGAGATCATGCCGCAGGAGGGGCAGGGGAGCAATTCCCCCGTGCTGGACGTGGAGACCAAGAAGCTCGACGAGCTTCCCACGCCGCAGCAGCTCCACCGCATGCTCGACGACTACGTCATCGGCCAGGAGCGCGCCAAGCGCATCCTCTGCGTGGCCGTCTACAACCACTACCTGCGTCTCCGCCAGAAGGAGGACGACGAGGGCACCGAGATTGAGAAGAGCAACATCCTGATGGCCGGCTCCACCGGCAGCGGCAAGACCCTGCTGGCCAAGACCCTGGCGCGCATCCTGGACGTGCCGTTCTGCATTGCGGACGCCACCACGCTGACGGAGGCGGGCTACGTGGGCGAGGACGTGGAGAACATCATCCTGCACCTGCTGCAGGCCGCGGACATGAACGTGGCCAAGGCCGAGCGCGGCATCGTCTATGTGGACGAAATCGACAAGATCGGCCGCAAGACGCAGAACGTGAGCATCACGCGCGACGTGTCCGGCGAGGGCGTGCAGCAGGCCCTGCTGAAAATCATCGAGGGCACCGTGTGCAACATCCCGCCCAAGGGCGGCCGCAAGCACCCCAACGAGCAGTACATCCAGGTGAACACGGAGAACATCCTCTTCATCTGCGGCGGCGCCTTCGTGGGCCTGCAGGACATCATCCGCAAGCGCCTCGGCTCGTCCAGCATGGGCTTCGCGTCCATCGAGGAAGACCGCAACACCAAGGAGTACACTGAGGAGGAAGTGCTTTCCAAGGCCATGCCGGAGGACTTTTTCCAGTACGGCATGATACCGGAGATGATGGGCCGCCTGCCCATCTTCGCGCCGCTAACCACGCTCACGGAGGACCAGCTGGTGGAGCTGCTCACCAAGCCCAAGAACTCGCTGGTGAAGCAGTACACCAAGCTGCTGGCCATGAACGGCGTGAAGCTTGTGGTGGAGGACGACGCCCTGCACGCCATGGCCCACCTGGCCATCGAGCGCGAGACCGGGGCGCGCGCCCTGCGCGGCATTTTCGAGAACCTGATGCTGGACGTCATGTACGAGGTCCCCGGCGACCGCACCATCGAGAGCGTCACCGTCACCAAGGACCAAGTGCTCGGCAACGGCAAACCCGTCATCGTGCGCAAGGCGCAGAAGCCCGCGCGCGGCAAGAAATCCGCTTGATATACGGCCATGCTGGTACTGGGAGTGGAATCCAGCTGTGATGAGACAGCCGCCGCCCTGCTGGAGGAAACCCCGGAAGGCGGCACCCGCCTGCTCAGCTCGGTGGTCTCCACCCAGATTCCGCTGCACCGCATGTACGGCGGCGTCATCCCGGAGCTCGCCTCCCGCAACCACTCCGCCAACATCCCCGGCGTCCTGCAGGAGGCCTTCGACAAGGCCGGGCGCAGGCTGGAGGAGGTGGATGCCTTCGCCAGCACCGCAGGCCCCGGCCTGGTGGCCGCCCTTCTGGTGGGCAACACCGCCACCAAGGCCCTGGCGCTCGCCGCGAACAAGCCCTTTGTGGCCGTCAACCACCTGGAGGGGCACATCCTCTCCCCGTTCATCATGCGGGAGGGCGGGCTGGTGCCGCACCTGGCACTGGTGGTGTCGGGCGGGCATTCCCTGCTGGTGGACGTGCGGGGCTGCGGCGACTACACGCTGCTGGGGCGCTCGCGCGACGACGCGGCGGGCGAGGCGTTCGACAAGGTGGCCAAGATGCTGGACCTGCCGTACCCCGGCGGGCCCGAGATTGACAAGCTGGCGGAGCAGGGGGACCCGCAGCGGTTCGAGTTCCCGCGTCCTATGATGCATGAACCGCATCTGGACTTCTCGTTCTCCGGGCTCAAGACCGCCGTGCTCTACACCCTGCCCAAGCTGGTGGCAAGCGGCAACCCGCATGACTTGGACCACCAGACGCTCTGCGACCTGTGCGCGGGCGTGCGCGCCGCCATTGTGGAGGTGCTGGTGAAAAAGGCCATGCGCGCACTGCGGCAGACCGGGCGCAAGGTGGTGGCCGTCTCCGGCGGCGTCTCCTGCAACGGAGAGCTCCGCCGCGCCATGCAGGACGCCTGCGCGCGCCGCCGCGTGGAGCTGGTGCTGCCGCCCAACAACCTCACCACCGACAACGCCGCCATGATCGCCTTCGCCGGGCTCCTGCGCGCCAAGGCCGGGCAGTTCTCCCCGCTGGACACCCCGGTGGACCCCAACCTCAAACTCGCCGGCGCCGCCACCCGCGCCTGATTACCGCCATGACCCTCCACGAACGCCTGCTTGAAATCCTGCCCACCCTGCTTCCCGCGCACCCGCAGGACGCCATCAAGGGCACGGAGCTTATCGCCCGCGTGCGCGCCGTCCTTGGCGGCGAATACTCGGACCACTCGCTGCGCTCCCAGTTCTCGTTCATCGCGCTCGACCCCGATTCCTGCCTCGCACGCGTGGAGAATGGGCAGGGGTACTACCTGCGCAGCGGACACGATGATTCCCTGCAGTCCATCTTTGATGGCGCCGAGGACAGCTCCCCGCAGCACCGCCTGCTCGCGCTGCTGGTGCGGCTGTACGACACCGCCGGGCTCGGCGTGTTCGTGTACCCCGCCGCAGAGGAGGCATCCTGGGAGCATCCCGATTTGGTGGCCGTGCAGTGGCCCGCCGGACATTGGATCGCCGACGGCGCGTACGAGATGAACAAGTCCTCCGAGCCCCTGCAGGCGCGGTTCCGCGCGGTGTGCGCCGTGGTGGCCGATTCCGCGGAGTCCGCCCGCGCCGGATTCTTCCGCGCCCTGGCATGCGGCCGCTGGGCCCACGAGTGCGAGCTGGTGGTCATCCCCGCCGACGACGCCCCCATCCAGGATGAGCTCTCCGACCTCGCCGCCGCCTACGGCGTGGGCGTGCGCATCCTCCGGCTGGACGACGCCGACATCCCCGCCCGCGCCGATGCCATCTTCCGCATGCCCGCCGACCAGGCGCGCGAGCTCCTGGCCGCCATCCCCCAAACCACCCTCGCCACCCCGCAGCCCCGTCCCGCGGTGGATTCCCGCGCCGCCGACCAGCTCCCCGACACCGCCCCCGTCCTCGCCTGGGCCCAATCCTGCCTCACCCGCGGCCGCCTGGAACCCTTCGAAATGCGCGTCGCCGTGAATTGAGCGGATTTTGCCCCGTCGCATTGCAAATAAAATTCAATTGTAAACAAATTTGTTTACAATCAGCGCCAAGTATGCTAGCATCGTGTCTGCAAGCATGAAACAAATGGAACAGGAACTCGCAGCCGTCTTTGGGAACGGCTACCGTCTTTCGGAGCCGCAGGCGGTTCCGGGCGCGTTCCTGCCACCGTACTTCAAGCGTCGTTTCAGTTACTACCGCTTGCAATGGAAGGGAACCGCATTCATACTGGCAGAATGGCACGAGACGGGAAAAGACGAGACTGCTGCCATGCCCGATGCCCTTCGGCATATTGAATCGTGTTTCGGCATGGCATGCATCCTGTACTGGCGAGAGATGTCGGCCATGCAAGCCAGGGTGTTGCGAGCAGAAGGGGTGAGCTACATTTCCGCCCATGCGGGTTTTTCCATTCCCGCCCTGTGGGGTTACGCGCCACAGGCGGGTATGCGGCCCAGTCGCCAATCCGCCCACCTCTCCCCCTGCGCCCAAGCCATCCTGGTTCGTCAAATGGTGCATGGCGATGTGGATGGCTGTAATATCCGCAAACTTTCCGCACTCATGCCGTACAGCCCTATGCTGCTCGGCAAGGCCAAGGATGAACTGGTTCAACATAACCTCTGCCGCTATCCGCAGGGGACCAGGGCGGGCGCTTTCCGCTTCTCCGCGCCCACCGCCTCCCTGTGGGAGGCTTCTGCGCATCTGCTGACCACGCCCGTGCGCGCTTCCTACCGCGTACGCCTCAAAGGCAGTCGCATGTTCCTGCAAGCCGGCGTAACGGCCCTTTCCCAGCTCACTCCCGTGGGTGACGACACCCTGCCGACCTATGCCTACTACTGCCGCAAGGTGGCGGAACGCATCCCACAGGCTCCTTTAACGGAGGCGGACGCCGTGCTGCAACTGTGGAGCTACCCACCTGAGGCCGTTGTTTCCCCCGATGCCGGTGCCGTGGATGCCTGTTCCCTCTACCTTTCCCTAAAAAACGACCTGGACCCGCGAATCCAGTTGGCCCTCCCGCAAATATGGAACCCCTGAACATTACCGAGATCAAGAACTTTGCCCGCCGCTTCCAGGATTATCGGGACGACTATATTCTCATCGGCGGCGCAGCCTGCCACCTCTGGTTCGCATCGAGGTCGCTGGATTTCCGCAGAACCGCGGATATGGACTTGGTACTGGTGATCCGCTCGCAATCGCGTCCGTTTGTCGAGCGGCTGGCGCAATTCCTCGTGGAGTACCGTTACGAAGCGGAGGAATTGACGCTCGATGACGGCACGCGCAAGGTGCGCATGTACCGCTTCATCGCCGCGGTTCCCAACGGCATGCCGCCACAAATCGAGCTTCTCGGCCCGGACAACGACACTCTGCGCCATGCCGCCGAACAACACAAGATTCCCGTAAAGCTCGGCACGGAATACAGCGGGCTTTCCTGCATCATCTTGGACAACGCATACTACGACTTCCTGATAGCGGGCAGGAAATGGCTGGATGGCGTGCCGGTGGCCAATGAAAACGCCTTGGTTGCTTTCAAGGTGAAAGCCTACCTGAACATCATGAACCGGCATGCCGAGGGTATTCCGCACGGCTCGGACGGCAGCGTCAAAAACGCCAACAAACACCGCAACGACGTCCTGCGTCTCCTTCTAATGGGACAAGTGGAAGGCGCACCCGTTCCCCAAGCCATCCACGCTGACATGGAATCCTTTGTTGCCTCCATCCAGGCGGATTCCCGCAACATCCAAAATCTGCTCCGTTCCCTCAACGCAACCATCCCTGGATTGGATTTGGACGAGTCAGAACTCCGCCAACAACTGAATGCCTTGCCTGCGCTCTTTCCCGCGACTCCCTGATTTCGTATAGCTCCTCGGATTTTGGTTGCCAAGGGGATGGTGCGGGATTATGATGGCGGGGACAACTACCGGGAAGATGAGAGAATACACGATAGAGGGAATCCGTGACCTGATATGCTTCGAGTGCGTGGCGGGGAGCCGCGCGCACGGGCTGGAGACGGAGAAGAGCGACGAGGACCGCAAGGGCGTGTACATGGCGCCGCTGGCGGATGTGCTCAGCGGGGTGGCTCCCGGCAGCGTGTTCGACGAGAAGCAGGATGTGCAGTACACGGAGATAGGCGAGTTCTGCCGCCAGCTCATGCTCAACAACAGCGGCGCGCTGGAGCTTTTGGGATGCCTGGGGCGGGAGCAGCAAATCTTCGCCGCGCCCTGGTTCGCGCGGTTTTTCGGCGAGCGCAGCTTCCTCTCGCGCAAGTGCCGCTACACCTTCGCCGCCAACGCCAACAGGCAGGTCAAGCGCGTGCAGGCCACCCACGAGAAGGCCCTCCGCCCGCCCGATGATTCCCTCACGCTCGCGGACTTCTGCGCCGTGCTGCGAGAGGGCGCGTGCATTCCCCTGCGCGGCTGGATGGCGGGGCAGGGGGTGGACGAGCACACCCTGCTGGCCGCGCCGATGGAAGGATGCCCCCACACCTACGCGCTGTACCGCGGGGAGAACCGCGGCGGGCTGTTCGGCAAGTCCGGCACCGCCGTGTCGTGTCCGCAGGTCCCGGCTGGCGCGCCGTTCCTCTGCCACATCGTGGTGCATGAGGACGACTTCTCTCGCCACTGCCGCCGCGTGGCCCAGTACCGCCAATGGCTGCAGGAGCGCAACACCAAGCGCCTGGACACCGCGCTGGACGGTGACCACGGCGGCGCGTACGACTGCAAGCACATGGGCCACGTGGTGCGTCTGTTGCACATGGCGCGCGAAATTGCGCGGGAGGGCAGGGTGCATGTGCGCCGTACGTGGGACAACGCCCTGCTGCGCGACATCCGTGCGGGGCGCGTGCCGCTGGACGAGCTGATGCGCATGGTGGACGCCCTGCTGGCGGAGCTGCCCGCGGAGTACGAGGCGTCCGCCCTCCCGGAATCCCCGCAGGTGGGGAACCTTGAACAAGACCTAGCCCAACTCAGAATCGACTATGAACGACACCATCTCGCAAATTAGGCAGAGGCTGGCAGACATGCAGCAGGCGCACGACTGCCGTCTGCTTTTCGCCGCGGAATCCGGCAGCCGCTCCTGGGGGTACGCCTCCCTGAACAGCGACTACGATGTGCGCTGCGTGTACTACCACCCGCAGGCGTGCTACCTGCGCGTGTACCCGCCGCGCGACACCATCGAGTGGGAGCTCAACGAGGTGTTCGACATCAACGGGTGGGACCTCCGCAAAGCCCTGCACCTGGCGCTCAAATCAAACGTCAGCATCCATGAGTGGGCGCACTCGCCCATCATGTACGAGACCTCCCCGTACCTGGACGAATTCCGCGCGCTCATCGAGCGGGTGATGCAGCCGGAGCGTCTGGCGTATCGATACGTGGGCATAGCAGTCAGCACCTTCAAGCGCTACCTGGAGGCCCCGCAGGTGCCCTACAAGGAATACTTCTATTGCATCCGCCCGCTGCTGGCCGCGCGCTGGGTGCTGCGCGAGCGGCGTCCCGCGCCCGTGCCTTTCGCGGAGCTGCGTGAAGCCCTGCTGCCCGCCGACATGCAGGATGAGGTGGACACCCTGTTGCAACTGCGTGCAAGCTCCACGGAAAAGGCGGTCGGCCCGGTGCGCCCGGTGGCGGCGGCATTCATCCAACGAGAGCTGGAATCCCTGCGAGCCACGCTGGATGCCGCCCCCGAACTACCATTCCCCGACCCCGCGCCGCTGGACGACTTCTTCCGCCGCGTGGTGACGGAAAACTAGTGCGGGAAAACGCTCCGCCGCGCCTGGTGTTCCAATCTCCGCCATGCAATGGAGCATCGGCACCTTGAAATGCAGAAAAGAATTCTTTGGACCGCATGCACGCTGCCGACTTGCTTCCCAGCCGTTTTGCGCCTTGCAATCATGCGCGGGTGAGTGTACAATGGCCCGTGATATGACAGACGCGAAAAAAGAACTTCTCGACATCCTTCTGAAGAAATCCATCAAGACCGGGCACTTTATTCTGGCGTCCGGCAAGGAGAGCGACTTGTACTGCGATTGCCGCGTGACCGCGCTGGACGCGCGCGGGGCCAACCTCATCGGCGAGGTGGGCTGGCAGCTCGTGCAGGAGGAAATCCTGCCCAAGTTCCCGCAGGCGGAGGCCATCGGCGGCATGACCATGGGTGCGGACCCCATCTCGCTGGCCATCGGCATGTACTCCGCCAAGTCCGACAAGCCGCTGCAGGTGTTCACCGTTCGCAAGGAGGCCAAGGACCACGGCCGCGGCAAGCGCATCGAGGGCAACTTCGCCCCCGGCCAGAGCATCATCGTGGTGGATGACGTCATCACCACGGGCGGGTCCACGCTGAAGGCCATCGACGCCATCGAGGCGGAGGGCGGCAAGGTGGTGGCGGCGCTGGTGCTGGTGGACCGCGAGGAGGGCGGGCGCGAGGCCATCGAGGGCCGCGGCGTGCCGGTGTTCCCGCTGTTCACGCGCAAGAGCATCTTCGGCACCAAGTGATTTGCCCCCATGCTGCCGCTGGTTGTAGGAATCGAGGGCGAGACGCTCACCGCGCGCGAGCGTGAGCTCTTCACCCGCCTGCAGCCCGCCGGGTACATCCTTTTCTCCCGCAACATCGCGGACCACGAGCTCACACGCGAGCTCACCGACGACCTGCGCCGCATCACCGAGGGTCCGGACGCGCCCATCATCGCCATCGACCAGGAGGGCGGGCGCGTGGTGCGCACCGCCGCCATCGGCGTGCAGATGCCATCCGCCGCCGCGCTGGCCGCCACCGGCAGCCCGCACACCATCCGCAAGGCGGCGCTGTACACGCTCAACGTGCTGCTCACGCTGGGCGTGAACACGGATTTCGCGCCCGTGCTGGACTTGGCGTCGCCGCACGCCAACGCGCTGCCGAGCCGCTGCTGGGGCAGCGACACGCAGGATGTCATTTCCCGTGCGGGCGTGTGGAACCGCACGCTCTGCAAGGGCGGCATCATGACCTGCGGCAAGCATTTCCCCGGCATGGGCGACGCCGCGTGCGACCCGCACCACGAGCTGCCCGTGCTGCACGGCACGCGCGCCAGTTTTTTGGAGCGCGCGAGCATCCCGTTCACCGCGCTCATGCCGGAGCTGCCGTCGCTGATGGTGGCGCACCTGTTGATACCGGAGATGGACGCGGAGCACCCCACCTCTCTCTCCCGCGAGCTGGTGCAGGGATTCCTGCGCGACCAGCTGGGCTACGAGGGCGTGGTGTTCACGGACGACCTGTGCATGGGCGCCATTTCCAAGAAGTACGGCGTGGCGGAGGCCGCCGCGCTCGCCTTGCGCGCGGGGTGCGACCTGCCGCTGGTGTGCCACAACGTGTGCGACATGCTGGAGGATGTTGCCGCCGCAGTGAACGCGTTGCCGCCTGAGGTGCTGGCACCCGCCGCTGAGCGCATTGAGAGGTTCCGCATGATGACGGTGCAGGCGCCGCCCATGCCGTTCATCGCGTGGCGTGACTACCTGAACGACATGGCGCGCTTCTGCGAAAGCGTGCCGGAGGTGGATGCCGCGCCCGGCTCCCCCGTGCAGAACTACTGATTTCCCCTTATGATAAAGAACCTTGCCATTACTGTATTTCTTGCCCTCGGCGGGCTGGCGTCCGCCGCCACCTACTGGGTGGAGGGCGTCACCCCGCAGCACGGCTGGTATGATGCCGACAAGGATTCCCGCGACGTGGGCAACATGTGCTGGGCCGCCACCGCCGCCAACATGCTCGCCTGGTGGCAGGACCGCAACCCGCAGTTCAAGCAGATGGGGCCGCAGGGGCACGGGGCCATCTGGAACACATATAGAAAAGCCTTCCAAAACTGCTCCGGCGAGCCGTTCTACGTGCTGCAGTGGTGGTTCAACGGCGTGCTGGCAACCGATAAAATCAAGCTCACCGACTTCGGAAAGGGGCAGGGCGGCTATTACAAGGCGCTCGCGGATTCGTGCGGGCGCGCATTCCCCGGAACCGACCTCAAATGGGAGACCGTGGCGGACAACTCGTCCGCCCGCCTGCGCGAGCTGATGTCGCAAGGCTACGCCGTGGCCGTCGGCATCCGCCGCCTGGATGAGAACAACAAGATCATGCCCGTGTGGCACATGCTCTCCCTCTGGGGCGTGGAGTACGACGAGGAGGCGCACCAAGTCACCGCCGTGTACCTCACGGATTCCAACGACTCTGCGGGCGAGTGGCCCACCGTGCAGAAGGGCCTCTTCCGCGCCTCCGCCACCATGCGCGAGGTCACGGACGAGAAGGGCGGCAAGACCCGCGGCCTCGTGCTGCGCACGCCGGAGGGCTGGTTCAAGGACAACGCTTTCATCACCACGCTGGTGGAGCTTCAGGCCGATGCCGCCGTGAAGCGCGAGCCCGCGCCCATGCCGCATTCGCAGCTTTCGGAGGAGCACCCCGCCTGCGCGTGGGACACCTATCCCCGCTGGTCCGCGCTCACCCCGCAGCGCATTGCGGAGGACATGCGCTTCATGCTTCGCGAGGCCCAAGGCACGCTGGATGCCATCTGCACCGTGGAGCCTGGCAAGGAGACCTTCGACAACGTGTTCTTCGCCTACCAGGACATGCAGTACCGCTTGAACCAGACGGAAGCCTGCCTCTCGGTGCTCTCCGCCAACATGGATTCCCCGGAGGTGCGCGCCGCGAGCGACGAGATGCGCCCGCAGTACACCGCGTTCGAGGCCGCCATCACCTCCAACGAGCAGCTGTGGGCGGTTGTCAAGCGCGCCGCCGCCCAGCCCTGGGTGAAAGACCTCTCGCCCGCCCGCCGGCGCTTCGTGCAGGATGTGGTGGACGCCTTCCGCGACAACGGCGCGGACCTCCCGCCCGAGCAGAAGGCACGCAAGGCGGAGCTGGTGCAGCGCATCAGCAAGCTGCAGCTCCAGTTCGCCAAGATGCTGCTGGATTCCAAGAACGCCTGGCAACTGGTGGTTACCGACAAGGCGCAGCTGGCGGGCATGTCGGACGAGTGGATGCAGCGCGCCGCCGCCGCTGCGCTGAAAAAGGGTTTCGGTATGCCTGAGAACCCGCAGTGGCTTGTCACGCTGGACAGCGGCAGCGCCAACGAGGTCACCGCCAACTGCACCGTGCCCGCCACCCGCAAGCTCGTGTGGGAGGGCGGCGCCTCACAAGGCTGCGGGGAACACGACACCGCGCCCGTGGTGCAGGAGATCCTGCAGCTGCGCCTGGAGCTGGCGCGCCTGCTCGGCTTCAAGAACTACGCGGACGACATGACCGCGCACCGCATGGTGGGGAGCGGCGACAACGCGCTCGCCTTCGTGGACGACATGATCGCCAAGGTGAAACCCGCCTTCGACCGCGAGGTGGACGAGCTGCGCGACTGGGTGCAGCGGGAGACCGGCACGCGCCCGGACAAGTTCAACCCCTGGGACCTCTCGTTCCACTCCAAGCAGCTCCAGAAGCGTAAATTCGACTTCGACGTGGACAGCCTGCGCCCGTATTTCGAGGCGGAGCAGGTGCGCATCGGCATGTTCGCCATTGCCTCCCGCCTGTACGGCGTCACCTTCCGTGAAATCCCCACTGTCTGCCTGAAACCCGGCGAGAAGGCACCTGACGGCGCGGCGGAGGTCTGGCACCCGCAGGTGCGCCTCTTCGCCGTACATGATGCCGCCACCGGCGCGCACCTCGGCTCGTTCTACATGGACATCTTTCCCCGCGCATCCAAGCGCTCGGGCGCGTGGATGAGCACCATCGCCTTCGGCTCGCCCGCCACCGCGGAGGCCCCGCACCGCCCGCACCTGGCCGCCCTCTGCGCCAACGTGACCCCGCCCGCGGAGGGGAAGCCCGCGCTGCTGCCGCACCGGGATGTGCGCACACTCTTCCACGAGTTCGGCCACATGATGCACGCCATGCTCTCCGACTGCGAGCTGCAGATGCAGAGCGGCACCCTGGTGGACCACGACTTTGTGGAGCTGCCCAGCCAGCTCAACGAGAACTGGGTGTGGGAGCCGGAGGCGCTTGCCACCTACGCCCGCCACTACAAGACCGGGCAGCCCCTGCCGCGGGACCTGCTGCAGAAGCGCCTCGCCACCCGCTTCTTCTTCCCCGCCAGCAGCGTCATGGCACAGCTCTGCCTTGCCAAGCTGGATCTGGAGATGCACATCAACTTTGAACAGAAGTTCCAGGGCAGGGACATCGATGCCGCCACGGAAGCCCTGCTGGCGGGCATGCGCTATCCCGCCACCGCGAGCGAGCCGTCCATGGCGCGCAAGTTCGGCCACGTGATGAACGGCGGCTACGCCGCGGGATACTACTCCTACAAGTGGGCGGAGGTGCTGGCCGCGGATGCCTTCACGCGCTTCTCCAAGGAGGGCGTGCTCAACTCCGCCACCGGCGCAGACTACCGCCGCTGCATCCTCTCCAAGGGTGATTCAAAGCCCGCCATGCAGCTCTTCGACGACTTCATGCACCGCAAACC
>JAKSOT010000004.1 GCA_024405455.1 Akkermansia sp. | reverse complement strand
AAATTATCATTTATCTCTACGCCAGGTAGCGGGTGGCAGGATTTTGCCCAGCTGATATAATAGCCCTACCATGAAGCAGAATCTCATCAACAACGTACTGGCTAAGCTATCCCACTTCCCGCAGGCAGAAAGGGATGCTCTTCGAGAAGTCCTGCTCAAAGAACTGGAACAGGTGGAGATAACGCCGAGAGAATCCGATGGCGTGCGATGCATGCGAGAAAACAACGATCTGGAGCAGGCGTTCATCGCCGCAAAGCGTTTGGAGGGCTGCTCTGAGAAATCCTTGACCTACTACCACTCTACACTCCACAAGCTGTTGACCGCCATTGATAAACCTATGGATGCCATCACTACCGCAGACATCCGCAGCTTCCTCGCCTCTATCCAGGAAACCCGCTCGCTCAGCCGCGTGACCATTGACAATATCCGCCGCATCTTCTCCAGTTTTTTCTCATGGCTGGAGGATGAAGACCTCATCCGCAAGAGCCCTGTGCGCCGCATCCGCAAGGTGCGAGCAGAGTCACTCATCAAGGAAGTGCTGACCGATGAGAATCTGGAAGTCCTGCGTGATTCCTGCATCGAACCCCGCGACTTGGCCATGATTGACCTCCTCGTGTCCACCGGCATTCGCGTCGGCGAATTGGTCAAGATGAACCGGCAGGATATCGACTTCCAAGAACGCCAATGTGTGGTATTTGGCAAAGGCAACAAAGAGCGTGAGGTCTACTTCAACGCCCGCGCAAAGATTCATTTGCTCAATTATCTACGCGAGCGCTCCGATGATAACCCAGCGCTTTTCGTCTCACTGCATGCTCCTCATTCCCGCCTGACTATCGGTGGGGTGGAAAGTCGTCTTCGCGCCGTCGGCTCCCGCGCCAACATCCACCATATTCACCCCCACAAGTTCCGCCGCACCATGGCGACCATGGCTATCGATAAAGGGATGCCCATCGAGCAGGTGCAAAAACTTCTGGGGCATGTACGAGTAGACACCACACTGCATTACGCACAGGTCAACCAAAACAATGTTAAACTGGCTCACCGAAAATATATTAGTTAGCAACCCTGGCTCTCTATACAAGGCGTGAAACGCTTGCCTTTTGGGGCGGATTGGCGTATACTCGCGCTTGCATGAGCCACGTTGCATTGTCGATGCTTGCCACTTATGTAGGGGAGCGAATCAGCAGTGATGCTGTTTCGCTGGAGACATACGTGACCACAGATTCTCTCATGCCAAACAAGGCAGGGAGAGAAACAGCACAAAAACTCCCGCCCAATAAGGTCTCCTTGACAAAATTCGAACCAGGCGACGTACTGGTGGCAAACATACGACCCTATCTGAAGAAGATTTGGCAAGCCGACTGCACAGGGGGATGTTCCCCAGATGTATTAGTCTTCCGTGTCCATCCACATCATTCTCCAGATTTCCTATATGCAGTGCTCATGCAGGATGCTTTCTTTGACCACGCAATGGCTGGGAAGAAGGGAGCAAAAATGCCAAGGGGTGACAAACAGCAAATCATGCGATTCCTCGTTCCTGACCTCTCTGAAGAGGAAGAACACCACATCGGCCTATTAAATGCTGTGCTTTCTCGGAAAATCCGCCTTAATCGGCAGCTAAATGATAATTTAGCTCCCCTTGCGGCTTGACCTGCACCTGACCGCTCATCAGCAGGGGCAGGAGGAGGTCACGCTGCTTGGTAAGAGTATTTATTTCTCTTGCTAGCGCTAGTAGTCTTGAATCTATTTCATCAAGAATCTTATTCGTCCGACAAATAAGGGTGCGGGGTATTTTTGCCAGACAATATGCGCTCAGATTCGCTTGATTGATTTTGGCCTGTATTGAACCTGTCTTTATCTTTTCAACAGGTATTTCAGAAAGTATCATCATTAGCAACTTGCAACCGTGTTCCTTGCTGGGTTGCAAGACGTGGGCATGGTTGTTTATCCATACCTTGCCAGATACGCGTTGGACAATCGGTCGTCCTTTTTCTGTCATCACTGAGCCGTCCTCAGCTAGTAATACAAAGTCTCCTTCAAAAATGTGACGATTCACATATCCAAAAATGCCTGTTGCACCGTAATAAGGGATATCGCCTTGCATTGTCTCACGCACTTTCCCCGATAAGGGAATCCTGCGAGAATCATGGCACATAGTAATCTCGCCAACCGTTTCTGTTGTCCACCCTTCCGGTATCTCACGCTTGAGCTTGTCATTCCACACCATCTTGCCACCGCTGGACTTGTAGGGCTTGCCGTTTTCATCTGGGAAATCGAACTGCACGAACCAGTAGTCGTACAGAGCCTGTGCCATGGCCTCCAAATTATCATTTAGCTGCTGACGCAGAAGGCCTATTCCCCATCGAAATTCTTGTGTTGTTTTTGCCGGCGGCGTCCGCGGTGGAGATTAGATGTGGGATTGGGCGAGGCGGTGGGCGGCGGGGCGGTTGGGTTTGGCGGTGGGGGGCAACAAGATGTACAAAGGACAAAGGACAATGTACAAATCGGGATAGCGCGCGCCTTGCGGCGCGGAGCAACGAGCGGCGCGCCATAGGCTGCGCGACACACTACTACCCCCACACTACTATCTCCCTGCGCATAAAAAACATTCCGCCGCCCCCTTATTCAGCGCTCGTTTACCGGGCAAAAGCGAGAAAAGTTTGCGATTTTGTTTGACTTTTGGGCGGCGTTGTGGCAAATTGCCGTTGCAAAGGAAAGTGAATACGAGGTGAGTCTCTATGAACAGGTGGCCGAGGAGGCAGGGAAAACGGGTGGAATCATCACGGTTTCACGCGCGGCGGAGCTTGGGGTGAGTCGGCAGCTGATGCTGGACTATGCGCGGCGCGGAAAGCTGGAGCGTTTGCGGCACGGGGTGTATGGGTTGCCCGATACGGTGCACGACGAGATGTACACGTTGCAGCTGTGCCAATCCAAGGCTGTGTTTTCCCATGAAACGGCGCTGTATCTGAACGGCATCGGGGAGCGCACGCCCTTTGCGTATGCGGTGACGCTGCCGCGCAAGGCGTCGCTTTCCAGCGCGCTGGCGGGGGAGTGCGAATGCTTTTACGTGAAGCCGGCCTGGTATTCCGTGGGCATGGCGGAGCGGCGCACGCCGTTCGGCAATCCCGTGCGCTGCTACAACGCGGAGAGGACGCTGTGCGACATGTTGCGCTGCAGCAAGCGCACCAATGTGGAGGCCCTGCACGCCGCGCTGAAAAACTATGCCGCTTCCCCGCAGAAGGATCTCCACCTGCTGGGGCAGTACGGGGCCATGTTCGGGGTGGAGAAGGAATTGCGAATGTTTGCCGGATTACTGCTATGAGTGCCCAGGGAATGAGATTGAAAGCCTTGCTGAAAAACTACGCCGCCCGCTGCGGGGTTCCGGCGCAGGTGGCGTTGCAGAATTACATGTTCGAGCGCTTCCTGGAGCGCTTGTCGCGCTCGCCGTACCGAGACCACTTCGTCATCAAGGGCGGCATGCTGGTGAGCCACCTGATGGGACTGGCCACCCGCACCACCATGGATTTGGACGCCACGCTGCGGCGCATGCCGCTCACGGGCGAGGCCGTGCTGCAAGCGGTCAACGCCATTGCCGCCATTGATTTGGGAGACGGCACCGCATTCGAGAGCATCGGCATGGAGCCGATACGCAAGGATGACGTCTACGGCGGCTTCCGCGTGCGACTGGATGCGCTGTACGACACCTTGCGCACGCCGCTGTCCATCGATATCTCCACGGGCGACGCCATAACTCCGCATCCGGTGGAGTACGAGTTCGGCGGCATGTTCGGCGACGAGACGAAAATATCCCTTTGGGGCTACAACGTGGAAACCATACTTGCGGAAAAGGTGGAGGCCATCCTGAGCCTAGGCACGCTGAGCACGCGCCCCAGGGATTTTTACGATGTCTACATCTTGAGCCGTGCGGGGCAGTTCAGCCCGGCCCTGTTCAAAGAGGCCCTGCTCGCCACGGCGGAACACAGGGGCACAGCCGCCGTGTTGAATGATGCCGCCGAGCGGCTGGATACGCTGAAGCAAAGCGCCGCGCTGCATGCACAGTGGAATGTGTACAGCACCAAGTTCCCCTATGCGCGAGAGATTTCGCTGGAAAGCACGCTGGCGGCGGTTGCCGAGCTGATGGCGGGGTGGACGCCGTGAGGCGGAAGGCAAGGGGATTTACGATTTACAATTTACGATTTACAATTTGGAAAGAGTTAGCGCGCCCGCAGGGCGCGGTCTGTCTACGCGCGGGGAATCTAATGGCGGCATTCAATGCCGCGGTGATTAGATGTTTGATTGGGCCAGACGGTGGGCGGCGGGGCGGTTGGGTTTGGCGGTGGGGGTGAGGGGAAGGGCGGGGACGCGGAGGATGCGGCGGGGGATGGAGTAGGGGGGGAGACAAGAGTGGCAGATGCGCTCCGCCTCTGTGGGGTCGGCGGTGGTGAGGAGGACGGTGGATTCGCCGAATTTGGGGTCGGGGACGGAGGTGAGCAGGACGTCCGCCAGGCCGTTGCGGCGGAGGGTTTCCTCCACTTGCTCGGGCTGGATTTTGATGCCGCCGGAGTTGATGGTGTTGTCGCTGCGGCCGAGGATGCGGAAACGGCCGCGGGAGTCCATCTCGACGATGTCGTGCGTGGCGAGGTTATGGCATCCGATGTGTGGGGCGGTGACGACGAGGCAGCCGTGTTCGTTGAGGGCGAGCTGCACGCCGTCGAAGGGCGTGTAGCAGGCATCGGCGGATGGGCCGGAGAGGCGGCGCAGGGCGATGTGTGAGAGGGTTTCGGTCATGCCGTAGGTGGACCACACGGCGTTGGGAAATTTTTTCAATTGCGCGGCGAGGTCGTCGTCCACGGGGCCGCCGCCGATGATGAGGTTCTTGATCCCGCGCAGCATCTCGGCCTCCTGCGGCACTTGGAGGGAGTTGAAGACCTGGAGCGGCACCATGGCGGCGAAGTCCGGCGGCTCCTGCAGCCCGCGCAGCGGGTGCCCGCACGGTTCGCACGGGATGAGCCGCAGCCCCGCCACCAGGGAGCGCACCACCATCATCTTTCCGGCAATGAAGCGCAGCGGCAGGCAGAGCAGCGCGGAGTCGCCCTCCCGCAGCCCGAGGAAGCGGCAGGTCATGCGCGCGCTGGCCTCCATGAATTCCTTGCGGGCCTGCATGGGCTTGGGTTCGCCGGTGGAGCCGGAGGTGTGCACGGTGATGCATTCGGCGGGGCCGTTCCAGTCGTCGAGGAAGGCGTTCAACTCCGTGCAGGGCGCGGCGGCTGCGGGGTCGAACCACAGTTGCTCGCCGCGGATGGAGAGCGGGAAGGGTGCGACGTTGTTGGTGTAGATCTGCCCGGTGCCGAGGCCCTGCGGCATGTCGTGCCGGCGCGCGGCGCACCATTGGGCGATGGCGTTCAGCCCGATGTTGGATTCCAGCGCGGAGGTGACCCAGTGCCCGATGCCGCGCGCATCCGCGAGGCGCATCCATTCCTCCGCGCCGCGGAATCCGCCGTGCAGCGTGGGTTTCAGGATGATGTAGCGCGGGCGGACGGCATCCAGCAGTTCCGCCTTGCGGGCGGGATCGTTCACGCCGATGAGCTCCTCGTCGAGCGCAACGGGCACGGGGGATTCCCTGCACAGGCGCGCCATGTCGCTCCATTGCCCGGCGCGGATGGGCTGCTCGATGGAGTGGATGCCGAACGCGGCCAATTGCTCCAGGCGCGCGGGAGCGTCCTGCGGGGAGAACGCGCCGTTGGCGTCCACGCGCAGCTCCACCTGTTGTGGCGAGTACCGCTCGCGGATGCGGCGCAGGAGGTCCACCTCGCGCTGCCAGTCGATGGCGCCAATCTTGACCTTGATGCACTTGAACCCCGCCTGCAGCTTGCGTTCCAGGCGCTCCAGCATGGTGGGGAAGTCGCCCATCCAGATGAGTCCGTTGATGCGGATTCCCTCCTCACCGCGGCTGAACGGCGTGTCCCACAGGCGCCAGCCGCCCGCGCGCAAATGCTGCACGGCGGTCTCCAGCCCCATGAGGATGGACGGGTATTCGCGCAGGCTCCCCGCGGGGATTTCCCCGGTGCGCGCCAGCTCGGCGCATGCGTCCTCCAGTTTGGCGCGGTACTCGCGCGGCGGCAGGGCGTCGCAGCTCAAATCCGGCAGCGGCGCGCACTCGCCGATGCCCACGCGGCCGGTGTCGTCCTGCACTTCCACGCGCCAGACGCGGTGTGTGGTGTAGACGCCGCGCGAGGTTCCGGCGGGGAAGGCGAACTCCAGCACTTGCTCTGCAATGCGGGTCCGCATGGCGTCACTTGCCCTCCTTGGCGTAGATGACGGTGGGGTTGATGCGCGGGATGACGTCAATGCTGACGGGGCGCTTTCCCACGGCGGCGGCGTGCTCGATAATCATGGCGAGGCGCTCCATCTGGCCCTTGATGTCGTAGACCTGCATGAGCACCTCCGCGCCGTTGTCCAGCGTGAGGATGATCTTCCATTCCTTGGGGCGGAAGATTTCCTTGATGGAGGGGATTTCCTCCAGGGAGTAGTGGTTGGCGGCGGCGGCCAGCTCCACGATGGGGCGGTAGGCCTTCTCCGCCACGTCGGCGCCCGGCTTGAACTCCGCCAGGTCGCCCACCTGCAGGTACCACACCGGCAGGTTGGTGAACTTTTGGTGGAACTCCGGCACAATCGGGAACAGGCGCCCGTTCTGGTCCATGTACAGCTTGGCGCGGTTGCCCGTGCCCGCCCCGCTCTCCATCTCCACGAAGACCACGGGGATGCGCTCCTCCACCTCGATGTGCAGCGTGTCCGGCAGCTCCGCGTGGATGTGCGCGGAGGCGATGCACGGGTGCGCCATGAGCCTGTTTTCCCAGTCCACGGGGTTGAGCTCGGTGAGGTTGATGCTGTCGTGGATGCCCAGCAGGTCGAGCGCCTGCTCTCGGCTGATGATCTTGTGCTCGGCCTCGTAGGAGATGTTGTCCAGCTCCATGTGGTACGCGCGTGCGATGGCGTAGCGGATGCCGTAGAAGAGCAGCAGTGCCACCGGCACCACGATGAGCGCGTAGCGCGCGCACTTCTTCACGGCGGCCCAGCTGCGGCGCAGGAACGACGAGTTGAAGTATTTCTCGCCGAAGGTCATGCTGCCCTCCACGGCGCGCACGTTGTCGCCGCTCTTGGGGGCTTTTCGGTACCTGTTGCGGTTGCCGTGCATGGGGAGGAATCAGGCGCGGGGCTGGTTGAGGGAGATTTGCGCGATACGGCGGCAGAGCTCGCCGAAGCCGATGCCCACGGCCTTGGCGGCCTTCGGGAACAGGGAGGCTCCCGTCATGCCGGGAATGGTGTTGATTTCCAGAACGTACGGCCTGCCGTCGTCCGTGAGCAGCACGTCCACGCGGCCGTACACCTCCACGTGCAGCGCGCGGTAGGCGGCCAGCGCGGCCTCCTGCACCGCCTTGGTCTCCGCCTCCGTGATGTCGGCGGGGCAGATGTAGTCGGACCCCACGGCCCCGGTCATGGAGGGGTACTTGTTGCGGTAGTCGTAGAATCCCTGGCGGGGGCAGATGTGGACGACGGGCAGGGCGGTGCCGTCCAGGATGGCGACGGTGAGCTCCTTGCCCTTGACGTATTCCTCCACGAGGAGGGGGCCGGGGAAGCGGGCGTCGCGCTCCAGCGCGGCATCCATCTCCGCCTGCTCATGCACAATCTCCACGCCTACGGAGGAACCCTCGCAGGGGGGCTTGAGCACGCAGGGGCAGGGCAGGGTGGGGCGCTGGCCGTGCGGCACCACCTCGCTCCTGGGGGTGGGCACGCCCGCCGCCACGAACGCCTGTTTGGTGAGCAGCTTGTCGAAGCAGTTGCGGCTGGTTTCCGAGCCCGCCCCGGTGTAGGGGATGCCCAGCTCCTCCAGATAGGCCTGCAGGCCGCCGTCTTCGCCGTAGGTGCCGTGGATGATGTTGAAGCAGAGCTCCGTTCCCTCCGGGATGGGCGGGCGCTCGCCGTCCACCACCACGGGGGTGACGTGGGTGAAGCCCTCCTCCTGCAGCGCCTCCAGCACGGCCTTGCCGGAGACGAGGGAAACCTCGCGCTCCGACCCGGGACCGCCCATCAGCAGCGCTATCTTGGTGTCGTTCGTTAAATCTTTCATGGCGGATTTTTTTCTATTTTAGAATTGCGGCTCGCGGTCGCCGATGACGTGGACCTCCGTGCGCAGGGTGATGCCGCGCTCGGCCTTGGCCTTCTCGCGGATGTAGTCGATGAGCCTGGTGACATCCGTGGCGCTGGCGTTTCCGGTGTTGACGATGAAGTTTGCGTGCTTCTCGGAAACCTTGGCGCCGCCGATGGAGTAGCCCTTGAGGCCGAGCTCCTCGATGAGCTTGCCGGCGGGGATTTCATCCGGGTTGACGAAGGTGCATCCTGCGCTGGGCTCCTTGGGCTGGGAGCTCTTGCGGCGCGCGCGGAACTCGTCCGTGGCGGCGCCGATGGACTGCGCGTCGGCGGGCGTTCCGGCGAATGCGGCCTGCATGACCATGTTGGAGTCGAACTCCGGGATGAGGCGGTACTGTGCGCCCTTCATGCGGTCCTTCTCGAACTCGACGAGCTCGCCGTCCTCGTCCAGCGCGGTGGCGGAGCGGAATACGCCCCACATGTCGCCGCCCATGCAGCCTGCGTTCATGCGCAGGCTTCCGCCCACGCAGCCGGGGATGCCGTCCATCCACTCGAACCCGCTGATGCCGTGGCGTGCGGCGAAGGAGGCGAGCTTCTTGAGCTTCACGCCCGCACCGGCCACGATGAGGTTGCCCTGCAGCTCCAGCTTGTCGAAGATACCGGCGGCGGGGTGGATGACGGCGCCGCGGATGCCGCCGTTGCGAACGACGAGGTTGGAGCCGCGGCCCACGATGTGGACGGGGATGTTGCGGTCCTTGAAGAAGTTGACGACGGCCTGCATGGCCGCGAAGGTGCGGGGCTCCACCCAGTACTGGGCCTCGCCGCCCACGCCCAGCGTGGTGTGCCGGCTCATCGGCTCGTACAGGCGGTAGTCCACGTCCTTGCCGCATTCCGCCGCCATGGCCGCCATGAGGCACAGGTCCTTGGCGATGCGCGTGCCGGCCTCGTGCACGTTGCCAGCGCCCAGCGTCAGGAACAGGTCGCCCGGGCGCAGCTCGTTGCCCACCACGTGGTGCGCCAGCGCCAGGTTCGGCAGGAACTGCGCCTCCACGGGGCCGTTCTCCGTCACGGCGTCCACAATGGTCTGCCCGCTGATGCCGGGGATGGGCGGCTCGCTGGCGGGGTACACGTCCGCCACGTACAGCTTGTCCACCGCCTGCAGCACCTTGCCGAAGTCGTCGCGCAGCAGCTGGGTGCGCGTGTAGCGGTGCGGCTGGAAGAGCACCACCAGGCGCTTGGGCTTCAGGCTCTGCGCGGTCTGCAGCGTGGCGGCTATTTCCGTGGGGTGGTGGCCGTAGTCGTCCACCACGCGGTATTCCTTGGAAAGGTACTTGGTCTCGAACCGTCGGCGTGCGCCTGCGAAGGAGGCGAGGCCGCGGGTGATGCTGGTGAAGTCGCACCCCATCTCCAGGGCGGCGGCGGTGGCGGCCAGCGAGTTGAGGACGTTGTGGCGGCCGGGGATTCCCAGCTCCACGCGGCCCAGCGGCTCTCCCTTGTAGTTGATGGTGTAGAGGGTGCGGCCGCGCTTCACGCTCATGTCCGTGGCGGTGTAGTCGGCATCCTGCCAGCCGTAGGAGACGCTGTTGGGGTACTGGGAGCAGACGTCGCACGCGCCGGGCTCGCTCTTGCAGTAGAAGATTTTGCCGCGGGTCTGTTTGCAGAGGGTGTGGAAGACTTCCTTAATGTGGTCGAGGTCGCGGTAGAAGTCCAGGTGCTCGGCCTCGATGTTGAGGATGATGCTGTGCTCCGGCAGGTAGTTCACCAGGGTGCCGTCGCTCTCGTCGCCCTCCGCCACCAGGTACTCGCTGTCCTCGTTCCAGTGCGCGTTGGCACCCAGAACCGGGATTTCCGCGCCCACGTAGTGGCACGGGCGCAGGCGCCCCTCCCGCAGCAGGTGCGCCGTGAGGGAGGAGGTGGTGGTCTTGCCGTGCGTTCCGGCCACCACCACGCCCTTCTTGCCGTTCAGGATGGCGGCCAGGCACTCCGCGCGGCGCAAGCACGGGATGCCGTGCGCCTTCGCCGCCGCCAGCGCCACGTTGTCCTCGCGGATGGCGCTGGAGTAGATGACCACCTCCGCATCCTTCACCGCATCCGGGTTGTGCGGGCAGGAGAACGCCAGCCCCGCCTGCTGCAGGCGCTCCGTCTCCTCGCTCGTCACGCGGTCGCACCCGCTCACGCGGTGCCCCATCTCCAATAGCATGCGTGCCAGGCCGCTCATCCCGGCCCCGGCCACGCCGATCAGGTGGATGCGTTCCGGGTGCTCCCGGTCCAGTAGTCTCTTGCGCAGCTGCTCTATCATCTTTGCGCGTGGATTATATATCCCCACCCCGCCACGTTTCAAGCAGAATATGTAACTTTTCCGAAATATTTCCGTGTGTGCGTGGATTTTCGTGGATGGCGGACGGGGGAATTGGGAATTTTTAATTTTGAATTTAGGATTTAGAATTTGTGTGTATGCGGATGTGGTGGGCGGGGTTTGGCGTGTATGGCATGCCCATTCAAAACGTTTTCCAAAACCAAACAACGCTCATCCGCCCATGCGCCCTGCATTCCGACTACCCCGTGTGTGTGCTTGCATGGCGTGCGCACAAACAAATTCTAAATGCTAAATTCAAAATTCCAAATGGAATCACGCCTTTCCCGGGGCAACAAAAACACACCTGCACCCGTGGTGCAGGTGTGCCAAACACAAATCAATAATGAAAAAGGGGGAGGGAGGCTCAGGCCTTGGCGGCGCGGGCCTTCTTGATGATGGAGGCGACGGTGACGGACGGGCGGGCGCCGTTGGCGATCCACTTGTCGGCCTTCTCCACATCAATGCTGTAGTTCACGCCCTCGGCCATGGGGTCGTAGGTGCCGAGCTGGTCGATGTAGGCGCCGTCGCGGCGGTTGCGGCTATCGACGACGATAACCTTGTAGTAGGGGCGGTTCTTGGCGCCCTGGCGTGTAAGACGAATTGCTACCATATAATGAAGTTGCTTAGAGGTTGATTTGTGGTGCACGGGCGGGCATTGCCGCCAATGCGGGACGCCAAAATACCACCGCCGCGCCACAATGTCAAGCAAAAGGACGAGATTTTTTTGAGAAATGTGCGCGGGAGGGCGGAAATCAGTCCTCATGCACGCCGATGAAGGGGAGGTTGCGGAACTTTCCGGCGAAATCCATGCCGTAACCCACCAGGAAGCCGCCGTGCGTGTGGAGGGCGGCAAAATCCGGCGCAAAGCCGGCCTCCCGCCGCCCGGTCTTGTCCACCGCCACGGCGCAGCGCACCTCCGCGGCGCCCATATCCGCCAGGCGGCGGCAGATTTGGTTCAGGGTGATGCCGGAATCCGCCAGGTCGTCCACCACGAGCACGCGGAGCCCCGCCACATTGGGCGGCGGGGTGAGCCACTGCAGCTCGCCGCTGCTCTCCTTGCCCGCGCCGTAGGATGACACGCGCATGGTTTCCAGGCGGAAGTTGACGGGCAGCAGGCGCAGCAGATCCGCCGCGAACATCATCCCGCCGTCCAGCACCACCGGCACCAGCACCTCGTCCTGCGTGCCGAAGTGCGCCAGCACCTCCCGCGCCACGCGCTCCACCCCGCGGCGGATGTCCGCCGCGCCGAACAGCTCGCGAATGTGTCCCTCTCCGTTCATGACAGCTTGCGGCGCGTTACCAGATAGACTTTGTCGCCGTGGCGCAGCTTGGTGTCCACGGCCACCATGGCCACGGCTCCCTTGGGCGCGGTGGGGACGGTGTGGGTGACGCCCTGCGCGTCGTCGCAGCGGACCTCCTGCACCTCCACGCGGACGATACCGGTGGTGCAGCCTGTGATTTCAATCTTGTCGCCGGGGGAAAGGGGTTCCGCCTCCAGGCGAATTTCCGCCACCTTGGCCTTGGGGTACCAGCGGACCACGCGGCCGAGGTGGCGGCGCTGCTCCAGGGCCAGGCTGTTGGAGCAGCCGCTCCAAGTGTCCCACTCCTCGCCCAGGTAGTAGCCGCCGTGCCAGAACTTGCGGTTGAACACCTGCAGCAGGCGCTCCTCCCACGCGGCCACCCTCTCCGGGCTCCACGTGCCGTCCGCGCACGCCTTCACGGCCTCCTTGTACACCTGCGTGACGGTGGAGACGTACGCCTCCGACCGCCCGCGGCCCTCCAGCTTGAAGACGGACACGCCCGCCTCCACCAGCTGGTCGATGACGCGGATGGTGCAGATGTCCTTGGGCGACATGATGTACTGGTTGTCCACGTCCATCTCGAACCCGGTCTCGGTGTCGGTGACGCGGTATTTGCGGCGGCAGAGCTGGAAGCACTGGCCGCGGTTGGCGCTGTGGTTGTAGGCGGCGAGGCTCATGCCGCACTTGCCGGAGATGCCGATGCAGAGGGCACCGTGGGCGAAGACCTCGATGCGAACGGGGTTGCCGGACGGTCCGCAGATGTTTTCCTCGCGGATGGCGCCGATGATGTGGCGGATTTGCGAGAGCTTCAGCTCGCGCGCCAGCACCATCACATCCGCATACTGCGCAAAGAAGCGCACGGCGGATACGTTGCACACGTTCGCCTGAACGGATACGTGCACCTCCAGCCCCAGCTTGTGGGCGTGCGTGATAACCGCCATGTCCGCCGCAATAACGGCATCCACGCCCGCCGCCTTGGCGCGCTCCAGCAGGCTTTCCATGCCCGCCAGCTCCTCGTCGTACACAATGATGTTGCAGGTGAGGTACGCCTTGGCGCCGCATGCGTGGCAGAGGCGCACCACCTTCGGCAGGTCGTCCTCCGTGAAGTTCACGGTGGAGCGGGCGCGCATGTTGTACATGCCCACGCCGAAGTACACGCTGTCCGCCCCGGCCCGCAGCGCCGCCGCCAGGGACTCGAACGACCCCGCCGGCGCCATGATTTCCAGCTCCTGCATCACCCCGCCATTCTATGCGTGGCGCCGCGGCGGGTCAAGCGCCTTTTCAGCGCCGCCGCCCCTCGTGCATGTGGAAGGCGTTTTGCATGAGGTTGACCTGTGGGGTTTGGCGGGGCAGGAGGATGAGCTCGATGATGTCGAAGCGGAAGGGAACCTCTCGGCCGAGCATGAGCAGCCAGTTTCTGGCACCGCGGCGGATGAGCTCGCGCTTGGCGTGGTTCACCATGCGGGAGGGCGCGCCGGAGGCGGGGCTGGTGCTGCTCTTCACCTCGGTGAACACCAGGGTGTCTCCCTGGCGGGAGACGATGTCCACCTCTCCGCCGGAGCCGAGGCGGAAGTTGCGGCGCAGGATTTTATAGCCGTGGGCGCGCAGCCAGGAGGCGGCCACCTTCTCGCCGTAGCGGCCGACGAACCCGCGCGGAGGGACGGTGTCAAAGTCCCAGGGGCAGCTCCATTTGTGCAACAGGCGCAAACGAGCGGCGATGGTGTGGAGTGATTCCATGGGTGTGGATGGCGGCGAGGTGTTCCTTGGTACCGTATCCGGCGTTGCGGGCGAACCCGTATTGCGGGAACTGCTTGTCCAGCTCCAGCATGATGCGGTCCCTGGTGACCTTGGCGAGGATGCTGGCGGCGGCGATGCTCAGGCAGCGCGCGTCCCCCTTCACCAGGTTGCGGGAGGGCAGGGGGAAGTTCGGCACGGGCAGGCCGTCGATGATGCACATGTGCGGCTGCGGGTGCAGCCCCTGTGCGGCGCGGGCCATGGCCAGGTGCGTGGCGCGCAGGATGTTCAGGCGGTCGATTTCCTCCACGCTCGCCTGCGCCACGCTCTTTTGCACGCGGTCGTCTGCCATGAGCGCGGCGAACAGCGCCTCCCTCTTTTTGGCGGAGAGCTGCTTGGAGTCGTTGAGCCCGTCCAGCGCGAACCCCGGCGGCAGCACCACCGCGGCGGCCACCACGGGACCCGCCAGCGGGCCGCGCCCCGCCTCGTCGATTCCGGCCACGATGGCGAACCCGTCATCGTGCGCCTGTTGCTCCGCGAGCATGTCCGGTCCGTCACTCATGGGCGTTGTCGTTCTGTTGCGGGTCGTTGCCGATGAGTTCGAGGATGTCCTCCGGCAGCGGGTCGTCCGCCTTGAGGCGCTGCAGGGCCTCGATGTCCCGCAGGTAGCGGCTCAGCGGCGTTTCCGCGCCCTCGGTTTCCATGCGCATGGCGTGCATGGCTTCCAGGTAGGCGTCGAACGAGCGCGTGTCCGTGTGGCCCAGGTGGGTGATTTCATACCAGTCCAGGTAGTCGCGCCCGCGGGTTGCGGCGGCGGTGTAGGCGGCTCGCAGCTCCTTGAGCGGGCCGAGGGTGTTCTGCGCGGCGTCGGGGTCCTTGTCGTTGATGAGCGAGGAGAGGACGCGGCAGTATTCAATGACGATTTGGCGGTAGGCGGGGAAGGCGGTGGCGCTCAGCGACACCAGGCGCTCGATGTTGGGGCGCAGCAGGCTCTCCCATTCCGGCACCTCCATCAGCTCGTACGCGTTGTCGATGCTCACGGTGCGCGCGCTTTCCGTCTCGGAGTCGAAGTACACCACGGTGAGGGCCTCCGCCAGCTGCTTCTCCGATTCCAGGGGCGACATGGCGTCGGAGGCCTTGGGCAGGGAGAGGGCGGCGAGCTCCAGCGCCCACCACTTGTCCAGCATGTCCTTGTTGGTGGCGAGCTCCGAGAAGTGCGCGGCAATGAAGTCCTTGGCGGGCAGGTCCGTGACGGCAGCCTCGCTGAGCAGGCTCTTGAACTGGTCCAGCCCGTTCGGGCTGTCCAGCAGGCTCATCACCAGCACGCCGCACGAGACGTCGTAGATCTGGCGGGATGCGGCGTCCAAGCGCCCGGGATTTTCGATGCCGATGATTTCCTCCGGCGGTATCATTTCCGCGCGGTCGTACAGGTTGCGGTAGAGTTTTTTGTCGGCCTTTCCGGCGCGCCAGAGCATGGC
The DNA here is from genome assembly GCA_024405455.1 of Akkermansia sp. Classification (GTDB taxonomy): domain Bacteria; phylum Verrucomicrobiota; class Verrucomicrobiia; order Verrucomicrobiales; family Akkermansiaceae; genus Akkermansia. Next base: position 40,635 of record JAKSOT010000004.1, on the reverse strand, counting down.
CTGCTGGATGCCGCTCACCAGCCATTGCGGCAGGCTCACCTCATCGGGGTACGCATCCGCCGAGAGGTCTCTCAGCGCGCGCTCGTACAGCACCATGGTGACGATGGCGTCGTCCAGCCGCTCCATATCGATGCCGCCGCCGGGGTAGATGCGGATTTGGAAGTTGGGCGCGCCGCCGATGATGGTGACGCGCATGCGGATGGGGTTGCGCACGGGTTGGTCCGTGGGCTGCCCCACCAGGCGGATGGAGATGGCGTTCTTCCAGTCGCGCGGCAGCTCCAGCAGCGAGCACAGGCGCGAGTACACGCCGTCCGCGTGCGTGGCGATGGCTCCCATGCGCAGCGAGTCGCCGCCGCTCACCGAGAACAGGCGGGATTGCGACACCACATGCTGGTCCTTCTCCACGCGCGGGGGCGCGCTTTCCCGCGCGCGGCGGCGTTCCTCCGCGGTGGCGTTCAGGCGTTCCAGCTCCTGCTGCCGCTCCATATCCTCGCCCTCCTGCACCCACGGGGGAACCTCGGCGTCGTGGGCGTCGTCCGTGTCGGGCGGCGGCGCAGGCAGAGGCTTGGGCTGGGGAGTCGGCTGCGGTTCCACCTGCGGCGCTGGCTGCGGCACAGGCGCCACGGGTTCCGGCTCCACGACCTTGTCCGGCTTGTTGTTCCTCTGTATTTCGCCGACTGGCCGCGCCACGGTGTTGCCCTTCTCATCCGTCGCATCCACGAAATCGCGCGGCTTGGGCGGGGTCACATCGGGTATCACCACGCGCTCGCCGCGCCCGTCCTCAATGATGGTCTCGTCGTCCAGCGGCGCATCCTCCCCCTGTGCCGCTAGAGGCGCAAGGGTCAACAGAACTGCTGCCGCCAAGACTGTCCGCATGGCGCTATCCTACCAAATTCCCCGCGCGGTGGAAAGGGGGAAATTGGGCGTGCTAGGGGTGATTGCCCCGCTGTCACGCACCAAACGAGCCTTTGACGACCGCCAGCAGGGCCGCGGCGCGGGGAAAATCCTCCGGGTGACCGTCGGATTCCGGGAAGAGGCGCTCCGCGGGGATGCGGGCGTATCTCTCCTGCGCCTTGGGTGAGGACAATTCGCGCAATCCTACGGAGAAGACGGCGCCGAGGCGGAGGAATTCGCGAGCCATCTCGTGCGAGCCGTTCCAGGCGTGCAGGAGCACGCGGGGCAGGGTGCCGGCGCGCTCGCGCTGTTTCAGCAGCTCCAGAATCTCCGCCCAGGCGTGCACGCCGTGCAGGTGCGCCATGCGCTCATGCCGGAAGGCGGCGCCCAGGTGCACCTGCAGCAGCAGGCGCTGCGCCTCCAGCGTGGCGGCGTGCGCGGGCGCGGCGTCCAGCCCGGTCTCGCCCACGCCCGCATTCGGGTGGCGCGTGAGCCAGTCGTCCAGCTCAAAGGCAATCTCCGCGGGGTCCACCTCGTGCGCGTGCCAGGGGTGGATGCCGAAGCAGGGGTCCATGCCCTCCGCCGCGGCCACGGATTCCCAGTCCGCGCGCGTCACGGCGCACAGGTAGCCGCCGTCCGGCGCGGGGCGGTGGGTGTGGTAGTCCTTCATGGCAGCAGGCCGTGGTTGCGGAAGCTGTAGTAGGGCAGCTCCCCGCTGCCTTCCGCTCCCAGGATGATGTGGTCTTTGAGCGGGATGCCCATGATTTCGCCCGCCTTCCTGATGGAGTCGGTCAGCTCCATGTCCTGCTTGCTGGGGCGGGGATCCCCGCTGGGGTGGTTGTGCGCCAGGAGGATGGAGCACGCGTTGTGGATGACGGCCTCCCTGAAGATGCTGCGCGGGTGCACGAGCACGCGCGTGAGCGTGCCGCGCGCGATGTCGCACCGCCGGATGAGCCGCCGCTGCGCGTTGAGCAGCAGCACCACCATGTTCTCCTCCGGCCGGTAGCGCAGGTCGCTGCCCAGGTATTTGTACACCACGCCGGGGTTCATCATGTCCTCGCTGCGCAGCTCCTCCCTCAACGTGCGGTGTCCCAGCTCGAACACGGCGGCCAGCGTGGCGGCCTTCGCCGAGCCGATGCCCTTGCAGCAGTCCATGATTTGCCGCGCCTCCATGCGCCCCAGCTCGGAAAGCGACCCCGCCGCGCGCTTCAACCGCCCCGCCAGCTCCAGCACGTTGCACCCGTGCAGCCCCGTGCGCAGGAAGATGGCAATCAGCTCCTCGTCCGTCAGCGCGCTGCGCCCATGGTTCAGCAGCTTCTCGCGCGGCAGGTCCTCCTTCACGAAATCACGCATCTGCAGCGTCGGCTCGTCGTCGCAATCTTCCATGCCGTCCATCCTACACGATATGCCGCGCTCATGGAAGAAAAAAGGATGCGTGGGAGGGAAATCAGGGTGGCAACGAACCTATGAGAGCTGCCACCCTTGGTGCAACCCACCCCGCCATACGGCGGGGTTGCCGTGAATTGGTTGGCATGCCGGGTGACCCACGGGTTCTTTAACCCGTGGGTCACCACCCCCGCATACACACCACGGTAACGCCGCCGAATGGCGGTGTGAGCCGGTGTCGGCGTGCGTAACAAACAACGCTCGTTCACACCAACACTCGCTCCACCCATGCGCTCGCCTCCCTCGCCAACCACACATTCACCCCGCCTCCGCGCCGCATGGCGCGGCGATATTCCCAAATTGTAAATCGTAAATCGTAAATTGTAAATCTTTAGTCTTGCCAAGCGTTGAAATATCATATAAACTTCCCGCGGTTGCGTGTTTGCCACGCGGCCGCTTGTCTGGCAGGGACCATGCCGGTTCCCCTCTGCCGAGACGATGCCCGGAACCGGCAACAAGAAGAAAGAAAAGAAAATGAGTATACATTCCGTATCATGCGCCGTTGGCGCAAATCCCATCACCATTGAGACCGGAAAGATTGGCCTGCTTGCAGACGGCGCCGTGACTGTTCGCTGTGGTGATACGATGGTGTTGGTGACCGTGGTGAGCGCCACCAAGATAAAAGAAGGCCAGACGTTCTTCCCGCTCTCTGTGGAGTACAAGGAGAAGGCGGCGGCGGCAGGCATGTTCCCCGGCGGCTATTTCAAGCGCGAGGGACGGCCGACGGAGAAGGAAATCCTGACATGCCGCATGACGGACCGCCCGCTGCGCCCGATGTTCCCGAAAGGCTACTTCTACGACACGCAGGTCATCACGCTGCTGCTCTCCGCGGATGGGGAGAACGAGCCTGACATCCTGAGCATCAACGGCGCCTCCGCCGCCTGCGTGATTTCCGACCTTCCGTTCGCGGAGCCCGTGGGCGCCGTGCGCGTGGGCCGCATCAACGGACAGTTCGTCATCAACCCCACCAACAGCCAGCGCCTGGAATCCGACCTTGACCTGGTGTACGCCGGTTCCAAGGACCAGGTGATCATGATCGAGGGCTCCGCCAAGGAGCTGCCGGAGGAGGACTTCATCGCCGCCCTGCATTGCGCGCAGGAGAACGTGGCGAAGATTTGCGCGGCGCAGGAGGAACTGCGCGGCATCTGCGGCAAGCCCAAGCGCGAGTACGAGCTCACGCTCGCCAAGCCCGAGCTGCTGGAAATCGGCTACCAGATTGCCGGCGACCGCATCGAGGAGGCCATCTACGCCCCCAACAAGATCCAGCGCCAGAAGCAGGTGGGCGCCCTGCGCGACGAGGTGGAGGCCGCCATTAAAGAGTCCCACCCGGAAGCCACCGACTTCGATGTGGAGCAGGTCTTCGAGTACATCCAGAAGAAGGCGTTCCGCATCTCCATCATGGAGCACGACAAGCGCGCGGACGGCCGCGCCATCAAGCAGCTCCGCCCGCTGCTGGCGGAGGTGAACGTGCTGCCGCGCCAGGTGCACGGCTCCTCCCTCTTCGCCCGCGGCGAAACCAAGTCCCTGTGCCTGGCCACGCTCGCCCCGCTTGAGGAGAAGCAGTACCTGGACAACTACACCGGCTCCGTCTCCGAGAAGCGCTTCATCCTGCACTACAACTTCCCGCCGTTCACCGTGGGCGAGACCGGCCGCTTCGGTGGCCAGAACCGCCGCGAAATCGGCCACGGCGCCCTCGCCGAGCGCTCCATCGCTCCCGTGGTGCCCTCCGAGGACGAGTTCCCCTACGCCATCCGCGTGTCCTCCGAAATCATGGAGTCCAACGGCTCCACCTCCATGGCCTCCGTCTGCGCCGGCACCATGTCCCTGCTGGCCGCCGGCGTGCCGCTGAAGCGCCCGGTCTCCGGCATTTCCGTGGGCCTGGTGACGGAGTTCGAGAACGCGGGCGACCGCGAGCCCAAGCGCTACAAGACGCTGCTTGACATCATCGGTTCGGAAGACTTCTACGGCGACATGGACTTCAAGCTGTGCGGCTCCACGGAAGGTGTGACCGGATACCAGCTGGACCTCAAGCTGCCCGGCATCCCGCTCTACATCCTGGAGGACGCCATCCACCTGGCCCGCAAGGGCCGCCTGGAGGTGCTGGACACCATGAACGCCGCCATCGCCGCCCCGCAGGAGATGAGTCCGTACGCCCCGCGCATCGAGTCCACCACCATCCCGCAGGACCGCATCGGCGAGCTCATCGGACCCGGCGGCAAGAACATCAAGGCCCTCCAGGCCGAGACCGGCACCGACATCAACATCGAGGAGGACGGCACCGTGCGCATCTACGGCAACCGCCAGGAGGGCGTGCAGCGCGCGCTCGACCTCATCTCCCGCATGTTCAAGGAAATCGAGGTGGGCGAGACCTACGAGGGCAAGATCGTCTCCACCAAGGAATTCGGCGCGTTCATGGAGGTGCTGCCCGGCAAGGACGGCCTCATCCACATCTCCGAGCTCGCGGAGGGACGCACCCAGAAGACCGAGGACGTCGTCAAGGTTGGCGACATCGTCACCGCCAAGTGCATCGGCATCGATGACAAGGGCCGTGTGAAGATGTCCATCCGCGCGGCGCTGCGCGACAAGAAGGCCGCAGAGGCCGAGGCCGCCGGCGCAGCGGAATAAGCCAGGCGCATCCGCAAAAAAAAAATCACGCAGGACCGCTCCCGCACGCCGGGGGCGGTCCTTTTTTACGCCCGCCCGCGCACAATCCGCGGAAATTTGCAAAAAAATTGCAGGGAACCGCTTTTTTTGATTGCAAAGGGAGCCCAACTGGTATAGATTAACTAGTGAACAGCCGCAAATCAGCTTATACCATGTGGAAATACATTAATACAGGCGCAGCAGTCCTCTTCCTCGCTGGCACTTTCATCTTCTACAAAAACTACGAGGCCATGACACTCCCCGCAGATGGTGAAGTGGCAACCGTCCAGAACAGGTTTGCCGATGCCATCCGCAAGAGCAAGGACATCGACCTCGACAAGGCCATCAAGCAGTACGCCGTCCTCCGCACAGCTTTCTTCAACCAGGAAACCGAGCGCTTCGACCAGGAGCGAACCGCCATCGAGGAGCAGGACGCCCCGCTTCCCGCCGAGATCCAGCGCAAGCAGGAGGAACTCGACCAGGCCAAGGAGGAGTACAACAAGCTCCAGGAGGACTTCAACAAGCTCAAGCGCGAAACCCGCGAGATGCTCAGCCTGGAAGACGTGGACGACGACTCCCTGCGTGATGTCGGCGAGGCCATCGCCGAGCTGAAGAACCACAACGACAAGACCGAGGCCGAGGTCGCCAAGGAGCTCAGCATCACGGAAACCCTCGGCAAGGCCAGCACGCGCACCATCGCCGGCACACGCGCCGCCAAGCGCCTCCATGCGGACCGCCTCGCCCGCCTCTCCCCCGCAGAGCTGCGCTGCGCGGTTATCTCCGCGGATCCCAAGTGGGACTACGTCATCCTTGACGCCGGCATCGACAAGGGCATCGTCATCGGCTCCCGCCTGGTGGTGATGCGCGGCGACCGCAAGATTTGCGAGCTTGACGTCACGCTGGTGGAATCCAACCGCTCCAGCTGCGACATCATCTACAGCACCATCCGCCCGGGTGACCGCGTGCTTCCCGGTGACCACGTGTACGCCGTCCGCGAAGACAAGTAAGAACAACCTCTCTCCCATACTGATATGAAACTTTACCAGTTGATACTCACGCTCGTCATCCTGCTCTTCGGTGGAGCAGCCATCTACTACTCCTGCGACCAGGACAAGGTGATGGACCTCTTGATTGCCACGCACGGTGGCGGCCAGCAGGTGGCAGATGTTGACGCGCAGGGCCTGCGCAAGGTGAACTCCGAGCTGGAGGCTGAGGCCGCCCGCATCTCCGAGGAGCGCGCCGCCGCCATCAAGGCCACAGAGAGCGCCCAGAACGTGATGAACGACCACCACAACCAGCGCGATGACGCCGAGACCCTCCTGAACACCCACAAGAAGGAGCTGGCGGACGTGCAGGCCAGCGTGGACGCCCAGCACGCCAGCGTGGAGGCCCTCATCGCCTCCATCAAGGAATCCCTCAAGGATTTGGAATCCGCAGGCATCCCGGACATCTCCGCCGACCAGGCGTGCTCCGAGGTGCTGGAGAGCATCCGTGAGTTCGTGGCTCGCCAGCAGGCCCGCAAGAAGGACCTGGACCAGCAGCTCAAGGACGCCATCGCCGCCCACAAGGCCGCAGCCGTCAAGCTCGCCGGCGAGAAGGACGAGCTGGCCCGCGCCACCCGCGTGAACACCAACTTCTTCAACGACTACAGCAAGAACAACGACGAGTTCCCCATTGTGGCCGTTGACCGCCGCTGGAACTACGTCACCTTCTTCGTGGGCAACGACAGCGGCCTGGTGGCCGGCGACGACAAGACCCTCGTGGTGAAGCGCGGCGCGCAGTCCGTGGCGAACCTGAAGATCATGAGCATCGACGACGGCCTGGTGGTGGCGCAGTACTCCGATTGCGAGGTGCCGCACTTGACCAACCCCGCCACCGTGAACCACCCGCGCGTGGGCGACACGGTCTTCCGCCTGAAGCCGCTCGGCCGCTAACACGCTGCGCAGCGCGCAAGGATTTTTTCCCCATCCGCCGCCTGCCTGCAAAAGGGCAGGCGGCCTTTTTTCCAAAACACCGCAACACCGAAAAACACCGCCAAGATGAACACCACCGCCAAGCTCCTTTCCCTGTGCATGCTCACAGCCCTCGCGCTCGCCTCTTGCCATCAAGCCATGCCCGCCGTGCCCGCCAGCAACCACAACCGCACCGTGGTGGCTCCCCGCGGCTCCAGTGAGGGACTCAAGCCCTGGAGCAATCCCACCAAGCAGGAGGGCGATGCCGCGCTCGGCCCGCTCAGTGGCCTCTCCGAGCGCCGATAGGCATCCCGCAACACACCGCGTGCAACCATGACCCGTGCCGAGCGTGCAGCGCTGGTGGCGGCGGAATTCAACCGCGCGTTCCCGCACCCGGAGGTGCCGCTCCACCACAGCGATGCCTACACGCTGCTGGTGGCGGTGATGCTTTCCGCACAGTGTACGGATGCGCGCGTGAACATGGTGACGCCCGCGCTGTTTGCCGCTGCGCCCAACCCGCAGACCATGGTGGAGCTCGGCTGGCGGAAGGTGCGCCGCTACATCGCCACTTGCGGACTCACGGAAACCAAGGCGCGCCGCATTGTGGAGACCTCCCGCCTGCTGCTGGAGCGCCACGGCGGCACCGTGCCGTCCTCCTTTGAGGAGCTGGAGGCCCTGCCCGGCGTGGGCCACAAGACCGCATCCGTGGTGATGAACCAGGCGTTCGGACACCCCGCGTTCCCCGTGGACACCCACATTTTCCGCCTCGCGCGCCGCTGGCGCCTTTCCCGCGGCTCCACCGTGGAGAGGGTGGAGGCCGACCTCAAAAAGGCCTTTCCCGTGGACTCGTGGGGCAGGGTGCACATCCAGTTTGTCCTCTGGGGCCGCACCCGCTGCCCCGCCCGCGGCTGCAACCCCGCATGCCCGATATGCGCGCAGCTGGCGGCGCGTTCCTAATCCTAATCTTAATCCTAATCCTAATCCTAATTACGCATCTCATGCGTCCAAATTATTTCCACCCGCACGCGCGGATTAGGCTTGACCTTTGGCGGGAAAAGTGGTTTGATACCCGCCCGTCGTTATCGAATCATGTTGGTCTGTCAGCTTAAATCGAAGATACACCGCGCCATGGTGACCCGTGGCGATGTGGAGTACGAGGGAAGCATCGAGATCCCCCAGGATTTGGTGGAAGCGGCCGGGCTGTGGCCCGGGGAAAAGGTGCTGGTGGCCTCCGTGGCCACGGGCAACCGCTTCGAAACCTATGTGCTGGTGGGGCCGCCCAAGACCGGCCAGATCATCGTCAACGGCGCCGCCGCGCATCTCGTCAAGGCCGGCGAGCGCGTCATCATCATGAGCTTCGCCCTGGACGACAAGCCCATCACGCCGCAGCGCATCATCTGCAACGAGAAAAACGAAATCATCGCCTGAGCCTTTACAAACCCCCAACCATCAGATAAAATCCAGCCATGCTTAACGCCGCCATCTACATTGTCTTTGCCATTCTTCTCATCGTCTGCGCCCTGCTGCTGCTCGTGGTGCTCATGCAGCGCCCCAAGCAGGAAGGCCTCGGCGCCGCGTTCGGCGCGCAGATGACCGACCAGGCGTTCGGCGCGCAGACCACGGATGTGCTCAAGAAGGGCACGGTGCTCTTCGGCACGCTGTTCATGGTGCTGTGCTTCGCGCTCACCCTGCTGATGAACCACCGCTTCCAGCTGCAGAAGTCCCAGCTGGGCACCCAGGCCGTGCCCGCCGCCACCACGGAGGTGCAGCAAGCCCAGCAGCCCAAGCAGGAGGACGCCCAAAAGGAGCAGACCCCCGCCCCCGCGGCAGAGCAAACCCCTGCCACCCCCGCGCAGGACAACCTGGAGAACCTGGTGACCCCCGCCCCCGCGGCCGAGCAGCCTGCGGCACCCGCCACCGAGACCCCCGCTCCCGCTGTTGAGACTCCCGCGCCTGCCGCTGAGCAGCCCGCTCCCGCGGAAACCCCGGCTCCCGCTCCCGCGGAGTCTTGATGCTCCCGCATACACCCTTTCCCAACCCCAACCAGCCATGAAGTTCGACAGCCTCACCCAATTGACCGCGGAGGCCGCCAAGGAGACCGTGCAGGGCACCGTCTTCGCACAGGTGGCCCAGAACAACACCCGCACCACCAAGCAGGGCAAGCCCTACCTGGAAATCGTGCTGGCGGACGCCGACGGCAGCATGTCCATCAAGGTGTGGGACAACGCGCCGTGGCACGGCTCCTTCGCCCCGCTCCAGCCCAACACCGCCGTGGCCGTCACCGGCAACTGGCAGATGAACCAGTACGGCATGGATGCCGCAGACCTGGACGTGCGCCCGCTCACCCCGGACGAGGAGGAGGCCATGCTCTCCGGCAGCCCGCAGCTGCATGAGCGCCAGGAGAACGACTGGGCGCAGATCACCGAGATGGCGGAGGGCATACGCGACCCGCGCTTGAACATGCTCTGCCGCGCGCTGCTGGAGACCTTTGAAGCGCGTTTTCGTCGCTCCGGCGCGGCCCGCGGGTTTCACCACGCGCGGCGCGGCGGCCTGGTGGAGCACACGGCGGGCGTGATGCGCAACGCGGATGCCCTGTGCGGCGCGTACCCTCAGCTGAACCGCGACCTGCTGCTGGCGGGCGCGCTGTTCCACGATTGCGGCAAGATGTGGGAGAACTGCTTTGAGGAGCACAGCTTTGTGATGCCCTATGTGGAGAGCGGCGAAATGCTCGGCCACATCACCATGGGCATTGAAATCATCAACAAGCTCTGGGCGCGCATCTACACCGACGAGCGCAAGGAGCAGTGGAAGGATTTATGCCCCGCCTCCGAACAGGTGCGCCTGCACCTGCTGCACCTGGTTGCTTCCCACCACGGCTTGCTGGAGTACGGCTCCCCCGTGATGCCCAAGACCCCGGAGGCGCTCATCCTGCACCACGCGGACGACATGGACGCCAAGATGGAGATGTTCGCGCAGGCGTACGCCACCCAGCCGGAAATCGGCAAGGGCATCCTGCAGAAAAAGCCGCCGCTGCCCACCAATGTGGTGCGGCCGCTGCCGCCCTGTGAGCAGGCATGATCGAGGCCGCGCTCACCATCCTCTCCGTGTGCGCCCTGCTGGTGCTTTCACAGCTGAGCCCCGGGCCGGATTTGTTCCTGGTGGTGTACACGGCGATGTCGCGCAGCTTCCGCTCCGCGTGCATGGTGGTCACCGGCATCACCGCTGGATTCGCCATCCAGACCGCGCTGGTGTGCACCGTGGGCACGCAAATCATGGACCAGCCGTGGAGCAGGTGGCTGCTCGTGGCCGCCGCGCTCTGGCTCCTCTACCTCGCCTGGAAAATCTTCCCACGCAAGTTCGGCGCCGTGGAGATTGATTCCTCCCCGCAGGTCAAGCCCGGCAAGGGCGCGCTCTTCCTGCAGGGCTTCCTCTGCAACGTCCTCAACGTGAAATGCCTGCTCTTCATCAGCGGGCTCAGCCTCGGCCCCATCGGCATCTACGGCGATGCCATCCCCTGGTTCACCCCCGCGCTCGCCGTCGGCCTCATCCTCGCCAGCCAGTTCGGATGGATGCTCTGGAGCTGGCTCCTCCAGCGCCAGCCCATCCGCGCCTTCTACCTCCGCCACGCTCCCGCCATCGACGCCACCTTCGCCGTCCTCCTCGCCATTTTCGCCATCCTCATCATCGTGGAGTGAGGGCTAACGCCATCCTCTCCCGGGTTTCCATGAGGTGTAGGAGCTTTGCTCCATGACTGGACCGAGCCATTCCAAAATCTCCGCCATAACCGCTGCGAAATCCTTGACCGGAAGCTCGACCTTGGGTTTTCGCATGTATGTGGCGGATTTGAGCTTGGTGACATAGGTCGCCCATTCAGGCTGGTGGGAGTCGATGAAATCAGCATTCCTGAGCGATACGTATTTTTCCGGAGATGTCCCGCGGCGCTTGAAGGTCTGCCGAATGGCTTCCTGCAGGCTTGCCTTCTTGAATGCGTAGTGGTGCATTAGGAACCAGAGGTCGTAAAAGTCTTTCATGCGGGAATTGAAGCGCCCCAGTTCCACCATGGCCTGCCATTTTTCCGCCACCATGGATTCCCGCGAGTAACAGAGCAGTTTGGCCGTGGGCTGACCGGGTATCGTCGGCGGGTATTGCAGCTCCACAGGCTTTGGGTATATCTCATCGCTGAATCCGATATCCACCGACACTACACAGGGTTCGCCTGCAACATTCGCGTTTAGTGTCACGCGAACGCCGACATACAGCGCGTCCTTCATGATTTCGGAGGTGCGCATACTGCCTGCGTCAAAGGTCACGTTGTCGGAACCGTGCGTTTTGGCGTGCAGGATGGAACGAAACACGCGGGCGATGTTCTCCGGGGAATTATCCACCCGTCCCAGCAGGTCTATGTCCATGGTGGTGCGGGCGGGCGCCGTGCCCATCCCCATGAGCAGCATGCCCCCTTTCAGAAAGAAGGAGCCGGCGTGCGGCGAACATGAAAGCCGGTACAGGAAGCGCTCCATGGCATAGTGCGTGAGCAGCTGCTTGTACGAGCAGCCGGTTTCCTTGGCGCGCGCGGCGAGTGTTTGGCGAATGTTCATGCGAGTGCCATCTTCAGGTACGGGGTTATGAGGCGGCTTGCGGAAAGGCGGCGGGCAATGTCATCCAGCTTCCATGTGTCCAGCTTCTTTTGCTGTCGCGCCATGGTCAGAGCCTCCATAAACACATCCAGCCCGATTTTATGGCGGTAGCGGAAACAATCAACCAGCGTGCGCTCGGGAGACGTGACGCGGTACGGTCCGAACTCGCCATGATATTCGTCCACGCCTATTTCCGCCCATTCCCTCTTGGTTGCCCATGCCTTGACCGGATAGTCGTACACCCTGGGCATCCGCACCCCCCTGGGAAGCGCCACCGACAGGTATGCCGGTATCTGCGTGGTGATGCCGTGATGGCTCAGCGCTGATATCAGATTCATGGTCGCTGCCGGTTGGCGCGCCGTGATCCATTGAATCATCTTTTCCTCCGTGGGTAGCTCATCGGCATTCACGAAAAAGCCCGGCATCAGCCGTATCAGGTCGCCTTTTGCTTCCCGATAGTACAGCGTGCCGCGCGATACTTCCTGTTTCTTCGCCATGTTGTCCTTTTGAACAAATTGTATACAAATGATAGAGTTTGTCAACACAATTTTCAAAAAGTGCGCACAACCGCCTCGTTGCGGCTTGCGGCGTGGCCGCGCCGAACTTCAAAAATCGTCAAGCGTCCATCGCAAATTGTAAATACATGCGGATTGTTGCTTGCATTTTAGTTCGGGAAGCCGTATAATCGCCCCCGCAAAGACGTATTGCACTATGAACGACATTATCACGACCGCATGCAAGTTCGTCACGTCCTCGATTGGCCGCAAGATTATCGTGGCCCTGACGGGATCGTGTCTCCTCCTGTTCCTTGTGGGACACCTGGCCGGCAACATGACCATCTACGGAGGCTGCCCGGCGCAGGGCGAGCCCTCCTGGATTGACGCGTACGCCACGGGTCTGCACTCCATGCCCGTATGGCTGCTGATGTCCATCCGTTTGGGGCTGCTGCTCATCCTGCTGATCCACGTGTGCTTCACGCTGGTTCTGAAGTGGGAGAACTACCACGCCCGCACGCACTACCAGAAGGAGGGCACGATGAAGGCCACGCTTTCCAGCCGCACGATGGTGCTCACCGGTATCATGATCTTCTGCTTCCTGTGCTGGCACCTGTGGCAGCTCACCTTCAACGGCGACCCGCATGATTGCTACAACCACGTGATTGCGGCGTTCCGCAACGGGTGGTGCTCCCTGTTCTACATTGTGGCGCTGTGCTGCCTGTTCATGCATGTTCGCCACGGTGTGCAATCCGTCTTCCAGACCTTCGGCCTGAACACCCGCAAGGTGCGCCCGCTCTACAACATCGTCGCCGTGCTCTTCGGCGTGGTGATTTGCGGCGCCTTCATCTCCATCCCGGTGGCCGTGCTTACCGGAATCCTGCACTAAACCTCAACCTCTCAAGCCGATTATGAACGACATCCAGTTTCCCGTAAGCGACTACATGCCCTCCTCCTGCATTCCGGAGGGCCCCATTGAACAGAAGTGGACCAAGTACAAGCGCGAGGCCAAGCTCATCAACCCCAACAACCGCCGCAAGTACACGGTGCTGATTGTGGGCACGGGCCTGGCGGGCGGTTCCGCCGCCGCCACCCTGGCAGAGCTGGGCTACAACGTGAAGTGCTTCTGCTATCAGGACAGCCCCCGCCGCGCGCACTCCATCGCCGCGCAGGGCGGCATCAACGCCGCGCACAACTACCAGAACGACGGCGACTCCGTGTACCGCCTGTTCTACGACACCGTGAAGGGCGGCGATTTCCGCGCCCGCGAGGCGAACGTGTACCGCCTGGCGGAGGTTTCCGCCAACATCATCAACCAGTGCGTGGCGCAGGGCGTGCCCTTCGGCCGCGAGTACGGCGGCCTGCTGGACAACCGCTCCTTCGGTGGCGCCCAGCTCAAGCGCACGTTCTACAGCCGCGGCCAGACCGGCCAGCAGCTCCTGCTGGGCGCCTACCAGGCCATGGAGAAGGAAATCGGCAAGGGCCACATTGAGATGCACCCCCGCACCGAGATGATGGACCTCGTTGTTGTGGACGGCCACGCCAAGGGCATTGTGGTGCGCGACCTGGTGACCGGCGAGATCAAGAGCTACGCCGGCGACACCGTCCTGCTGGCCACCGGCGGCTACGGCCGCGTGTTCTACCTCTCCACCAACGCCATGGGCTGCAACGTGGGCGCCGCATGCGCCTGCTGGAAGAAGGGCGCGTACTTCGCCAACCCCTGCTTCACGCAGATCCACCCCACCTGTATTCCCGTGAAGGGCGACTACCAGAGCAAGCTCACCCTCATGTCCGAATCCCTCCGCAACGACGGCCGCATCTGGGTGCCCAAGAGCCGCGAGGTGGCCGAGAAGATCCGCAAGGGCCAGATGAAGCCCAGCGATGTGGCCGAGGGCGACCGCGACTACTACCTGGAGCGCAAGTACCCCTCCTTCGGCAACCTGGCCCCGCGCGACATCTCCTCCCGCGCCGCCAAGGAAGCGTGCGACGACGAGCGCGGCGTGGCCGTGACCGGACGCGGCGTGTTCCTGGACTTCAAGGACGCCATCGCCCGCATGGGCAAGGAGTGGATCGACGGCCAGTACGGCAACCTCTTCGACATGTACGAGGAAATCACCGATGTGGACCCGCACGAGCAGCCCATGATGATCTACCCCGCCTCCCACTACACCATGGGCGGCCTCTGGGTGGACTACAACCTGCAGTCATCCATCCCCGGCCTGCACGTCCTCGGCGAGGCCAACTTCTCCGACCACGGAGCCAACCGCCTGGGCGCCTCCGCGCTCATGCAGGGCCTCTCGGACGGTTACTTCGTCATCTCCTCCACCCTTCCCACGTACCTCACCACCATCAAGCCCGGCTCCGTCACCACGGCGGCCCCCGAGTTCAAGGAGGCTGAGGACGCCGTGAAGGCCCGCATCCAAAAGATGATGGACGTGAAGGGCACCAAGACCCCGGACGAAATCCACCGCGAGCTCGGCAAGCTCATCTGGGAGGACGTCGGCATGGGCCGCACCAAGGAATCCCTGATGGACGCCATCGAGAAGATTCCCGCCATCCGCGAGGAGTTCTGGAACAACGTCAAGATTGTGGGTTCCACGGAAGGCATCAACGCCGAGCTTGAGAAGGCCTGGCGCGTGGCCGCGTTCCTGGATTTCGCGCAGGTGCTGTGCTACGACGCCCTGGCCCGCGAGGAATCCTGCGGCGCGCACTTCCGTTTGGAACACCAGCTGGACGACGGCGAGGCCAAGCGCGACGACGAGCACTTCGCCTACGTGGCCTGCTGGGAGTACAAGGGCGCGGACCAGCTGCCCGTGCTCCACAAGGAGCCGCTCACCTTCGAGAACGTCCACCTGGCCATCCGCTCCTACAAGTAATCCCGAGTTTCAACATCAACCCCAAGCATTTTTACGATTATGGCTAATCTGAATCTCACGCTCAAGGTCTGGAGGCAGGAAAACGCCCAGGCGCAGGGCAGAATCGAAACATACAAGGCTACCGGCATCCCCGAGGAGGCTTCCTTCCTCGAAATGCTCGATATCGTCAACGAGGGCCTCGTCCACGAGGGCAAGGAACCCATCCACTTTGACCACGACTGCCGAGAGGGCATCTGCGGCATGTGCTCGCTCACCATCAACGGTGTGCCCCACGGCGGCAAGCACGTCACCACCTGCCAGCTCCACATGCGCCAGTTCAAGGACGGCGACACCATCTGGATCGAGCCGTTCCGCGCCAAGGCGTTCCCGCTGCTGCGCGACCTGATGGTGGACCGCTCCGCGCTGGACAAGATCATCGCCGCGGGCGGCTTTGTGGACATCCGCACCGGCTCCGCCCCCAACGCCAACAACGTGCCCGTGCGCAAGAAGACCGCGGACGCCGCGTTCGACGCCGCCGCCTGCATCGGCTGCGGCGCCTGCGTGGCCAGCTGCAAGAACAGCTCCGCCATGCTCTTCACCTCCGCCAAGGCCGCGCACCTCAACCTGCTGCCCCAGGGCCAGCCGGAGAAGAACAAGCGCGTCCTCGCCATGGTCCGCCAGATGGATGCCATGGGCTTCGGCAACTGCACCAACCAGTACGAGTGCGAGGCCGCATGCCCCAAGGGCATCACCGTGGACAACATCGCCAAGCTCAACAGAGACTACATGATTGCCTGCGCCTCCGAGGCCGTGGGCGTGTTCTCCTGATTGAGCCGCGCACACTGAACCACTACCGGAGGCCGGGTTGCCACTGCACAGCCCGGCCTCCCTTGACAAAATAAAATTGTCAATTGTAAATCGTCAATTGTAAATTCCCTGATGCTTTTCTACATCGTCACACCCTCTTACAACGCGCTTCCCTGGCTGCGCCGCTGCATACGCTCCGTGGCAGACCAGGTGTGCGACGGCGTGGAGGTGCACCACCACGTGCAGGACGGCGCCTCCACAGACGGCACGCCCGCCTGGCTGGAGCAATGGCAGAACGAGCACCGGGGCACACCCGGCTACACCTTCACCTACGAGAGCGCGCCGGACAAGGGCATGTACGACGCCATCAACACCGCCTGGGCCAAGATGCCCGCGGAGGCCGCCGTGACCGCCCACATCAACTGCGACGAGCAGTACCTGCCGGGCGCCCTCTTGGGCGTTTCCATGGCCCTGGCGGCGCATCCCAAGGCGGATATCGTGCTGGGCACCTACATCATCATCGACAAGGACCAGCGTTACATCTGCCACCGCCGGCCCATCAAGCCGCACCGCTGGACCAGCGCCACCGTGTGCGAGATCATCACCTGCTCCTGCTTCCACCGCGCGGAACCCTTCCGCCGCCACGGCATCCGCTTCAACACCAAGTACCGCTCCCTGGCGGACGTGGTGTTCTTCCGCGATATCGTGAACCACGGCGTGCCCTGCGCCGTTTGCCCGGAGCTCTACACCACCTCCTTCACCGTCACGGGGGACAACCTGGCCTGGAGCGAGACCTCGCAGCGCGAGTGGGAGGCGGAGCAGAAGCTGCTGCCCTGGTACGTTTCACGCCGCCACGGCCTGGCCTTCCGATGGTGCAACCTGAAGCGCCGCCTCACGGACCGCAGCTGCTCCCAGCCCTCCGCCTACTCCATCTACCTGGCGGAAGACCCCGCCCGCACGGAGCTGCCCATCCACCACCCCACGGCCCACTGGGGCTGCAGAACCGTCTCGGAGGATTAAGCGTTCCTCCCCGCCGCATCCGCGTAGAGGCGGTTAAGCACCTCCATCTTGGCGTCCCAGGTGAAATCCCGGCAGCGTCTCAGCGCGCCTTCGGAGAGTTGGCGGCGTTCCTCTTCATGCGTGGCCAGGTGGTCCAGGTGGCGCGCGTAGTCCCCTATCACCTGGGAGCGGGAGTTGATGGGTATCTTGATGCCGCAGGTCTCGTTAATGACCGTGGCGAATCCGCAGTGGTCCGGGGCGATGATGGGCAGCCCGTAGCGGAAGGCCTCGAAGACGACGGTGGAGGTGTCCTCCCGCACGCTGGTGATGCAGAACACGTGGCTGGTGGACATGATGCGGAACGCCTCCTCGCGCGGCACGAAGCCGTGGAAGGTCACCACACCGTCCAGCCCCAGCTTGCGGGAAAGCTTTTTCCAAGCCTCCATGCGCGGGCCCTTGCTGAGCACGTGCAGTTCCACCTTTTCCTTGCAGAGCGGCAGGGCGCGCAGCAGCAGGTCCAGCGCCTTGCGCGGGATGTGCTCGCCCGCCCAGCAGATGCGCAGCGGCGTGCCCGGCTCGTGCATGGACGGGGTGAAACCCTCCGTGCCCTCGTACTTCTCCAGGCCCACCTCGTTCATCAGGACGGCGTCCCTCTTCCAGAAGCGCTTGATTTCATCCACGGCCTGTGTGGTGCTGGTGAGGATGGCGGCGGAGTGGCGCGCGGCGGCGCGGGCCTCCCGCCCCCAGCGCTTCTGGAAACCGTTCACGATGTTTCGCACGGCAAAGTGGATGGCGCCGCCCAAACCCAGGCTGCGCAGCAGGCACCACGGCGTGTCCGTGAACCCGCCCAGCGGGCCCCACACAAACGGCTTGCCCAGCTTCCACAGGTAGCCCGGGCAGCGGAACCCGGAGATGGTCACCTGGTGCACGATGTCGAAATTCTCCCGCTTGTCCAGTTCCCTGGCCAGCTTGTACGCCCGCTTGTGCCAGGCGCGGTAGAACCAGTAGTAGCTGGGCGGCCAGATCTTGCGCAACAGGTTGTGGTGCGTGCGCGGTACAAAGTGGAAGGTGATGTGCTCCACGGCCTCCGGGTGCTCTGCGGCAAACCTGGTGAGAGTTTCCTTGAACTCCCCCTCCTCCACAATGGCGTGAACCTCATGGAAACGTGCAATATTGCTCACGAAATTCCACCCCATCCCGGGTTCTGAACCGTACCCGGGATCACAGGCGTACGAGCCAACCAGTACCTTGAGGCGTTTCCCTTCCATGCCTGCGCCCACACTATCATGCCGCGCGTTCCGTGTCAAGCGTCATTCCCCGTACAGCAGCCGCGCGATGAGCTTCACCCGCCGCGTCAGCCGATATGCCAGATACAGGCAGCATGTGACAAGCAGGCCTACGAGCAGCGCAACGGCGGTGTTTCCGCAGTGGATGGGGAAAAACATGCATATGCCTTTGTAGGACAATGCCTGCAGCACGTAAATGGCCATGGTGCAGAGACCCAGTTTGCAGAGCATCCGGGATTGTGCCGCCCCGCACAAATACACCACATACAGGAAGCTCGCGGAGCCGATGACGGCGCACACCAGCCTGGCACCCCATGCGTATATGCCGGCGGCATCCAGGTCCAATGGCGTCAGGTACATGTACCACTCTTTCTGGAAACAGAGGTAGGCTGCCGCATAAAGGGGAATGAAGACAAGCCATTTGGCGTTTATGGAGCCGGGACGGAAATCCAGTTTGCGCATGCCGGCACCGATTAGGTAGCAGGGCCACATGGTGGTGAAATAGGTGGCGTACGGCAGAATGCCCTCTGCGCATATTCCCACAGCAAGCGGGGCAATCAGCCAAATGACGCACCACACCGCGTTCCTTACGCTCATCAAAACGCAGCCGAAGAGAGTGCACTCCAGCAGCACCACCAGGAACCAGAGCGCTCCATCGCCCGAGGCGACGGCTCTCGAAAGCGGCAGGTTGAGCATCCAGATGGAAATGGCGGCGCGCAGGATGTACAGGAAGACCACCGGCGGCAGCAGGCGCTGGGCCAGGCGCATAAGCGCGCCCCACCCGCGCATTTCAATGCCCTTGATGCCGAAATAGCCGCTCACCATGATGAACAGAGGCATGTGGAACATGTATATCCCCTTGAATACGGGATTGCTCCAGAAATTCCCGCCCAGCAGGAACTGGATGGCGTGCCCCGCAACAACCAAGATAATCAGCAGTGCTTTGACGGCATCCCAGTAGGGTTCGCGTTTTCTTTCTTCCATTCTGCTATCCCTCCCCCCCCTGCCCGAAGCATACAGTATTCCCAATACTGTATGCTTCGGCAGCAATCTAACATATTGACTGTTCGCAAATTATCGCCTGGATGAAATTCCCGGCGCCTTTTCTTCAGAGTTTCCGGGGATGTTAAAAACGCTAAATCAAGGGAGAAATAGAAATTCGGCTTGACTACAGTATTGGGAATACTATAAAATACTCCCGGGTGGGGTGTTGGTGTTGCCCGCCCAAATGCGTCATGACAGAACAGGCTCCAGAGGTGCCGGCCCTGCCGGTCAAAAAGCGCTACGAGTGGATAGACAACGCGCGCATCGTGGCGGCGTTCCTGATTATGTACGTGCACGTGCCGGTGCACCTGCCGGCGGATGCGCTGGTGAACAACGGCATGGTGTACCAGTTGGTGCACCACACCACACTGTGCGGCAGGGTACCGTTCTTCCTGATACTGGCGGGGTATTTCCTGGCCCGCAACATCACGTGGAGCAAGGCGTGGGACCGCTTTCTGTGGCTGTTTATCCCCTTTGCCATCTGGAATCTTGTGTTTGTCTATCCCCGCATGGTGGTGGAGCATACCACATATTCGTTCCTTGACATCATGGGCGTGGGCTCCATTTTCAGCGATACCTGGCAATTCACGGATCGGGGCAACTGCGCGCCTATTCTGGGACCCTCATGGTTCCTGCGCGACATCATGGTGCTGTCGCTCCTCACGCCCCTCATCATCAAGATAAAGAGATACCTGCCGGCCTTGCTGGTGGCGTGGGCGGTCATATTCTGCGCGCGCGTGGAGAATTACACGCAGATAGTCATGCTTTCCCCCTCCACCATATTCTTCTACCTGTTTGGCGTGTGCCTGTGCGAATACCGCATCAGCGATGCCTACCGCATCCTCAATGGGCGATTCCTGCCGGTGTTTGTGATTGTGGGGGTGACGGCGCTGGTGTTCTGCATATCCTCGTCCGTGTTCCACGGCATGGGGGTTCCGCGTACGCTGCTTGGCATGCTTGTGGGAGCGCTGATGATAGCGTACACGGGGGTCATCATCGAGAAGTGCTGGCCCAAACTATCCAAGCGGCTGGCGCCGCTGGGTCCGGCGTGCTTCCTGGTGTTCATGCTGCACAAGCCGTGTTTCCGGGTGATGTGCCATTTCCTGCCGGATTCCATCCTGTATTCCCACTGGATGCTGCTGCTGCCCATCCCCGCCTTTGTGGTGATATGCGCGTTCTTCCTGCTGATGAAGAGGTACACGCCATGCCTGATGCCCTATCTGGGGCACATGAAACTGCCCAAGAAAGCCAAGGGCCAGTGAGTGCGAAAGTAGGCGGGTGCCGCCCTATTTGAGCAGTTCCGCGGCGTTGTGCATGTCCCCGGTTTTCTGGTAGGCCTTGTGGAAATCGAAGCAGTGCTCCAGGTTGTGCGGGGTGTGCCCGGCGGGGGTCATTTCCACGTAGCGGTGCAGCAGCGGGCGGTAGTCCGGGTGCGCGCAGTTCTCGATGATGGCCTCCGCGCGCTGGCGCGGGTCCAGGCCGCGCAGGTCTGCCACGCCCTGTTCCGTGGCGATGACGTCCACGTCGTGCTCCGGCTGGTCCACGTGGGTGACCATGGGGACGATGGCGGAGATGGTGCCGTCCTTGGCCACGCTGGGGCATGAGAAGATGGTGAGGGAGGCCGCGCGCGCGAAGTCGCATGCGCCGCCGATGCCGTTGACCATCTTGGAGCCGAACAGGTGGGAGGAGTTGACATGGCCGAAGATGTCCAGCTCCAGCGCGGTGTTCATGCTGATGACGCCCATGCGGCGGATGACCTCCGGGTTGTTGGAGATTTCCGTGGGGCGCAGCAGGATGCGGTCCTTGTAGTGGTCGAAGTTCTCCATGAACTCCGTCATGAACGGCTCCGTGAAGGTGATGGTGGTGCTGGAGAGGAATTTGCAGCGCCCGCTCTTGAGCAGCTGGAACACGGTGTCCTGCGCCACTTCCGTGTACATGCTGAAGGGAGGCAGGATCTTGGATTCTCCCATGGATGCCAGTACGGCGTTGGCCACGTTGCCGATGCCGCTTTGCAGCGGCGGGAATTCTTTGGGAATGCGGCCGATTTGGTACTCGTGCTCCAGGAAGGAGACGATGTTCCTGCCGATGCGGTCCGTGGTCTCGTTGCCGGGCTTGAAGGGTTTCACGCCGTCCGGCAGGTGAGTCTCCACCACGCCAACTATCTTGGCGGGGTCCACCTTCAGCGTCTTGGTGCCGATGCGGTCCCACGGGCGGTAGATTTCAATGGCCTTGCGCTCCGTGTAGTCCCGCGGCAGGTAGATGTCGTGTATCTCCCGGATTTTCGGGCTGTGGTAGGTGTTCAGCTCCAGGATGATGCGGTCTGCCAGCATGCAGAAGCCTGCGGCGTTGTTGGCCCCGGTGGTGAAGGTGAGCTCGCCGTCGTCCGTCACGTCGCACACCTCCACGATGGCCGTCTTGATTTTCGGCAGGTGGCCGTAGCGCATGTTTTGGGTGACCACGGAGAGGTGCAGGTCGTAGTAGTGCAGGTCCGGCACGTTGATGTGGCCGCGCAGGTCCGGGTTGGACTGGAAGGGTGTGCGGCTGATGAGCGCGTGGGCGTTGGAGAGCGCGCCGTCCACCTCCTGCGTGTTGGAGCCGCCTGTGAAGAGGGCAATCTTGAACTCCCTGCCAGCCGCATGCTCGGCCTCGGCCTTGCGGGCGATGGCACCGGGCACCACCTTCACGGCACCGGCGGGAGTGAGCCCGCTGATGCCCACGGCTTCCCCGTTTTGAATCAAATCGGCAGCTTCTTCCGGTGTGAGAATGGGAAATATCATAGCCTCGCTTCCCGTGCTTTATACTATGGAAAAGCCCGCGGGTCAAGATTTATGCCTGTCCATGCCTGAATAAATGCTGTGCAGCCGTGCGCCCATGTGGTATATGAAAGCCATGGGAATGCTCAAGACGCTTTTGTGTGCCGCCGCCGTGGCGTTGGCGGCGGGTGCGGGTGTGTATGCGCAGGAGGAGGAAACTCCGGATGCGGACGTGCTGCTCAAGGCCATGCGCGACATGACGGTGAGCCAGGGCAACAGGGATGTCACCGGCACCATCCGCAAGAACAAGCTCAAGGTGCCGTTCTCCCTGAGCGCGCGCGGGGAGACCATCGTGTTTCAGTACAACCAGGACAACGCCTGGCACCGGTTTGATGCCCGCATCAAGGAGAAGAACGTGGACCTGCTGCAGGTGGACGGCAAGGGGCAGGCGCGCGTGATGGCGCCCTCCTCCTACGCGCAGACCATCGCCGGCACGGATGTGTGCTACGAGGACCTCTCCCTGCGCTTCCTGTACTGGAAGGACGGCAAGGTGGTTACCGAGGGCGTGGAGCCCCGCGTGAAGGGGCGGGATTGCTGGGTGGTGCAGGTCACCAACCCCAACCCCTCCACCGGCCAGTTCGCGTGGGTGCGCCTGTGGGTGGACAAGGAGAACGGCACCTCCTGGCAGATTGACGGCTACGGGCGTGACGGCAAGCTGAAGAAGCGCTTCTCCATCACCTCCGTGCAAAAGCTTTCCGACGGCACCTGGTTCTTCAAGCAGATGAAGGTGGAGGTGCGCAACCCGGAGAACCCGGACCGCACCGTCGCGCTGGATTACCTGGAGATGGACGACATCAAGAAGTAACCCCCATCCGCTCCCGCCATGAGCCGCTCCAAACTGGTGATATTCGCGCTGCTGCCGCTGGTGGCCTTTGCACTGGGGCTGCTGTGGGTGGACCACCTCTTCACGGCGGGAGAAGGCCTGCGGGGCATCTGCTGGCTTATCGGCATGCTGGCGCTCTTTGCGCTGGTGGAGGGCATCTACCTGCGCCGCGTGCTCATCCCGCTCTGGGGGGAGAAGGTGGCGGAGCGCATCTATGCCGGCAGCTACGTGCCGGATGATGATCCGCTGGTGCAGCTGGCGGACAAGGTGCGCGGGTCCCGCGACGAGGCGCAGCTCGCCAAGCTGGAGAAGGCCGTGCGCGGGCAGGGCTGGCGCTACCGCGGGTGGATGGAGCTTGCCGCCATCCAGCGGGATGTCTTCTCCAATCCCGCCGCCGCGTGCAGCACGCTGCAGGAGGGCGCCGCGGCGGTGGAGGACCCGCAGGATGCGGCCATGCTGCTGTACCGCGCGGCGCATGTGGCGGAAGCCGCGGTGCATGATGCCGCGCTGGCGGAATCCCTGCGCCGCAAGGCGGCCGCGGATTTCCCGGAAACGGTGTACGGCCGCAAGGCCGCCGCGGAACTGCCCTAGTTGTCCTTCCCCTTCAGGAAGTTCCAATCCGCCAGGCCGGGCATGGCAGGCATCTCCACGGTGCCGAGCCGCGCGCGCAGCATGAACCACAGCTTGCGGAAGTTGCCCACGCTGTAGCGCTGCTCGAACACGCGGTACTCGTCCGCCTGCATTTTTTCCAAAATGGTGTGGTAGATGAGGCTCATGGCCTGCGCGGGAATCAGCGCGTTCCTGTCTTCCGCGGACAGGGCCTGGTACAGCTCCTCCGCCTCGCAGAAATATTTTTCCGCCAGCGCAGCCTCGTACGCCAGCAGCTGCCGCACGCGGTAATTGTACCGCTGGTCCGCTATGTCCTCCCGCGTCACGCCGAACAGCTCCATGTCGTCCTGCGGCAGGTAGAAGCGCCCGTACTTGCGGCAGTCTTCCGCCACGTCGCGCAGGATGTTCACCAGCTGCAGCGCGTACCCCAGCGCCACGGCGTAGTCCCGCGCGGCGTCGCCCGCGCCCATCACGGTGGCACTGGTGAGCCCCACGCACGCCGCCACCTTGTAGGAGTACGCCAGCAGCTCCTTCCGCGTGGCCGGCTGCACGGGCGATATGTCCCCGCGGCAGCCCGCTATCAGCTCCAGCATGGGCGCGGTGTCCAGGTGCAAATCATCAATCAGCGTGCGCACCTCCCGCTCGATTCCGGGCTCCGGTTCCACGGCGCCCGTGACCACGGACACCCAGCGGTCCAGCGCCGCGTGCCGCTGCTGCGGGCTCATGCCCGGCTCGTCCACTATGTCGTCCACTATGCGGCAAAAGGCATAGAACTGCGACATGTGGATGCGCACGTCCTCCGGCAGGTTGGCCAGGGTGAACGCCAGGTTGGACTTGGCGTTGCGCGTGATGGTGTCTGATTCCGTCTCCGGCATGGCGGGGCAGGGGGTATAGTTTAATCAATCAATGCCGCCCCAGTGTTCCGTGAACGGCCACAGGGTGAACCAGGCCGGCCCCAGCACGTTGAACTGGCGCACCGGCCCCCAGAAGCGGGAATCCAGCGATTTAACGGTGTTGTCGCCCAGCGCCAGGTACTCGCGCAGGTTGGCGTCCGGCGGGTTTTGCAGCACCTTGTGCCCCTCGTTCGTGAGGTAGGCCATGGGGTTGCGGCTCTTCTCCAGGGTTTGGTAGCCCACGGGGTTGTACGGGGCCTGCCGCGCCATCACGCGCTGCATGCCGGGTTCCGCGGCGGGCGTGCCGTTGATGAAGAGCGTGGGCGTGTCTATGTACACTTGGTCGCCCGGCAGGCCGCACAGGCGCTTGATGAAGTGCGTGCCGGCCATCTGGTCCTCAATCTGCCCCAGGGCTGGCGTCTGCATGCTGGTGTTGATGCCGCGCGTGTCGAACACAAAGGGCTCGCCGCGCTCCGGCTTGCGGAAATGGTACGCCATGCGGTTCACAATCACCATGTCCCCCGCGTCCACCCGCGCGCGGATGATGGTTTCCCCGGTGCGAAAGCGCCCCAGCTTCATCACGCCTGACGGCGTGGTGCGGATCTTGCCCTGCTCCTGCAGGTACTGGATGACCGCGCCCTTGGCGGACGGCAGCGCCACCTTGGAGCCGTCGTCGAAGCTCAGCACCGTCTCTGTGAACAGGAGCCACTTGGGGTGGTCCTCAATGTCCACCAGCTGCTTGTTGCCGTCGCTCACCGCCTCCACGTAGGAGCTGCCCAGCGTCAGCATGTCCCATATCCGCTTGGGCGCGCCGGGGATTTCATCCACCTGGTGCACGATGATGCCGTTGAGCGTGGGCTGCATGGACCCCGTGGGAATGCGGAAGGGCTGCGCGTAGTAGGTGCGGATGCCCAGGAAGACCACCATGATGACGAAGAAGGACTCCACCACCTCCAGAACGGGGTTGCGCTTGAAGCCCGGCATGCTCTCGCAGTGCACGTTCACCTGCTTGGTGATGCGGTCCGTTTCATCGGCGTCCCAGCCGTGGAGCGCGGCGCGCAGCTTGCGCAGCATGTCCGAGCACTCCGCCAGCTCCTCCGGCGGCAGCTTGTGGCTGTAGGTGTGGATGTAGCGGGTCAGCACGCCGGCCGTCTCGCACCCCTGCTTGCGCCACTTGGGCGTGAACCAGGAGATGAAGGTCTTGTCAACGAACCAGTTGCCGATGGATTTGAGGATGTCCATGATGCGTACCGCTCCATTCTACACCATCCCGCCTTTTAGTGGAAGTACATTTTCCCTAATCCCACGCGGTCATGGCGTGGAACTGCGCCAAGCGGTGCGCCAGCTCGTTGCGCGTGAGGGCGAAGAGGGAGACCGTGCCGAACTTCTCGCACACGGCGGCGGCCACCACCGTGGCAATGGCCATGGCGCGCTTCATGTCCTCCCACGCGGGGTTGCCGCCGTTCAGGCAGGAGGTGAGGTAGCCCGCAAACGCGCCCATGAAGGAATCCCCCGCGCCCGTGGGATCTTGCGGGTGGATGAGCGGCCAGGCCGGGCAGCGGAAGATGCGCGTTCCCCCACCCTCCCTGTGGAAGAGCGTGGCGCCCGCGCTGCCGTGTTTCACGATGGCGTACCGCGGGCCCGCCGCCAGCAGCGCGTGCCCGGCCTCGATGGAGTCGTCCGTCCCGGCGAACACGCGCGCCTCGCTGTCGTTCATCAGCGCCAGGTCCACGCGCGCCAGCAGGGCGTCCACGTAGTCGCGCTCGCGCAAAATCCAGGATTCCATGAAGTCCGCCATGGTGAACTTGGCGCCGCTGCACTGCTCCACCAGGCGCAGCTGCAGGCGCGGCGTCACGTTGCACGCCACCGCCAGCTCGCTCTCGCGCAGCTCTGGGGAAAGGTTCATCTGCCAGGTTTCCTGCACGCCCTCCAGCGTGGAGACGGAGCGGCGGTTGTTCATGTCCTCCTCGTACTCGCCGGTCCAGGCGAAGGTTTTCCCCGCCGCGCGGTCCACGTGGCACATGCCCACGCCGCGCGCCTCCAGCGCCTGCGTGAACTCCGCGGGGAAATCATCCCCCACCACGCCCACCAGGTCCGCGCGGTCCGTCAGCAGCCGCGCCGCCAGCGCCGCATACGGTCCGGAACCGCCCAGCACGGAATTCGCCCGCCCGCCCGGCGTGATGAGCGTGTCGATGGCTATGGTGCCGTAGATGACCGCGCGCGCACTCATGACAGGGTGAAGGGTTCCTCCCCTTGGGAAGCGTTTATCATGGCAAGCAGCTCATCCTCGCCGATGACGGGGATGCCGAGCTTGGCGGCCTTGTCCCGCTTGGAGCCGCCGCCCTCTCCCGCCACCAGGTAGGTGGTGTTCTTGGTGACGGAGCCCGTGGCCTTGCCGCCCGCCGCGGCAATCATCTTCTCAAAGTCGGGCCGCGGCCTGCTGAGCGCGCCGGTGAGCACGAAGGTCTTGCCGGAGAGCGGCCCCTCCGCCACGGCGTTCATGTTCTCCGTGAACGTGGGGGAGGCGGGGTTGATGCCGTAGGCGGCGAGGGTGTCCATCACGCCGCGCCCGGCGGCGGAGTCGAAGTAGCGCACGATATTGTGTGTGGAGACGGAGCCGATGGGGTTCGCGAGCTTGAGCTTGTTGGGACCGTCCTCTTCCACGCACAGGTAGCCGCGCGCGATGTACGGCGCGGCCAGCTCCTCCAGCCCCGCGCGGATGGGTGCGCGCTGCGCCTCCAGCGCTTCCTTGTCCAGCCCCTTGTTGGCTTTGGCGCCGGGGCTGAGCTCGTTGTAGCGGTCGATGTCCTTCTCCAGCTTCAGTAAATCGCGCAGGTAGGCGGAATCCGCCAGCCCGTGCAAATCGCGATGGTACTTGGCCACGGCGCGCGCGGTGACGGTGCCGATGGTGGGGATGCCGAAGGCGGTGAGCCAGCGCTCCAGCGGCAGGGCCTTGGCGGCATCCAGCGCGGCGAGCGCCTTGGCGGCGTTCTTCTCGCCGAAGCGGCGGGGCTCGTCGTCGGTGCCGAGGTTGAGCGCGCCGAGTTCCTGCACGGTGAGGCGGAAGAGGTCCAGCGGGGATTGGATGAGACCGCGGTTGACGAGTGCCTCCGCCACGGTGCCGCCCAGGCTCTCGATGTCCAGGGCCTCGCGCTTGCAGAAATAGGTGGTGCGCATGGCGGCCTGCGCGGAACAGGTGAGGTTGGTGCAGCGCCAGGCCACCTGGCCGTCCTCGCGGGAGATGGGCGCGCCGCACACGGGGCACACGCCGTTCACGGCATCGTACAGGCTGTACTTCTGCGCGTCCGCGGGGCGCTTGGATTCCACCACATGCACCACGGCGGGGATGATTTCGCCGCTCTTCTCCATGAGCAGGGTGTCGCCAATGCGGATGTCCTTGCGCTCGATTTCATCCGCGTTGTGCAGGGTGGCGCGGGAGACGGTGGTGCCGCTGAGCTTCACGGGCTCCAGCTCCGCCACGGGGGTGAGCACGCCGGTGCGGCCCACCTGGATGGTGATGCCCAGCAGCCGGGTTTCCTTCTGCTCCGGCAGGTACTTGAACGCGGCGGCCCAGCGCGGCGCGCGCGCGGTGGAGCCCATGCGCTCGCGCAGGCGGAAATCATCCAGCTTGATGACCGCGCCGTCCGTGCCGAATCCCAGCCCGCGGCGCGTGGTGTCGATTTCCGCCACGGCGGCGCGCACGGCCTCCAGCCCCTCCGCGCGCAGGATGGGCTTGTTGTACGGAATCTGCATGCGGGAGAGCAGGGACTCGTAGTCGTCCATGGTGTGCAGCTCGTCGCCCTCGTACACGCCGATGCCGTGGGCGAGGAAGCGCAGCGGGCGCTGCGCCACCTCCGCGGGGTCCAGCAGCTTGATGGTTCCGGCGGTGGCGTTGCGCGGGTTGGCGAACGCCGGCAGGCCGTCCGCGTCGCGCTGCGCGTTCATGGCATCGAACTCCGCGGACGGCATGAAGATTTCCCCGCGCACCTCCAGCACCTCCGGCGCGCCTGCGGGCAGCGTGAACGGCACGCTGCGGATGGTGCGCACGTTTTCCGTGATGTCGTCGCCCGTGTGGCCGTCGCCGCGCGTGGCGGCGTATTGCAGCTTGCCGTTGCGGTACATGAGCGTGACGGCGCAGCCGTCGATTTTCGGCTCCACCACCACCTTGGGCGCGGATATGCCCAGCGATTTCTCCAGACCCGTGTAGAACGCCACCAGCTCGGCATCCGTCTCGCCCTGCTCCGGCTTGTGCTCGAAGATGTCATCGATGCTCTGCATGGGCGCGGGGTGGGTGACCTTCTTAAACCCCTCGCTGAGGTCGTTGCCCACCTTCTGGGTGGGGGAGTCCGGCGTCACCCAGTCGGGATGCGCGCGCTCCAGCTCCTCGATTTCGCGGTAGAGGCGGTCGTATTCCGCGTCGCTGATTTCGGGTGTGGCCTTGGCGTAGTACAGCTCGTTGTTGCGCCGCACAATGGCGCAGAGCCCGCGGTACCGTTCCCGGTCCGTCTCCCCCTGTGAAGCTGCAAAATCGAACAAGTCCATCCTGCCCGCCATTATACCAAATCCCGCTTTCGCCTGAAAGGATAAATCGCGGCGGGCGGCGGAAATGCGTGGAAGTCCCACCTTGCCAAAATGGCGAAAAATAGCCCGCCAACCAACTACCCGCGCTTTTCATCACCGCTGCTTTCGCCGGGATTCGCGGAGTTTGCGGCGGGTGAGATGGAGGAGGGCGGGAGGGAGGGAGGAGAGCAGGGGATCTGCCAGGTGCGGGTGGCGGAGACAGAGCTCGCACGCGCACCAGGCGACGGCCATGTCGCTGTAGTGGGCACCGGGGGTGACGGTGGGGAGGAGGCGCGCCACGCGCGGGGCCCAGGCGGGGTCTTGGATGAAGTGGTCCAGGAGCATGACGATGCCGAAGCGGCGCGCGTATTCCGCGTTGCTGCGGGTGTAGGGCAGCAGCCAATCCCAGGCGGCCCCGCGGTTAAGGCGGGCAAAGCGGTAGGTGGCGCAGCAGGAATCGCACAGGCTCCAGTTGTCCAGGAACGGCACCAATCGGTCGATGCAGGCGCAGCGTTCCGCGAAGTGCAGCCCGGGCGCGTATCCCGCCACGAACCCGCGGAGCATGATTTCCTCGAACGCGGCGCGCTTGCCCGGCGTGCGGCGCAGCAGGGCGCGCGCATCGTCCGCGTGTGCCAATTTGCGCGCCAATCGGCGCAGCCGCGGCAGCCTCACCCCGAGCAGGGGGTGTCGGTTGTCCGGCAGCAGGCCACCCGCGAACGCCGCATACCGCGGCTCCGCCATTTCCTGCAGGCGCGCCCTGATTTCGCTGATATTCATTGTGGGCGCATGGTGATGAGGGTGATTTCTGCGGGGTGGAGGAGGCGGATGAGCATGCCGGACCAGAGGCTGGTGCCGGGGGTGACGTAGAGCTGCATGCCGTCCACTTGGTACAGGCCCTCCAGGTAGCCGCCGTTGTACTTCGAGACGATATTGGAGAGGACGGGGAACATGCCGCCGTGGGTGTGGCCGGAGAGCTGCAATGCCACACGGCCGTCCTGCGCCATAGCCGGGGCCATGGAGGGCTGGTGGGCCAGCAGCACCACGGGAAGCCCCGCCGGCGCGCCCTGCAGCGCCTTGTCGAGGTCGGGCGCCTCCTCCCGCTGCCAAGCGGCGGCGGGGTCGGTCACGCCCGCTAGGACGATTCCCCGCGCCAGCTGCACATGGGCATTGGGCAGCATGCGGATGCCGTGGCGGGTGAAGTAATCCATCCAGTCGGCATAGCCGGAGGGGTAGTCGTGGTTGCCGGGCACGCCGAACACGCCGAGCGGCGCGCGCAAATCCGCCAGCGGCTCCAAATCGCTGCCGTGGTCGGCCACGGTGCCGTCCACAAAGTCGCCGCAGATGGCGATGGCATCCGCGCCGAGGGCGTTCACTTGGTCCACGAGCGCGCGGAAGTATGGCTCGCGCTTCACGGTGTCGGCATGCAAATCCGCCAGCAGGGCGAGGGTGACGGGCCGTGCATCCGCGGGCATGCCGGGCAGGGAGATATCCACGCGGTGCACCTGCGGCATGGCAAGGGCGTTGCACATGCCCACGGTGGTGGCGATGCCCGCCAGGGCCACAAGCGCCATGTTCACGGCGTTGCGGAAGCGCCCGCGCACGAAGAGCCACCCCACCGCGCGCGGCAGCTCCGCAAACAGCAGCAGGATGCCCAGCAAAATCACGAAGATGTTCAGCCAGGTGAGCGGCAGCAGGATGCGCGCATCCACCTCAGGCGCAAAGTAGCGCCCGCCGGGGTTCACCCAGTCCAGGATGCTGAACTTGAACGCGCCGAGCGCCAGCAGGAGCAGCATCGGCACCTTCCACCACCATTTCACGCGCAGCGGCCCCCCGCCGCCGCTACGCTTTGGCGTGGCAAGCACCACCCGCAGGGCGATGTAGAGCATCAGGACCGCATACACGATGAAGACGGTGCGCATGGCGGCATTGTACGGCTATCCGCGCGGAATGGCAACAGAAACCGGGGGCGGCTGTGTGCAGCCGCCCCCGCCAAGGGAAGTGATTTCTTCAACAAATACTTTCCGTGTTACAGCACCTCCGGAGCGAGGGAGACGATCTTCATGAAGCCTTTTTCACGAAGCTCGCGGGCCACCGGCCCGAAGATGCGGGTACCGCGCGGGTTGTTGTCCTTGTCGATGCAGACAACCGCGTTGGAGTCGAACCGCAGCACGGAGCCGTCATCACGGCGGATGGGGGCGGCGGTGCGGACGACGACGGCCTTCACCACGGAGCCCTTCTTGACGGCGGCGGTGGGTATGGACTCGCGGATGTGGACGGTGATGATGTCGCCGATGTGGGCATGGGCGGTTGCCTTGCCGATAACGCCGATCATCTTGGCGGTGCGGGCGCCGGTGTTATCGGCGACCTGAACGAGTGATTCCATCTGGAGCATGGTAGGTAATCTCCTTTCCAGTGATTAGTGTTTGAGGATCTCCACGAGCTCCCAGCGCTTGAGCGCGGAAAGCGGGCGGGTTTCACGGATGCGGACCTTGTCGCCCAGCTTGGCCACCTCCTCGGCGTCGTGGGCGTAGAAGCGCTTGCTCTTCTTCACGATCTTCTTGAAGGTGGGATGGGGAACACGGGCCACGTACTCCACAACGATGGTCTTGCTCATCTTGGTGGAGACAACAACGCCGACGCGGGTCTTGCGAAGGCCCTGGGGCTTGGTCGTAGTAGTATCTTCGCTCATAATAAGTCCTTGGGTTCGGTGTTATGCTTCATCGGTCTTGGCGGCACCTTCACCGAGCACGGTGAGGGCGCAGGCGAGCTCCTTGCGGACGATGCGCGTGCGCTGGTTGTTCTCCAGCTGGCCGGTGGCCTTCTGGATGCGGAGGTCGAAGTACTCCTTGCGCAGCTCACGGATGTGGGCCTGGAGCTCCTTGGCGGGCATACCGCGGAAGTCTTTGGCTTTCTTGACAGGCATAATAATGAATGGTGTTAGGGTTGATAATTCAGTTTAGGCCTGGGGCTCCACGCCCTGGCGGTAGACGAAACGCGTGCGGATGCCGAGCTTGTTGGAGGCGAGGCGGAGGGCCTCCTTGGCGGCGGATTCGGTGACGCCGCCGACCTCGAACATGATGTTGCCGGGGCGGCAGACGGCCACCCATCCTTCCACGGCGCCCTTGCCCTTGCCCATACGGGTGTCCGGCGGGCGCTTGGTGAAGGACTTCTGCGGGAAGATGCGGATGAAGACGCGTCCGCGGCGGCGCAGGTAACGGTTGATGGCGATACGGCAGGCCTCGATCTGGTTGTTGGTGACCCAGCCGCGGGTGAGAACCTGCAGGCCGTAGTCGCCGAAGGCCACGTAATCACCGCTGGTGGCATTGCCGCCGCGGTTGCCGCGGTGCATCTTGCGGTGGTTACCCTTTACTCGTTTTGGCATTAAAGGCATAGTGTAATCTCCTTATTCGTTTAAGTGTTCAGTGGGGTTCAGCCTTCGGTATGCTGGGGTTCCTGGCGTTCGCGGGAATCGCGGCCGCCCTCGCGGCGCGGGCGCGGGGGGCGCGGACCGCGGTCGCGGTCACGGCGGGGGGCGTTGTTGCCGGCGTCCGGGCGCTTGTTGATCCAGCACTTGATGCCGATGAGGCCGTACAGCGTGCGGGCCTCCGCAAAGCCGTAGTCAATCGGGGCGCGCAGGGTCTGCAGCGGCACCTTGCCCTCGCGGTACTGCTCCGCACGTGCGATATCCGCACCGCCCAAGCGGCCGGCGCAGCGCACGCGGATGCCTTCCGCGCCAAAGTCCATGGCCACCTGCACGGCGCGCTTCATGGCGCGGCGGAAGGAGACGCGGCGCTCCAGCTGCGTGGCGATGTTCTCAGCCACAAGCTGGGCGTCCAGCTCCGGCTGGCGGATTTCCATGATGTCCAGCTTCACAACGGCGCCGTTGCACAGCTTGGCGAGGGCGTCCGTGAGCTTGGCGATGTTCTCCCCCTTGGGCCCGATAATCATGCCGGGGCGGGCGGTGTGGATGGTCACACGCACGTTGTTCCAGGCACGCTCGATGGAGATGCGGGAGATGGCGGGGGTAGACCCCTTGAGGTCCTTGTTGAGATCCGCGGTGTAGTCCTTGATGAACTTGCGAATCTTGATATCCTCGTGGAGCTTCGTGGCATAGTCCTTGCCCGTAGCATACCACTTGGAGCGCCAGTCCTTGGTGACGCTCAGACGGAATCCGATCGGATTTACTTTCTGTCCCATAGTGTTATGTCAGTTAATGTTGGTTATGCCTCGGCGTTGGCGAGGATGATGGTGATGTGGGATGTGCGCTTGCGGATGACGTTGGCGGAGCCGCGAGCGCGTGCCATGGTGCGGCGGAACGTGACGCCCTCGTCCACCATGACGCTCTTGAGTACGAGCTCGTCGGCGGAGAGGCCGTTGTTGTTCTCGGCGTTTGCCACGGCGGACTTGAGCGTCTTATTCAGGAGATAAGCGCCCTTCTTGGGGGAGTAGCTGAGCACGTCGGTAGCCTGGGAGACAGACATACCCTGGACGGCTGCGGCCACGTCGCGCATCTTCTTGGCGGAGATGCGGGCATTCTTGTATACTGCTTTCACTTCCATTGGTGTTAGTATTTGTTGAAGGTTAATCGTTGGATTTGACAGAAACCATATCGCCGACGGCGACGGAGAGAGCGGGGTTGAGGTGCTGCTGCACCAGGAGGCCCGCCACGGTCTTGCGCACATCGGTGACCACGGCCATGGCAATGGCCTGGTCGCCGCGCGAGATTTCCATGGACATGCCCACTTCCACCTTGCCCTCGCGGCCCGCGTTGATGACGATGAGCCCGGACTCCGAGTCGATGCTCAGCACCTTGGCCTCATCCACGGAACCGCCCGCCAGCTCGTCCGCCTTCGCGCGGCGCAGCCCCAGGGCCACGTCCAGATCGCGCACGGCGGTCTCCAGCGACTCGCGCGCCGCCTGGTCTTCCACCAGCGCGCTGCGCATGTAGGCCACCAGGGCCGCCGTGAGGCGCAGGGAGCTTTGGCGCACGGCGTCAAGCTCTGCGCGCACGGATTCCAGCTGCGCGGCGGTTTCGATGAGCTTTTCCTCACGGTTGCCGAGGGCGGAGCCGCCCAGGGCCTCCATTCGGGAGCGGACCTCGCGGAGCTGCTTGCGCGCCTCGTCGGCATCCGCCCTGGCAATGGCGTAGCTCTCGCGCAGGGTTGCGAGCTGGCGCTCCAGCTGGCTGATCCTGGCGTCCTTGCCGGGGGTGGGGGTATCCTGTGCGCACGCCGCCGCGCCCGCCACCGCAAGGGTGAGGGAGAGGAGGGAGATGCTGCGCAGGATGGAGCCCATGGCTTGGTTTCTATCAGTTGTGGTTTACTTCTTGCCGATGCCGCCGTGCGCCTTGAAGATGCGGGTGGGGGCAAACTCGCCGAGCTTGTGGCCCACCATGTTCTCCGTGACGTACACCGTGGCAAATGCCTTGCCCGTGTGCACCAGGAAGGTGAGGCCCACGAAGTCCGGTATCACCATGGAGGCGCGGCTCCACGTCTTGATCGGCTTGCGGTCCCCGCTCTGCAGCTGGGCGTCAACCTTGTCGAGAAGAGGCTGGCTTACGAAGGGTCCTTTTTTGAGGGAACGTCCCATTGTTCTAGTCTATGGTTGAGGGTTGATGATTACTTGGCGTTGCGGCGCTGCACGATGAACACATCGGAGGGCTTGCGGATGCGGCGGGTCTTCTGGCCCTTGACATGTCCCCAGGGGGACTTCAGGTGCTGGCGACCGCCACCGGACTTGGACTTGCCTTCACCACCGCCGTTGGGGTGGTCCACAGGGTTCATGCACATACCGCGCACGGTGGGGCGGATGCCCATCCAGCGGGTGCGGCCGGCCTTGCCGGAAGACTCGTTCATGTGCTGGGCGTTGCCCACCTGGCCGATGGTGCAGTAGCACTCCACGCGGAACTTGCGGATTTCGCCGGAGGGCATCTTGACCAGGGCGTACTCGCCGTCGCGGTTGGAGAGCACGGCCTGCTGTCCGGCGGAGCGTGCAATCTTGCCGCCGGTGCCGGGGCGCACCTCGATGTTGTGGATGGCGGTGCCCAGCGGCACGTTCTTGAGCGGCATGGCGTTGCCCACCTTCGGGGCCACGTTCTCACCGCTCTGCACGGTCATGCCCACGTTCAGGCCGGCAGGAGCCAGGATGTAGCTTTTGGCGCCGTCCGGGTACTGCACCAGGGCGATGCGGCAGGTGCGGTTCGGATCGTACTCGATGGCCAGCACGGTGGCCGCCTCGCGGCGCGTGCGGCGGAAATCCACCAGGCGGTAGTGGAACTTGTGGCCACCGCCGATGTGGCGGGTGGTGATGCGGCCGTTGTTGTTGCGGCCACCGCTCTTGCGGATCGGCTCCAGCAGGCTCTTCTCGGGCTTGCCCTTCGTGATCTCGTCATACGAGGGCAGCACCTTGTAGCGGTTGGAAGGCGTGGTAGGCTTGAATGACTTGAGTGACATAATAGCTTACTTGGTTGGGGGTTCCGGGTTATACGAGGTCCAGGCTCTCACCGGCCGCCAGGCGCACGTACGCCTTCTTCCACGCAGGGGAGGTGCCGGCGGCCTTCGTGCGCTTGCGGCGCTCCTTGCCGTCGTAGTTGGCGGTGCGAACGGAGACGGCCTTCTTGCCGAATGCCTTCTCCACGGCCTTCTTGATGTCGACCTTGGTGGCCTTCACGTCCACCTCCAGCGTGATCACGCCGTTGGCCTCGTGAAGCACGGTCGCCTTTTCGGACACGCGCGGGTTCTTGATAACGTCGTAGATGTCGTTCATGGTTACTTGGTGCGGTTGGCGATTGTTTCCAAGGCGGATTCAACGATGACGACCTTGCGGGCGTCAAGCAGTTGCTCCACGTTCACCTCTGCGGCAGACATGAGCAGCACGTCCGCAACGTTGCGGCCGGACAGCTTCGTCTTCTCGTCAAAGGACTCAGCGATGATGAGGATCTTCTTGCCTTCAGCAATGGCGGCCACGGCGGCCACAAAGCTCTTGGTCTTGCCGTCCTCGATGGAGAAGGAGGGCACGGTGACCACCTTGCCGCCGGAGATGATGTCGCCCAGCACGCGGCGCAGGGCCAGCTTGCGGGTGCTCTTGTTCACCTTCTTGGAGTAGTCGCACGGGCGCGGGCCGAACACCACGCCGCCACCCACGAAGATGGGGCTCTGGTGGTCGCCGTGACGGGCGTTGCCTGTACCCTTCTGGCGATAGATCTTCTTGTTGTTGCCGGCCACTTCCGCGCGGGTCTTGGTGTTGGCGGAGCCGGTGCGCCTGTTGGCGCGGTAGGCGGTCACCAGGTCATGCACGGCCTGGCTGCCCTTCTCCGGTCCCACGGTCACGATGTTGGCGGCTGTGGCGGCCTCGATTGTCAATTGGTTAGCGGACATAGATAGGTTCTCCTAGTTCGTTTGTTTATTTGCCGTTCTTCTTCTTGGCGGGGCGGATGACCACGTAGGATCCCTTGGCGCCGGGAACCGGGCCGGAGATGAGGATCACGTTGTCCTCCTTGCGCACCTGAACAACCTTGAGGTTCTGGACCGTGCGCTGCTCGCTGCCCATGTGGCCGGGCATCTTCTGGCCCTTCCACACGCGGGAGGGGGTGGCGCAGGCGCCCACGCCGCCGGTGCGGCGGTGCATCATGGAGCCGTGGGCCATGGGGGAGCCGTGGAAGTTGTGGCGGCGCATCACACCCTGGAAGCCCTTGCCCTTGGAGGTGCCGATGACATCCACCCAGGCGCCCTCCTCAAAGAGCTCGCAGCCGGGATGGGCCGCGCCCTCGGCGGGCAGCTCGGAGGCCTCCACGCGGAACTCCTTGAGCAGTTTCGCCGGGGCTATGCCCAGCTTCTTGAAATGGCCGGCCACCGGCTTGGAGAGGCGGCTCTCCTTCTGGGCGTCGAAAGCCACCTGAACGGCGGTGTAGCCGTCCTTCTCGGCGGTCTTGACCTGGCCGAAGGTGTTGCCTGCCACGTCGATGACGGTGACGGGAATCATGGCTCCGGTCTCCTGGTTGAAGACGCGGGTCATGCCAACCTTTTTACCGATAAGTCCTAAAGACATGTTCGTAAATCAGAGTTGAGGGTTGATAATGTCAGGGCTTAGATCTTGATCATGATATCCACGCCGGCCGGCAGGTTGAGCTTCTTGAGCTCTTCCACCGTGCGCGAGGTCGGGTCGACGATGTCGAGCAGACGCTTGTGCGTGCGGATTTCAAACTGATCGGCGGATTTCTTGTTAACATGGACCGAGCGGTTCACAGAGAACTTCTCGATACGAGTCGGCAAAGGAATCGGCCCTGCGACTTTTGCACCTGTACGCTTGGCGGTCTCGACGATCTCCGAGGCGGAGTGGTCGATGGCGCGGCTGTCAAATGCACGGAGACGGATGCGGATTTTGGGACTTTGCATGAACGTGCGGTTATGTTTAGGTTAGTAATAGGTTGGTTTATTTGGCGTCGCCACCACGGGCCTTGACGATTTGGGCGACAAGGTTCGGGGGGACCTGTTCGAAGTGGGAGGGCTCCATGGAGTAGGAGGCCAGGCCCTTGGAGAGGGTGCGGATATCCGTGGAGTAGCCGAACATCTCCGCCAGGGGAACCTTGGCGGTGAGGATGCACTCGGCACCGCGGTGCTCCATGTTGCTCACGTTGGCGCGGCGGCGGTTGAGGTCGCCCATGATGTCGCCCTGATTCTCGGCGGGGGTGGTCACCTCCACGCTCATGATGGGCTCCAGCAGCACGGGCGCGCACTTCACAAAGGCGTTCTTCATGGCGAAGATGGCCGCCATCTTGAAGGCGTTTTCGTTGGAGTCCACCTCGTGGTAGGAACCGTCCACCACGTCCACCTCCACGTCTTCCACGGGGTATCCGGCAACGGTGCCGGAGTTCATGGCTTCGTTGAGGCCGGCGTACACGGCGTTCATGTACTCCTTGGGAATGGCGCCGCCCACCACCTTGTTGGCAATCTTGAGGCCGGTGCCGCGCTCGCCCGGGCGCATGTCGATGATGACGTCGCCGTACTGGCCGCGGCCGCCGGACTGCTTGACGAGCTTGCCCTGAACGTGCTCAGCGGACTTGGTGATGGTTTCGCGGTAGGCGATCTGGGGCTTGCCGGTGTTGGCCTCCACCTTGAACTCGCGCTTGAGGCGGTCCACGATGATGTCGAGGTGAAGCTCGCCCATGCCGGCGATGATGGTCTGCCCGGTTTCCTCATCGGTCTTCACGCGGAAGGTGGGGTCTTCTGCGGAGAGGCGCTGGAGGGCGTTGGACATCTTCTCCTGGTCGGCCTTGGTAAGGGGTTCCACGGCCATGGAAATCACGGTGTCCGGGAAGGTGGGCGGCTCCAGCGTGTAGTCGAAGTCGTCCGCGGCCAGCGTGTCGCCCGTGGTGGCGTTCTTCAAGCCCACGATGGCGGCGATGTCGCCGGAGTACACGGCGTCCACGTCCGTGTGCACGTTGGCCTGGATCTGGAGGAGACGGCCCACGCGCTCGCGCTTGCGGGTGCGGGGGTTGTACACGGTGTCGCCCTTGTGGATGACGCCGGTGTACACGCGGATGAACACGAGGGAGCCCACGAACTTGTCCGCCCAGAGCTTGAACGCCAGGGCGATGGGCTTGTCCTCGTCGGAGGGGATGATTTCCTTGGTCTCGAAGGTCTCGTAGCCGTTTTCGTCGAGTCCGTTGGAGATGGTGGAGGTCACGGTTGCCACCTTGGCCTCCAGCGGGGAGGGCAGGTAGTCCACCACGGCGTCCAGCAGGGCCTGCACGCCCTTGTTCTTGAACGCGGAGCCACCGGCCACGGGCACAAACTTGTTGGCGATGGTGGCGCGGCGGATGGCCGCCTTCAGCGTGGGGGCGTCAATCGGCTCCTCCATCAGGAAGAGCTCGGCAAGCTCGTCGTCCACGTCGGCCACCTTCTCCTTGAGCTCCTGAAGGGCGGCCTCGGCCTCCTCCTTCAGCTCGGCGGGAATGTCGGTCACTTCGTAGGTGGAGCCCAGGCGGTCGTTGTCCGAGTACATGATGGCCTTCTGGTTCACCACGTCGATCTGGCCGCGCAGCTGGTCCTCCGCGCCGATGGGGACGAGGATGGAGGCGGCGTTGGCATGCAGCTTGTTGCGGATGCCGTCCAGCACGTTGGCGAAATTGGCGCCCGTGCGGTCCATCTTGTTGACGAAGCAGATGCGGGGCACGTTGTACTTGGTGGCCTGGCGCCACACGGTCTGGGTCTGGGGCTGAACGCCGGCCACACCGCAGAACACCACGATGGCGCCGTCGAGCACGCGCAGGGAGCGCTCCACCTCGGCGGTGAAGTCCACGTGCCCGGGGGTGTCGATGACGTTGAGCTGGAAGTTCTCGTTCTCGTAGATCTTGTAGCAACCCTCGGCGGGGAGCTGTTTCCAGTTGGTGGTGACGGCGGCGGAGGTGATGGTGATGCCGCGCTCCTGCTCCTGTTCCATCCAGTCGGTCGTCGCAGACCCTTCGTGGGTCTCGCCGATCTTGTGGATCATGCCGGTGTAGAAGAGGATGCGTTCGGAGAGCGTGGTTTTGCCACCGTCGATGTGAGCGGCGATACCGAAGTTGCGGTAGCGCTCAAGCGGGGCCTTGCGGTCGGGGCTGCTTACACTTGCCATAATAGTAATATGAATGTTTGGGGTTCAGAGATTACGTCTTGCGAAAAAACGAGAAACTTCCGCCGGTTGCTTACCAGCGGAAGTGAGCGAATGCGCGGTTGGCCTGGGCCATCTTGTGCACGTCGTCGCGCTTGCGCACGGCGGCACCCTGGTTGGCGGCGGCTTCCTTGATCTCGTTTGCCAGCGCCTTGGCCATCGGCACGCCCTTGCGGTTGCGCGCGAAGTTGATCAGCCAGCGCATGGCCAGGGCCTCGGAACGGTCGGGAGCTACCTCCAGCGGCACCTGGTAGGTGGCGCCGCCCACGCGGCGGCTCTTCACCTCCACGCGCGGCTTCGCGTTCTCGATGGCGCGGGTCAGGACTTCAAGCGGGCTCACGGTGTCGGTGCCCTCGTTGGCGAGGTCGATCGCCTTGTAGACGATACGCTCGGCCAGGGAGCGCTTGCCACCCAGCATCACCTTGCCGATAAGCTTGCCGACAAGGGCGGAATCGTAACGGGAGTCACGATGTTCAATCTTTTTGTAGACGCGTTTGCGACGGGCCATATCTGTATTCTATGTTAGGGGTTCTTACTTCTTGGCGGCTTCCTTGGGGCGCTTGGCACCGTACTTGGAGCGGCCGCGGCGGCGCTTCTCCACACCCAGGCAGTCCAGAGCGCCACGAACAATGTGGTAGCGCACGCCGGGAAGGTCCTTCACACGGCCGCCGCGCACCAGCACAATGCTGTGCTCCTGCAGGTTGTGGCCTTCTCCGCCAATGTAGGCGATCACTTCTTCGCCGTTCGTCAGGCGGACTTTTGCAACTTTACGAAGAGCGGAGTTCGGCTTCTTCGGCGTGCGGGTCATCACCTGGAGGCAGACCCCGCGGCGCTGCGGGCAGCTGTGAAGAGCGCGAGACTTCGACTTCTCTTCCGGTACGGTTCGTCCCTTGCGGACGAGTTGATTGATGGTCGGCATGTTTCCTTCTAGTTTGTGGTTCACGGGACCTTGCCGGCAATCTTGCAAGTTCCTCTCCCTAGAGGAAACCTGCCGTTTTTCCGGCGGCGGACCCGATAGTTCCCTGCGTGTGTTGCCTGTTGTTTGACGGCATGCAGGGGCGCTCATTCTAGCCGTTTTTTCCCGTTTGGCAAGCCTTTTTTTTCAAATTTTGCATTTTTTTTGCTTTTTCTTGATGGTTATGGAAAGCACACCGCCGGAATATGTGATTGATGAGGGGTGGAAACGGCGTGGTTGGTAGGCGGGCGTTGGCGCTCATACGCCCCGCCGCAACG
>JAKSOT010000039.1 GCA_024405455.1 Akkermansia sp. | reverse complement strand
ATGGTCTTGCGCAGGATTTCCACCAGGACATCGGAGACGGGCTTGTCCGTCTTGACGATGGCCAGGGAGTTGCCGCTCTCGTAGTCGGTGGGGGCCACGATGTTCTCGATGTTGATGCCGGCGTCCGAGAGGGTTTGGCCGATGGTGGCGACCACGCCGGGGCGGTCGGCATAGCGGAGGACGAGGGTGTTGCCGGGGAGTGAGGCGTAGAGGTGCTTGAAGCCGCCGATGCGGGAGACGACGGGGGTGCCCTCCACAATGGTGCCGCGCACGCCGGTGATGCGCTCCTTGCCGTCCACCTCGGTGTGGATGTTGATGTCCAGCTGGTCGTCGTAGAGCTTGTCGTCCATGGGCTCGTAGGCCTTGAAGACGATGCCGTGCTCACGGAAGGATTCCTCCGCGGCGGCGGGCATGAGGCCGTGCTCCGCGCCGGGAACGGCGCCTTGGAGAATCCAGGGGGTGAACCACTTTCGGAAGCTGCGCAGATTGTTGTAGAATACGCAGTCGATGCGGCGGATGGGCTTGCATCCGGCGGCGTGGCAGCAGAGCCTGCCGAGCATCTCCGCG
Organism: Akkermansia sp.; assembly: GCA_024405455.1. Classification (GTDB taxonomy): domain Bacteria; phylum Verrucomicrobiota; class Verrucomicrobiia; order Verrucomicrobiales; family Akkermansiaceae; genus Akkermansia. Next base: position 19,782 of record JAKSOT010000039.1, on the reverse strand, counting down.
AGGTGCAGGTGCGCGGAGTTGAGGTTGGCGGGCATCTCCGCGTTCACCACGTAGGTGGTGTCGCCCTTGGCGAGATAGGCGTGCATCTGCTCGGCGGCGCGCATGGCGGCCATCTTGTTGGCCTCCTTGGTGTTGGCGCCCAGGTGCGGCAGCATCACGTCCGCAATGTCGGCGCTGGGCTGGCTGGCGGCGGTGTCCTTGGGGTGCACGTCCGTGCAGTAGGTGATGGCCTTGCCCTCGGCCTTGGCGGCGCGCAGGGCGTCCTCGTCCACCACGCCGTATCGGGCGCAGTTCACCAGCATGGCGCCGTCCTTCATCTTGCCGATGAGCTCCGCGTTCACGAAGTTCCTGGTGCCGGGGCCGCCGGGGATGTGGATGGAGACGATGTCCGCGGTGGAGAATATCTCGTCCAGCTCGGCGGGGGTGGCGCCGATGTTGAGGGCGCGCTGCTTGGAGAGGAAGTGGTCGTACCCGAGGACCTTGCACTCGAAGCCCTGGAGGCGCTTGACGAGCTGGCGGCCGATGTTGCCGAGGCCGATGATGCCGACGGTCTTTCCGGTGAGCTCGCGGCCCATGTACTTCTTCTTGTTCCATTCCCCGGCGCGTGTGGTGACATCCGCGGGGATGACGAAGCGGTAGGCGGCGAGCACCATGGCCACCACCTCCTCCGCCACGGCGTTGGAGTTGGCGCCGGGCGTGTTCATCACGTCCACGCCCTTGGTGCGCGCGTGGACGTAGTCGATGTTGTCGTAGCCCGCTCCGGCGCGGATAACGCACTTGAGGGAGGGCAGGGCGTCGATGACGGCGGAGGTCACCTTCTCCGAGCGCACAATGAGCCCTGCGGCATCTGGGTTGGCGGCCACCTGGGCCTCGATGGGGTCGGTGTCGTTCTGCACCACCTCGTACCCGGCGGCGGTGAGCTGGGCGGCGGCGGCTTTGTCGAGTTTGGTCGGTATGAGTATCTTCATGGTGATGGATTTTTGTGGGGTGAGGAGTTATCGTTCGATTTCGTGGGCGAAGAGCCCGGAGCGCAGCTTCGGCTCGAACCAGGTGGACTTGGGGGGCATGATTTCCCCGCTGTCCGCCACGTGGAAGAGATCCGCCATGGTGACGGGGTAGAGGGAGAAGGCCACGCCTCCCGCGGCGCGCTCCTGCAGCTCGTGCAGCCCGCGGATGCCGCCCACAAAGTCGATGCGCGGGCTGGTGCGCGGGTCGGTGATGCCCAGCACGGGGTCCAGCAGGTTGGCCTGCAGGATGGAGCAGTCCAGGCTCTGGATGGGGTGCGCGGCATCGAAGGTGCCGTCCTTGGCGGTGAGGGTGTACCACTTGCCGCCTAGGCACATGCCGAACTCGTGCTTGGCCTTGGGGGCGTAGGGGGCGCTGGCCGCGGGCGCCACGTCGAACTTCTCCCGCACGCGCGCCAGGAACGCGGATTCGTCAAGCCCGTTCAAATCCAGCACCACGCGGTTGTAGTCCATGATGAACAGGTCCTCGTCGCAGAAGGTGACGGCCATGAGGTAGTTGAACTCCTCGCTCCCGGTGTAGTCCGGGTGTTCCGCGCGGCGCTTGGCGGATACGGCTGCGCTGGATGCGGTGCGGTGGTGGCCGTCCGCGATGTAGAGCGCGGGCACTTCTTCAAAGCCCTTGCGGATGGCTTCGATGACGGCATCGTCGTCCACGGGCCAGAGGATGTGTGTGACGCCGTCCTCGCTGGTGAAATCGTACTCGGGCTTGTGGAACTTGATCCACTCGCGCACGGCGGCGGCAATGCCCTCGTGCTTGCGGTAGGCCAGGAACACGGGCTCGGTCTGTGTGGAGCAGGCGTCGAAATGGTTGATGCGGTCCAGCTCCTTCTCCTTGCGGGTGAGCTCATGCTTCTTGATGGTGCCGTCCAGGTACTCGTCCACGCTGGCGCAGCCCACAATGCCGGTCTGCACGCGGCCCCACATGATTTGGCGGTAGATGTAGTAGCAAGGCTTCCCCTCCCGCATCAGGATGCCGCGCTGCAAAAAATCCTCCAGGTTTTGGCGGCTCTTCTCGTAGGTCGCCGGCTCGTGGATCTCCGCCTCGGAGGTGTCGATGTCCGCGCGGCAGATGTGCAGGTAGGATGCCGCGTTGCCCGCCGCCATGGCGCAGGCCTCTTGATGGTTCATCACATCGTAGGGCAGGCAGGATACCTGTTCCACGTACTTCTGGGGCGGGCGGATTGCGGCGAACGGTCGGATGGTGGCCATGGCGGAATATCGTTTCTATCGAACATGCACATTATACACGCGCGCGCCCCGCGGGTCAAGCGGGTGTCCATGGGGAATGGTTTCCCCGCCACATTGGGCTTGCACGGGGCGGGGCAGGGTGGTAAAAGGGGAATATGTCAGACGAACTTGAAATGAAGAAGGTGATGTCGTACCTCATCGGGTACCGCATCGGTGGTCAGATGCTGGGGCAGATGCTGCCCGGCGTGCAGGCGGAGGATTTGGCGGGCGGTGAGCTTGGGCGCGGCCTGGTGGAGGGCCTGGCGGGCACGCCGGACGCCGCCATGCTGATGCAGGCGGATGCCTGCCAGCGCCGCTTCCTCACCATGCTGCAGACGCGTGCGGACGAGCGCGGCAAGGCCAACTTGGAGCTCGGCAAGAAGTACATGGAGGAGAACGCCCGCAAGGAGGGCGTGACCACCACCAACTCCGGCCTGCAGTATGAGGTCATCACCCCCGGCGGCAGTGAGAGGTACGATGCCGCCAGGCACGGCGACGCCCCCACCGCGGAGGTGCGCTACAAGGGCACGCTGGTGGACGGCACGGTGTTCGACCAGTCGCGCGACACGGTGAAGTTCAACATCCGCCAGGTGATTCCCGGCTTCACGGAGGCTTTGACGCTGATGCCAGTGGGCGCCAAGTGGCGCGTGACCATACCCGCGCACCTGGCCTACGGCGCGAACGGCCCCGGCAAAATCGGCCCCAATTCCACGCTCGTGTTTGAAATGGAGCTGGTGGGGCTGGAGAAGTGAAGGGGGGGGCCGCTACGCGGCAATTAGGATTAGGATTAAGATTAGGAAAACGGGCTGCACGCATGCGTGCAGCCCTATTTTTCATCCTTTGCGCGGGAGGGGACGGTGAGGAAGACGACGCCCATGAGGACCACGATGAGGGAGAGCAGCTGGCCCTGCGTGATGCCGTGCCACACGGCGGCGTCCGGCTGCTTGAAGCATTCGCAGGTGATGCGCGCGGCGGCGTAGAGCAGGCAGAAGACGCCGCTGAAGAACCCGGCGCGCGCGTGCTTCATGGTGAGCCGCAGCGTGATGAGCACGGCAAAGATGATCAGCCCTTCGCCCAGGGCCTCGAACAGCTGGGAGGGGTAGCGCCCGTGCAGGAACGGCGCGATGGCCTCCTGTGCCGCGGAGTTCTCTCGGCAGACGCGGAAGAGGGTGTCGTACCCGCTCTCGTTGGCTTGCGCGAGCTGGTTCAGCGTGGCGCCCGCGGCCTGCTCCGCCTGCGCCACCGCCGCCAGGCGCTCCCCCGCGGGCAGCTCAAAGAGCTCCTGCGGGAATTTCACGGCCACGGCGGCATCCGTGACGCGGCCGTAGAGCTCGCCGTTGATGAAGTTGGCCAGCCTGCCGAAGAAGATGCCGATGGGGGCCACGATGGCCAAGCCGTCGCACACGGCGAAGGCGGAGAGCTTGTGGCGCCACGCATACACGCACGCCACCGTCAGCACGCCCAGAATGCCGCCGTGGGAGGCCATGCCGCCCTCCCACACGCGCAGCACCCACAGCGGGTCCGCCAAAAAGCCGTCCAGCCCGTTCTCCGGCAGCCAGTAGAAGAAGAATTCCCCCAGGCGCCCGCCCAGCAGCACGCCCAGCACGCACACCCACGTGATGAAATCCCCCAATTTCTCCGGCTCCACCGCGTACAGCCTGCGCTTGGAGAGCGCCAGCAGCACCATGTAGCCCAGGATGAACCCCGCCACGTACGCCAGGCCGTACCAGCGCAGCGCCAGCGGCGTGCCGGGGATGTCCAGGATGACGGGGTCCAGGTTGTGGATGTAGGTGGCGAGCAGGTTCATGCAGGGGCGTTATAGCATGGGAGGAAGCGTGCTTCAAGCCCAAAGGGGGTGTGCCGCTGCGCGGCAATTAGGATTAGGATTAAGATTAGGATGATGGGAGCGCGTTCCGCGCGTAAAAAATAAGGCGTGCGGGAAGTTTCTTCTCGCCATGAGGCGGGGTTTGGTGTATAAATGTAGCACACGTTGAGAATTCTTATGACGACAAAACAAATATGGTCACTCGCCGTTGCGGCGGTGCTCGGCATGCCTGCGGCGGACGCCGCGAACGCTGAACACGCCCGCGTGACACTCGATTTGAAGGCCCCGGACGCCAAGGTGGAGCGTGTGGCCCCGCCGAACGACAACATGTTCGCCAGCAAGGAGCGGGTGAAGCCCGGTTCCATCGAGGCCGCCTCCTGGTACTTTGTGCGCGTTCCGCTGAAAGTGGAGGGCAAGGGCAAGGCCACGGAGCCCATCACCTTCGTCAACGACCTCAAGGTCCACTTGTACCTCGTCTTCATCGGCGAGGATCTCGAGGACCTCACCATGGCGGACACGGAAATCACCTACACGGAAATCCCGGTGAAGCCGGGGCAGGGGGACAAGCCCTCCGAGGGCACGCTGACCGCCGCCGTGTTCGTCTCCCCCGCCAACGCAGCCAAGATTTGCGGCACCAAGAACAAGGTTGACCTCACGGGCCACCACCTGGGCGCCGTGGCCGTGGAGGCCACCTTCGGCGGCTCCAATTGCCTCAACCCCAAGGAGGACCCCTCCCTCATCATCGACAACAAGCTGAAGGGCAAGCTCACCAACGGCTGGTGGAAGAAGAAGAGCGCGCCCAACAAGAAGGGCGTGGTGCTCTGCTCCATTGCGGAAACCCCGTTCGCCCCGTACTACGCCGTGCTCTCCGGCGCGCCCACCGTGCCCATGTACGGCTCATCTGCGGCGGGTTCCACAACCTCCTCCGGCAGCGGTTCTGATTCCTCATCCTCCTCCGGCGGAGACTACGCGACGGACACCGCCATCTCCGATACCGGCGCTGGCGACGACACCTCCGATACCGGCACGAAGAAGGACAAGAAAAAGAAGAAGAAGGCCGAGTGACGCACCGCCGCACGAGACAGATTTCAACCCATAGAGAAAAATGGCAGACTACAAGAAAACCGTTGCCCTTGAAATAGGCGCGCAGAGTGTGGCCATGGCCCTGTTCACCCCGGCAGGCCGCGGCTACACGCTTTCCCGCTATGCACGGCGGGATATCCTGCTCGACCCTGTGGAGGAGGGCATGCGCATAGATTACGTGAGCAACGCCATCAAGGAGATGGTGGCCGAGCTCAAGGTGAGCGGAAGCGAGGTCCGCAACGTCGTCTCCGGCCAGCAGGTCTTCCTGCGCTTCATCAAGCTGCCCCCCATCGAGGGCGACCTGGCGGAGCAGGTGGGATACGAGGCCCAGCAGCAGATTCCCTTCCCCATCGACCAGATCCAGTACTCTTACCAGGAACTCTCCGACACGCCGGAGGGCGACAAGGAGGTGCTGCTGGTGGCCATCAAGAAGGACGTGCTGGACAACCTCAACGGCCAGGTGGAGGGCAACGGGCTCAAGACCAAGGCGGTGGACTGCTCCATCACCTCCCTGTACAACGCCTACCGCGCCAACCATCCGGAAGAGACGGACCCCGTGATGATTCTGGACATCGGCGCGAAGACCACGGATATCCTGTTCTCCGAGAACGGGCGCTTCTTCACGCGCTCCGTGACGGCGGCCGGCGCGTTCATCACCAACGCCGTCTCCCGCGAGTTCAAGATGAGCTACCGCGACGCGGAGCAGTTCAAGGTGGCCAAGGGCGTGGTTTCCCTGGGCAACGGCCACACGGATTCCATGGAGCCGGACGAGGCGGCGCTCGCCACCTGCATCCGCAACGCCATGAGCCGCCTCTGCTCGGAGGTGCAGCGCACCATCACCCACTACCGCTCCCAGTACCACGGCAACCCGCCCTCCAAGGTGTACATCTGCGGCGGCGGCGCGCGCCTGCCCTACGTGGTGGAATTCCTGCAGGCCACCCTCAACCTCCCCGTCGAGTACCTCAACACCCTCGGCATTATGGGCATCGGCCCGCACGTGGACGCGGACGCCCTGCAGCAGGACGCCGTCTGCATGGGCCCGCTGGTGGGCGCGGCCGTCTGCGCTGCCAAGGCCGGCGAGTTCTCCATTGACCTGGTGCCCACCAGCGTGGGCAAGGACCGCGCCGAGAAGGAGCAGATGCCCAAGGTCATCATCGGCGGCGTGATCGCCCTCATCGGCGCCGCCATCTTCGCCGCCAACACCTCCGGTGCCGCGGCCGATGCGCAAAAGGCGCTCAACACCGCCAAAAAGAATGTGGACGCCGTGGAGAGCCTCGACAACAGGCTCTCCAGCATCAAGGGCGATTACGACAAGGCCATGCGCGACATCTCCAAGATCGGCGCGCTCTACAGCATGCGCTCCGCCTACGCGGACGTGATGCGCCAGCTCTCCGAGCGCTGCGCCTCCGTGCAGTTCTGGGTGTCGGACTTCTACCCGCTCGTCGACTACAGCGTGGAGGACAACACCCTCTCCGATTCCAGCGAAATGAAGGGCACCAAGCTCATCGACATAAACAGCAGCCGCAACGCCTCCATCAACTCCGCCATCAACAAGGCCCCGGAGGAGGGCGGCACCGCCGCGCGCAAGAAAGCCCCGGCCATCACCGCCATCTACCTCACCGGGTACACCATCAAGCCGGTGGGCGACGACAAGACGACCGCGCAGCGCCAGGCGGTGTACGACACCATAGCCAGGGGCTTCGACGAGCATCAGGAGGATTCCCTGTTCGCCTTTGACACCGCCAAGGTGCAGAAGGACCTCAACCGCTACCTGCAGTTCGTGACGGCCAAGTCCGCCAAGGACAAGCTCCCGCCGTACGTGGAGAAGTTCATGCTGGTGATGCCGCTCAAGAACCCCATCCCCATCCCCGAGCTCGACCCCGCCGAGAACAAGTAACCCCCAGCCATTATACTGACATGAGCATAAGCGACAACAAACGCGTGGTGGCCCTGGCCTCCGTCATGGGTCTCGCCTTCGCAGGTATCGTCTACTTCGGTATCACCAAGCAGCAGGAATACTCTGCCGCAGAGGCCGAATTGACCGACATCAACGACCGCATAGAGGGGTACAAGGCCCAGGAACCCACTCCCACCAAGCAGAATATCCAGATACTCAACCAGGCCAAGCAGGATGTGACCGCCGTGAGCAAGGACATGACGGCCGCCTTCGACAAGTACGCCAAGTTCTGCACCGGGCAGCCCAGGGTGACGCCGCAGGAATTCCAGAAGCAGCTCCTGGCGGATATCGCCGCCGTGCGCACGCTGGCCGCGGACAAGAAGGTGCCGCTGGCGCGCTTCGCGGAGGACCTCGGCATGGTCTCCTACAAGACCAAGACCCCCACGGAGAACGAGGTGCCCTTCCTGGCATTCCAGCACAAGGCCGTGCAGCGCGTGGTGGAGGATATCGTCAACTCCGCCCCCGCATCCATGGAGAAAGTGTACTGCGAGGATTTGCCTGAAGACGCAAGCCTGGACAACAAGAAGCCCGCGGAATACCTCCCGCTGCGCTTCCAGGTGGCCTTTGAGGCCAAGCGCGGAACCATCCCCGCCGTCATCAACAAAATCATGGAGGACAAGGAATTCTTCCTCATGATCACCGGTATTGCCGTGGAAGGCACGCAATCCCTGCCGCCCGTGTCCGGCTACACGCCCCCCGCAACCGCGGCGGAAGTGCAGGGCGACGACCTGACGGGCGGCGATGCGGAGGGAGGGAACACCCCTGCCGCCGCGCCCCCCGCGCGCGCCATCGCGGCCCAGCTCACCGGCAAGGCGGATGAGACCGCACACGTGCACATGACTTTCCAGGTGCTCTATTTCAACCCCAAGGACTCCAAGAAGAAGTAACACTCAACATCCCCCTACCATGGCAGATCAATCCAATCTCGGTAACAAAATCCTCGGCACGGGCATCGTCCTCGGCCTGCTGGCCGGCGGCATCGGCATCTACCTCTCCGGGGCAAACGAAGTCACCAGGCCGGACACCAAGGTGGAATCCGGCGAGGCCGACAAGACCCTCAGCGACGCCGCCAAGAAAATGAAGGCGGATATGCAGGCGGACCGCAAGGTGGCAGACACCGCGCCGGATGGCGCCACCATCAACGGCCAGCCGCGCCTCGCGCCCCTCTTCTTCACCACGGAGCTCTGGCAGTTCGCCGCGGATGACAAGAAGATGAACCTTGTGGTGGACATCTACGACAAGGACTCCAAGAGCATCCACCGCACAAAGGATGGAAAGGACGTGCCCAACCCCTGGTTCGTGACCAGCGGCATTGCGGACGCCCTGGGCCGCGCGGACGGCCTGGACATGGATAACGACAAGGACGGCTTCACCAACGGTGAGGAGTTCATGGCGCAGACCAAGCCGGCGGACCCGGCAAGCTATCCCGCCGTGCTTGGCGCCCCCGGTTGCGCGCCCAAGCTGGAGCTCGCCAAGCTCGCCACCGCGCGCGCCACCATCACCACGGACAACTTGAACTCCGACCCCGCCCTGAAGCCCACCGAGGCCAACATCCGCATTCTCGGGCCGGACGGCAAGACCGTGGTCCACAAGGCCACCGTGAAAATCGGCGAGTCCTTCGGACTCTCCCCCAAGGACGGCAAGCGTTTCAAGCTCCTCGGCTATGAGAAGAAGACCTTCTCCGGATTCGCGGACGACAAGGTGGAGGAGAACGTGATTTCCGTGCAGGACACGGAGACCGCCGGACCGGAGAAGCAGTTCACCGTGCGCGCGGGCACACCCAACCCCAAGCTCACGGGTGACGATGCCAAGGGACACCTCGTCAGCGACACCACCGCAACACTCCGCGTCACCGGCGGCAGCGCCCTCGGAACCCCCAAGGCCACCGTCAAGGCGGAGCTCAACGCGGAGTTCACCATCCCCGGCGGAGCCGGTGACGGCAAGGACCTCAAGGCCACCTTCGTCTCCACCGATCCCACCGGCGGCATCAACGTCACTCCCGCAGGCGCGCAGACCCCCATCTGCATACCAAAAGTCAAGGCCAAGCATGCCGAAGAGTAAAAAAAATGCCCCTTTCCGAGCAGAAAATCAAAAAAAATTGAATTGTAGTCTTTACATTCCGTCAAAAATCTGGCATAAATTAGACATTACCATGAACCACGCACCTCTCATCATCGCTAAGCGTACAATGATACTCATGGCTGTGGCTGCAGCGTGTCCCTACGTGCAGGCACAATCCGCAGTTTCCATTCCCTCCCCTGAGCAGCCCGCTGCGCGCCCCGCAGCAGCCATGCCCGCGCAGAGCATCAACGCCGCCCGCCGCGGTGGCGTCGCCACGGAAGGCTACATCATGCCCTCCACCTCTGCCGGCGTCAGCGAGGTCGGCCCCGCCGCTGTCTACGAGGACACTCCCGTAGCCGTCCAGCAGGCCATCAGCGCGCAGGCCCCCGCCGCCGTTCAGGAAAGCATCAACTATCGCGAGACCGCACGCCGCACCGCCCAGACGCAGGAAGCCCTGCTCTCCCTGGAGGAAGGCCGCACCGCCTACCGCGACAAGAAGTATGCCGTCGCCCTGGAGAAATACCAGGAGGCTTGGAAGAAGATTCCGAAGGCTCCCGCCACCGCTCAGTGGCAGGACTTCATCGTCAAGAGCATTAGCGACGCCTCCATCGCAGTCGCTATCGAGTACTCCCGCGTGGGTCGCTATGACGACGCCGAGCAGCTGCTGCTCGATGTGCTGGTGCGTGACCCCAACAACAAGCGCGCACGCCAGGAGCTCTCCCTTCTCCGCGACCCCGTCCGCAACAACCCCGCACTCACCCCGGAGCACGTCAAGAACGTGGACGAGGTGAACCGCCTGCTCACCCTCGCCTACGGCTACTATGACCTGGGCGACTTCGACAAGGCGTACGCCGAGTTTGCCCGCGTGCTGAAGATCGACAAGTACAACACTGCTGCCCGCCGTGGCCAGGAGGCCGTGAGCAAGCGCAAGATGAAGTACTACAAGAGCGCCCACGACGCCGTGCGCGCCCGCGCCCTGGAAGATGTGGACGCCACGTGGGACAGCCTGAACGCCGAGTCCGAGGCCCCGGCCGACCTGGCCTACGGCAACACCGGCGGCGGCACCGTCATCTCCCCGGATGTGCTCCGCAACACGGAGGCCCTGAACGGCCTGCACATCGCCGCGGTGAACTTCGAGGACACTCCCATGGAGGACGCCCTGGACTTCCTGCGCGCCGAGGCCCGCAAGCAGGGCGTGCATCTGAACTTCATCTTTGAAAAGGCCCAGCAGGCCGCCGCCCCCGTGGCTGCCGCCACCACCTCTTCCTCCGATGAAGAGGACGAAGACGAAGACGAGGACAGCGAGGATGAGGAGGAAACCTCTTCCGCCGGCCCCGTGGCCGTGGCCGCCCCGATTGCCCCTGCCGTCATCTCCTCCCTGAAGATGACCGACCTGACCGGTGCCGAGCTGCTGCGCCGCATGTGCTCCCAGGCCAACTGCGACATGCGCGTGGAAGACAGCGCCGTGGTGGTCTACCAGAAGGGTGCCGCCTCCCAGCGCATGAGCCGCCGCCAGTGGCAGGTCCGCTCCGCCTTCTTCCAGTCCAGCGGCGGTGACGAGGAGGATTCCGGCGATGATGATTTCACCTCCGACAGCGGCCACAAGTCCGCCAAGATCGACCCCAAGGCCGCACTCATCAACATGGGCGTCAGCTTCCCGCAGGGGTCGTCCGCCAAGTACTCTCCCGCCACGGGCATGCTCACCGTCTACAACACGGATGACGAGCTGGACACCGTGGAGGAGGCCGTGAACACCTACCGCCAGAACATGCCCAAGATGGTGAAGGTGAGCGCCAAGTTCGTGGAGATTGAGCAGACCAACGAGGAAGAGCTCAGCTTCGACTGGGTGGTCAATCCGTTCTCCATCAACAACTCCGGCAACACCTACCTCGGCGGCGTGAACGGCACCAACTCCACCCCGCTCCGCACCGTGAGCGACTTCGTGTCCTCCGGCGGCTCCGCCTTCGCCAACAACTACGACGGCGAGGGCTCCTGGCCCATCAACCGCCACGTCGCCGGCGCCTCCACCTCCCTGAAGGACGGCATCAACACCCGCACGTTGGGCGACGGCCTGGTGACCGGCGGCAACCGTTCGGGCACGGGCGCCATCACCGCCAACACGCTCACCAACCTCATCAAGGCCGGCTCCGCGGGTGATTCCCAGACCACCAGCACGGCTCCCGGCATCCTGTCCCTCTCCGGCATCTTTGATTCCGGCTCCTACCAGATGATCATGCGCGGCCTCTCCCAGAAGAAGGGCGTGGATGTCATGTCTGCCCCGAGCCTGGTCATCAGCGGCGACGAACCCATGGAGTTCGCCCCCGCCCCGGATGAGCGCATGACCGCACAGGACGACGAGGAAGGGTGCGCCAAGATTGAGGTGGTTCGCCGCTTCACCTACCCCATCTCCTACGAAGCCCCGCAGATTCAGAGCGGCGGCAACAACAACAACGGCAACAACAACGGCAACAACGGCAACTGGGGTGGCGGCGGCCTTCCCGTGGCCGCTCCCGCCAACCCGGATGAATGGGCCGTGGAAGACGTCGGCATCATGATGCGCTTCCAGATTGACCCGCTCAAGGAGGGCGAGGGTGACATCATCCACTTCAAGCGCTTCGAGATTCGCGTGGTCCAGTTCGAGGGCTTCGTGAACTACGGCTCGCCCATCACCGCCGGTATCGCCAACGACACCGAGATTGAGCACATCGTGCTGACCGAGAACCGCATCGACATGCCCATCTTCAGCCGCCGCTACATCAACTCCAACCCCTGCGTGTATGATGGTCACACCATCGCCATCGGTGGTTTGATCAACGACGAGGTGCAGAAGGTGGAGGACAAGGTGCCCGTCTTCGGTGACCTGCCGTTCATCGGTCGTCTGTTCCGCAGCAATGTGGAATCCCACATCCGCAAGAACCTCATGGTCTTCGTCACCGCGGAAATCCTTGACCCGCTCGGCAAGCCGATCCGTCATCGCGACTCCGGCAGCGGAGACGCCTCTCCGTCCACCACACCGGGTCTCTTCCCGGATGACGGCCTGGTCAATCCCTGATTGACAGCCAAGGTTCACTGGTAACTTCGCCCGCCCTGCTTCCCGCAGGGCGGGCTTTTTCTTCCACGGCGCATGACAATGCCCGTGATTTTTTTGAAATTTTTCATGCCAATTCGCTTGACACTCCGGCGCGGATGCGTATAATCTCCCGCACCAAGCGAAAACCAATCTCTAAACACTATGGCTCATACCCAGTCCGCTAAGAAGCGCATCCGCCAGACCATCGCCCGCACGGCTGTCAACCGTTCCGTCATGTCCCGCGTCCGCACCCTCCGCAAGAAGGTGGACGCCGCCGTGGAAGGCAAGGACAAGGACGCCGCCGCCGCGGCCTACAACAACTTCGCCTCCGCTATCGACAAGGCGGCCAAGCGCGGCACCGTGCCCGCCAACCGCGCCGCCAACTACAAGAGCAAGGCTGCGAAGGCCATCGCCTCCATCGCCTGATTCCCTTTCGGTTTTCCCTTTGGTGGCGGGGCATCGGCAACAACCGGTGCCCCGCCTTTCTTTTCCAACCCATCCGCCGCATCATGAAGCCCGACTTCAAGGAGATTGCCACCACCATCACCAACGACCCCGCCAGCTACAAGGTCTGCACCGTTTGCGGCGCCGTGGTGGACCGCGATGCAGAGATTTGCCCGGACTGCTCCGCCTACCGTTTCGACACCGACCCGGAGCACGTCCTCAACCGCGCCCTGGACCTCGGCTCCAAGCCCCGCAGCAGCGTGACCCATCTGGACACCCTGGAGTGACGGCGGTTCAATTTGGAATTTTGAATTGAGAATTTAGGATTTAGAATTTGTTTGCGCGCACGCCTTGCACGACCACACACTACCCACGCCTTGGGTGTACACACAACGCTCGCAAACACACAAATTCAAAATTCAAAATTCTAAATGCTAAATTCCTCTCTGTGCTTGAGGATGAATTCCCCAATCCGCGCTTTGAGGCGGAATTTCCACGATGGGTCGCCGCTTTCCAATTCGTCAAGGGCTTCCGGGTTGTCCAGCGCCTTGATGATGGCCTCGTACCTCTCCGCAGCCTCTGCGGCGCCGATGTCGCGCATGGCTTGGAGCAGGTCCTGCTGCTCCTGCGGGCTCATCTCCCCGGCCCAGAGGCTGACCGTGGAGGTGAGCAGGAGCGCGGTTTGCACGGCGGGGCGCGCTGCGGCGGCGGGGTGGTTCTCCAGCCAGGTCTCCACGGCGTACTCCTCCGGCTGCGGCAGCCCGGCGCGGCGCAGGAGCGCGCACGCGGCTCCCGCCTGCAGGGCGGGGCGCGCGGCATCGTCCGCCAGGCGTTGCAGGGTGTCCGCCGCCTCCTGCGTGTCCGTGCCCCCCAGCAGGGAGAGCAGGCTGCAGGCCTCCTCCAGCATGCCGCGGGAGTGCATTTCCTCCGCTATGCGGCACACTTGTTGCGGCGGCAGGGAGAGCGCCAGGCGGTTCTCCTGTATGGCATCCGTCATGGCGGGCAGCAGGTTGGAGCCGCCGGATTTCTCCCACGATGCGAAATCCCGCCACACCGGCAGGGCGGCGATGCATGCCGAGGTTTTCTGCGGGTCCGTGCGCAGCAGCACGCACAGCGCGCTGCTGACGATGTTGTGCTCGCAGCAGCAATCCATGTCCTCGTGCGTTTCCGTGAGCAGGGCGGCCACGCGGTTGAACGCATCCGCATCCCCGGCGGGAAGGCCGCGCCGCAGCATGTCCGCGCGCACCACCTGGTGGTGCAGCTCCTCTCCCTCCGTGAAGACGAGCGGGGAGGGCTTGATGTCGTACCCGGCGCGGCGCAGGGCGTCCGCCCAGGCGGGCACGGAGCAGATGATATCCGCCGCGCTGGGCATCTCCTCGTTGTCCTCGATCACCGCCTGAGGGTTCGCTCCCAGGCGGAGCAGGGTTTCGCTGGTGCGCAGCGCGTTGGCGAGCGTCTCCGCGTCCGGGGAAAGGCCGGCGGCGTTTGCGGTGTTGCGCAGCGCGGTGTCCAGCGCCGCAGCGCCCACGTTGGGCTTCCATTCCACCAGCGTTTGGATGATGGGCGTGCAATCGCCATCGTGGCACGCCGTGGCAACGGTGATGTATTCATCCACCGTTTCCTGCGGCAGGGTTTTCACGAACTCCCCCTGCCGCAGCAGCAGGGCGTGCCAGCCGTTCAGGATGGTGTAGAAGACGCTGTCCTCGGTCGGTTGGCATCCCATATCCAGCAGCGCGGCGAACACGCGTACGCGCGGCATGTTGTCGCTCGCGGCGTAGGCGGCCTGCACCATGGCTTCCGGGTCGGGGCGCGCCCCGGCGCGGTGCAGCGCCTCCACCAGCTGCAGCGCGGACCCCTCGTCGAGCTTGTCCTCCCCGCCCCTTCCCACGGCCAGGGAGAGCGGGGTGAGCCCCGCTTCCGTGGCGGCGTTGGGATCCGCCCCGTCCGCCAGCAGGCAGCGCGCCAGCTCCGGCTTCTTGAAGTAGCATGCGGCGTGCAGGATGCTCACGCCGCCGGGCGTGGCGAGCCGCGTGTCGTCCGCGTCCTGGAACCGCTCGTAGAGCTGCTGGAATTCCACCACGGCCTCCCAGTCCGGGAAGATGGCCTCCGCGCGACTGTCGAACGGGGCTTCCTGGATTTCCTGCATGAGCTGTGCGAGCTCCTGCGCGGCCTGCGGTGTGGCGTGGCTGTACTGGGTGTCGCACCCGCAGAGCGCGGCCCCCAGCGCCAGGGCGAGCAGGATGCGGCGGCTCCTCAGCATGTCACCGTGGTGTTCAGGTGCGCCACGTGGACCTCGCCGCCGTGGAACTCCTGCAGCGCCTGCTTCATGGCGGCGGTGCATTCCTTCTCGCCGTGCACCAGGTACACCTTTTCCTTGCTCCCGCCCGTGGCCTTGAAGTAGCGCAGCAGCTCGTCGTGGTCCGCGTGGCCGGAGAACGAGTCCAGCGTCTGCACCCGTGCGCGCACCGGGAAGCGGTCGCCCAGGATGGAAACCTCGCGGGCGCCGTCCATGATGCGGCGGCCGAGGGTGTTGGCGGCGCAGTAGCCGACGAACAGCACGGTGTTGCTGGGGGTTCCGATTCCGTTCTTGAGGTGGTGGAGGATGCGGCCGGCCTCGCACATGCCGGAGGCGGAGATGATGATGGCCTTCTCGCGGAGGTTGTTGATCTTCTGGGATTCGGAGACGGTTCGCACCATGTGGAGCTGCTCGAACCCGAAGGGGTCGCGCTCCTCGAAGAGGAAGGTGTAGAGCTCCTTGTTGAAGCACTCCGGGTGCAGGCGGAAGATCTCCGTGGCGCTCACCGCCATCGGGCTGTCCACGTACACGGGGTAGTAGTCGCGGATGGTGCCGTTCTTGTACGCGCGGTTCAGCAGGTAGAGCAGCTGCTGCGTGCGCTCCACCGCAAACGACGGGATGTACACGTTGCCGCCGCGCCCCATCGCATCGCGGATGGTCTTGCAGAACAGCTCGTCGCTGCGCGTCGGCGCCTCGTGGTGACGCCCGCCGTACGTGCATTCCATCAGCATGATGTCCACGTTCTCCACAGGTACGGGGTCGCGCAGAAGCTCGTTGTTGCCGCGTCCCACGTCGCCGCTGAACAGAAGCCGCTTGTGCCGGCCGTCTTCCTCGTCGTCGAACTCCAGCAGAACCTGGGATGCACCCAGGATGTGGCCCGCGTCGATGAGCGTCATCGTCACGCCCGGCAGGATGGGGAAGGGGGTGTCGTAGTTGATGCTGATGAAGCGGCGCAGGCACGCCTCCGCGTCCTGCTCCGTGTAGATGACCTGCGCCACCTCGCCCTTGCCGCCCTTGCGCTTGTCCATCTTGTTGAGGAACTTGCAGTCGCTCTCCTGGATGCGCGCCGCGTCCGCCAGCATGATTTGGCACAGGTCGCGTGTGGCGTCTGTGCAGAAGATGAAGCCCTTGTAGCCCTTCTTCACCAGGTTCGGCAGGTTGCCCGAGTGGTCGATGTGCGCGTGCGACAGCACCACCGCATCCACCGTGGCAGGGTCGAAGTACGGAAAGTTGCGGTTGATGCGCAACTCGTCGTCGCGGTGTCCCTGGAACATGCCGCAATCCAGCAGGATGCGCTTCCCGTTGATCTCCAGCAAATGCTGGGATCCCGTCGTGGTTTCCGCCGCTCCGCAAAAGTGTATTTTCATTACCCTATATGGTACGGCATGTCACGCCGTTGTTCAAGAAAAATCCGCGCCGCCCCGCGCCGCGCGATTTTTCAAATCCTAAATCATTGCCATCCCATAAAAAACGCTCGGAGAAGAGCCACCCTTGGCGCTCATCCGCCCCGCCATGCGGCGGGACTCCGTTAGTTGTAAGTGCGGAGGGGGACACCCCCCACCCTTCCGGGTGGGGCTAACCTTGAGTCGCCATCGGGATGGCTCACATAGAGCCGCGCGCGTGGCGCGCGGGGGCGGAACGACAGGGGGGCGTTTGACAATGCAACCCTGATTTGCTACGATGACCGTCTATGGGTCATACATACTCCATCAACAACGCGCATGTGGTTTACCACACGGGAAGGCGGATAATCCGGGAATCCGAGCTGGAGCGTTTGCACGCGTATATCGCCACCCTCGCCCGCGATTACAGGGTGCGGCAGGTGTTGGTTGGCGGCACGGCGGACCATATCCACCTGCTGGGAGATTTCCCGATGGACAAGGCCCCCGCCGATGTGATATGCGCAATCAAGGCCAATTCCTCACGCTGGCTCAAGGGCATGCACAGCTGTTACGCGGACTTTTCATGGCAGCAGGGCTACGGCTATTTCGCCGTGAGCGCATCCATTCGCCCTGACGTGGTGCGCTACATCGAAAACCAGGCCGTTCACCATCTGAAAGAGAGCGCGGCACGTGAATACGAGCGCATGAAACGTCTGCATGAAATCGCCGCTTATGGGGAAGCCTACAAGGTGTGAACATCCCATGGACACCCGCGCCTCTGGCGCGGCTAACTTGGAGCCATTCCGATGGCGACTCAAAGTTAGCCCCACCCGGAAGGGTGGGGGATAACCACGTTGGTACGTCTCGGCAGAGAGTCCCGCCGCATTGCGGCGGGGCGTATGAGCGCCAACGCCCGCTTACTAACCGCGCCCGTTCACGCCAACCTTTTCCCTCCTACAGTTTTTGGAATACTGTAGGAGGACGGCAAACCCGCAAACCCATATACGGCGCGGGTTTCTGGGGATTGGGCATATTGGTCGCAGTTGGGCGGGGTTACATGATGTGCCGCAAAATTCCCCGCAATGGTGCGGAAAAAACCGTTTCAACTTGACAACAACATCACGAATGCCGTAAGATGACTGATTGTCGGGGACGCGCCCCATGGCACATTTTCAAGGAACAGTTAGGATATGAAAAAGACACTCGCACTACTAGCGCTGGCCGCCGTTCTGGGCGCGCCGCAACTGACCGCCACGGAACACTGGGCGGATGGCGTGACATTCGACAAGACGACCAAGATGGCCACGGGTGCGTACACCTCGTACAAGCACAATTCCGTTTCCGGATCGGATGCGGCGATGTGCTGGGCGGCTGCGGCATCCAACCTGATAGCCTGGTGGCAGGACCGCACAGAGGAGAACGGGGCCATCATCATCCCGGACGGCACGCCGCGCGGCTATAAGGTTTGGGAGACCGTGCGCACCCTCTGGTACAACCAGGGCGGCTGGGCGCCCGCCACCATCCAGCACTGGATTCACGGCGAGACCATCTCCTGCGGCTATGATCTCCGCAGCTCCGACGGCTACAACTTCAACGGCTACTACAACCGCATCTCCGGCGCGGAGTTCCGCATCGGCAACTATCACGCCTATTCCGATTTCGAGCCGGAGGGCGCGCTCATCAGCACCTACAGCGTTTCCTCACACGATTTCGCGGGCGCTTCCAAGTGGTTGGCGGACGGGTTCGACAACGGCGACGTGTTCGCCTTCGCCACGGATCTGCACGTGATGACCGTCTACGGCGTGAACTACAACGAGAAAACGGGCACCGTGGACGACTTCTACTGGACCGACAACAACAACTCCAACGACAACTATCCCAAGGACCGCTTGATTGCCGGCACGGCGTGGGACAACGGAACGGACGGCGAGCAGATGTATGTATTCGGCGCGGGCAGCAACAAGGTGCGCTACCTGTACGGCATCCACACCACGGGCATTCATTTCACGGACTACGATGTGGTGCGCAACGCCGAGCGCAAGGACGAGATGTTCTCCCACTACTGCAACGTGGTCATGGATGATGGAGAGAGCTTTGAGCTGCAGTACGACCTGCGCGATGCCAACGCCGCGGACAGCCCCGTGCTGCCCTACATCTACACCTACGATGGCACGGAGGTGGTGGACAAGGAGCACGTCACCACCGGGGATGTCTTCCTGAACAACGGCTCGCTCTCCCTGGTGGAGGGCGTGGAGAAATACGATGGCGGCGGCGCGGTTTCCGGCACCATCTTCTTTGCCGATTCCGAGCAGGAGGGGGCCGCGCGCACCCTTTCCGTGGACCGCACCGCCAAGGTGGCCGCGGCAATCAACATTGCCGCCGCTGAGGGCAACACCTTGAATGTGACGCAAGGCAACACCGCCAGCTTCGGCACGCTGAGCGGCGAGGGCAACCTGGACAAGACCGGCCTCGGCGCCGCGGAGGTGACGGAAGGCGTGACGCTCAAGGGCGATATCCGCGTGCACGAGGGCCGCTTCATCTTCGGCACGGATGCCACCATCTCGGAGACCACCACCCTCACCGTGGACTCCGGCGCCTATGTGCAGGGCAAGGAGGGCAAGTCCCTCACGCTCACCATCGCCTCCGGCGTGCATGAGAACAACGGCGTGATGACCCTGGCCACCACCGTGAAGGACGGCGCCGTGCTCAAGGGCTGCGGCACCTTTGCGGGCGTCACCGTGGACAACGGCGGCACCCTCATCGTGGGCAACTCCCCAGGTCGGCAGGAATACTTGGGCGACCTCTCCGTGAACCTGGGCGAAATCGTCTTCGGCGTGTCCGGCTGGGACACCGCAGCGGATGAGGACAACGTCGGCTGGAACTCCGGCACGTATTCCAACGTGGTGATGAACGGCAACTCCCTCACGCTGGGCGGCGGCAGCGAGATTCGCTTCGGAGCGGGCAACGGTGCCCTCGCCGCCCTGCTGGGCAGCGACAGCGGCACCGCGTTCACCATGACCATTGCCACCGGCATCGGCAATGGGGACTACTTCAAATCCGGCGTGCTGGACCAACTCGCCGCCCAGACCATCTTCTACGTGACGGACGAACTGGGCGCGGTCATCACCAACGATGCCGGACTCAACGCGGGCGATTCCCTCAACACCCGCATCACCGACCTGAAGTACAATCTGGTGGACGACACGCAGCTGTGCGTCACCGGCGTATATTGGGCGGCGCCGCCCGCCCCCGTCCCGGAACCCGGCACCGCCACGCTCGGCTTGCTGGCCCTGGCCGGACTCTGCGCTCGCCGTAGGAAGTAGGGTTTGCCTTTCAAATCCGAAATCCTAAATCCCAAATCCGAAATCCTCAATTTCCCCGCCCATCCCCTCCTACAGTTTTCGGAATACTG
>JAKSOT010000038.1 GCA_024405455.1 Akkermansia sp. | reverse complement strand
CCCGTAAATCGCGCCGCCGTACGCAGAAGAAGAGGTGGAGGAGTTCCCGCTGAATTCCACGCTTCCGTTGCCAGACAGGGTGATGGTGCTGCCGAAAATCGCGCCGCCGTAGGCGGCGGAGTTGCCGCTGAACTCCACGCTTTCATTATCCGACAGTGTGATGGTGCTGTTGCTATCTCCGTATATCGCGCCGCCGTGGGAGACATGGTAGCGGGAGGCGATGGAGGAATTGCCGTAGAACATCACGCTTTCATTATTCGACAGGGTAATGGTGCTGTTGGAATAACCGTAAATCGCGCCGCCGTACGCGGAATCAGCGGTGGAGGCGGCGGAGTTGTCGCTGAACACGACGCTGCCGTTGCCAGACAGGGTGAAATTGCTGTAGGCTATCGCGCCGCCGTGCGAGGAGTTTGATGAGACATGGTTGTTGATGAACTCCACGCTTTCATTATCAGATAAAGAGATGGTTCTGCCGTAAATCGCGCCGCCATAGGCGTTGTTATGGGAGGTGAGGGAGTTCCCGCTGAATGTCACGCTCCCGTTGCCTGTCAGGTTTAATGTGCCGGATGCACAGATCGCGCCGCCGTAGGCGATGGCGTTGGAGGAGGAGGAGTTGCCGTTGAATGTCACCCCCTTGAATTGTTCGGCAGAGAATGCGCTCCAAGCGTTCACTGCCGCGCAATCAGAGCTGCCCTCAAACCCGGAAAAGGTTAAGACATGTGTATGAAGGGCATCGTCAATCCAGTATTGATGACCGCCGGTCATTCTGTACGTGGAGTTTGTGATGTTCGCACTGATGAGGAAGGCGATATAGTTGGATGAGGTGTAATCCCCCAGTTGGTCAACACTGGTGATGGTAACCTTGGTGTAGTCGGCGGGTACATCTGCGAATGCGGTGTAGGAGAATGCTGCAACGGCGCAGCAGGCCAGCACGGCACGGAAGAGTTTGGCGGGCAAGTGAAGTTTCATGGCGACATTGATTGCGGTCATGGCTCAGGGCATGACCCATCGCGATAAGTATACCCGCGAAAGGCATAAATGCAAGCATTTTTCCCCTTGCATATGGGGGGCGTAGATGGGCGGAAGGTGAAGGGCGTGCCGGGATTCCAACCTGCTGCGTACGCGGTACGTGTACGCGGGGAATGGTACCGAAGCGTCAGCTCTTCGATATTTCCGCTTCTAACTTCGGAATTAGGATTAGGATTAAGATTAGGATTAGGAATGGATTCGCGCGTCCGTCTTCGCCAAGGCTACCGTCTTCGCTAAAGCTACGGCCGAGACAGGCCGCCGAGACAGGCCAGGCGCGGGGTGGTGGTTTTGCGGGTGTGCCAACGCGGCATTGTGTATGCACGCCACCCCCGCCTACAAACCAATCCTAATCCTAATCTTAATCCTAATCTTGCATTTCCTACTGTTCCCGCCTATACTTGCAGGCGTATGCAAGAAACGCTCATCGACCTCAAGGAACGCCGGAGCTGCCGCAAGTACGAAACGCGGCAGGTGGAAGAAGACCAGCTGGCCGCCGTGCTGGAGGCCGGCACCTACGCGCCCACGGGACACGGCACCCAATCCCCCGTCATGGTGGTGGTGCAGAACCCGGAGCTCATGGCCCGCCTCTCCAAGATCAACGGCGAAATCATGGGAACCGACCGCGACCCGTTCTACGGCGCGCCCACGGCGGTCATTGTGTTTGCCGACACGGAATACAAGACGGCCGTGCAGGATGCGTGCATGGTGATGGGCAACCTAGTGAACGCCGCGCACGCGGTGAGGCTGGGCTCCTGCTGGATCAACCGCGCCAAGGAGATGTTCGAGCGCCCCGACCTGGCGGACCTGCGCCAAAAGTGGGGGCTCAAGGATTCCCTCCAGGGTCTGGGCATCTGCATCCTCGGCTACCCCGCCGAACGCGGCATCCGTCCCGCCGCCGCGCGCAAGGAAGGAT
This sequence comes from Akkermansia sp., assembly GCA_024405455.1. Classification (GTDB taxonomy): domain Bacteria; phylum Verrucomicrobiota; class Verrucomicrobiia; order Verrucomicrobiales; family Akkermansiaceae; genus Akkermansia. Next base: position 18,562 of record JAKSOT010000038.1, on the reverse strand, counting down.
ATGTTATCCGCGACTGACGTCGCGGGATTTACTAGGTACTATGTACTAGGTACTATTTTAGAATTCGGCGCGGCGGAGCCGCGCGGATTTTTCTTAGAAGTTGATTCTGTAACCGGCGGTGGCGTTAACATCGGAGAAGCCATCGCGGAATTCGGCGGAGCCGTCGATGAAGATGGCACCGGCGTCCTGGCCGACCGGGATGGAGAACCCGGCGCCGATTTCCACGCCGAACGCGCCGAACTCCGCACTCTTGACGATGCGTGAGCCCGTGGCGCCGATGATGGCGGCGCTGCCGCTGACATCACGGTCGCCGGCATCCATACGCAGGATGGCGCGGCACTCGAAGAGCGAGGAGCGGTTGTAGAACGTGCTGCCGAAGATGCTCTGCAGGCGGCCGCCCAGGCCGAAACTCACCGTGCTGGCGTCCATGTCGTCCACCTTGAGCGCGGCATCGGTCTCGCCCTTCTCGGTGTACCCGCCCATGGAGCTGTGGCGGAAGGTGACGTTGAAGACGGGCTGGAAACAGGCGGTGGCGTGCTCGTCCAGCGCCACGGTGTAACCCACCTCGTACATGAAGCCGAAGGCCATGCCGTCGGAATCCGTCTTGGTGGCGTAGGAGCCCGCGCCGTAGTCCACGGTGCGGTCGGTCTCCGCCTGGGCGAATCCGAGGGTTGCGACGAAGGTGTGGACCCAGGCGCAGCGGTTGTACCGGCCGAAGGCGGTGACGTACATGCGGTTGAGGTCGCCCGAGACGACATCCTCCGAGGTGGCGTTGAAGTCGCCCATCATGTCGGTGACGGCGAGGCCGCAGGTGAAGCGCGGAGTGCAGTCCACATCGAAACCGACGGTGCCGCCCCAGCTGTTGAGCTTGTACCCGGCGAGGGTGTTGTCGGCCTGCAGGCGGCGGAAGTCGCCCTCGGCGTTGATCCAGGCGTTGACGTACGGGAGGCCCTCGCTGAGGAGGTCTTCCGAGGTACCCATGGAGGTGGTTCTGTTGCGGATGGCGCGCAGCTGGCGCTCCACGTCGCCGGCAAGGGCGGCGCCGAGCGCGGCGGCGGATGCCCCGCTCACAGCGGCGGCAATCCTATCGGCGCGCTCGCCGCTCACAGTGTGCGTCTCCAGCTCGGTGAGGATGGCCGCCAGGTCCCCGCCGGGCATGTTGACCTGCGGGTTGAGCGCCACAAAGGCGTCGTCCAGCATGGCGGCGCCGGAGCGTCCGTTGTCCGTGGTGGGCTGCACCGCTTCCTGGTAGAAATCGGTGCGCATATCCACCAGCAGCCTGCCGTTCTGCACGCGGCCGTTGGCGTAGTACTTCTCGAGCAGGTAGCCGTCGAACGCCACGGAATCAGTCGCCGTGTCGTTGGCGCCGATGCGCGCCAGCACGAGGCCCTTGTCCTTGCCGCCGTTGTTGACGGCCATGGCGATAGCGGAATCGCCCGCGGCCTGGTGTACGAGCACGGTGGTGTCGTCCAGCTTGAAGCTGGCGGCCTTCACCACCTGCGGGGTGTTGTTGGAATCCAGCGTGAGCGCGCTGTGGGTGGCGGAAAGGCCGAACTCCAGCGTGCCGCCCGTGAGGGAGGACGCATCATCCAGCACCAGCGTGGCGCCCGTGATGTCCTCGCGGGCGCTGTTGAGCACCAGCGTCAGGCCGTCCGCATGCACACCGTCGATATGGCGCGTGCCGGAATACTGCAGCCTGGCGGTGCCGCCGCCCGCGAGCGACAGGCCCTCGTCCGCCACCAGCGAGGCATCCGCGCCGTCCTGCACATCCACGGTGGCGGCGGCGTAGGAGCCGGTGTAGCGCCCCTCCGTGCCCGTGACATGCACGGTGCCGGAGAGCAGCGAGCCCACCGTGCCGTTGAGCCGGCCCGTGGTCACATTGCCCTGCGCGTCGAGCTCGCCTTCGGCATCCATGGTGATGCTGTTGGTGGTGAGGGAGGAATTCTCCTGCACGGCGAGGGAGCCGCCGATGGAGACCTTGGTTGCGGACACGTCCGTGGCCGTCACGCCGTCACCAATGGTGAAGTCCGCCCCGCCGAAGACCGCCAGGCCGTTGGCGAGGTCCAGCGTGTTCGCGCCGTGGACATCCGCCACCGCGCCGGAGTAGACGGAGAAGAGACTGGCGTGCGCCGCGCGGTCCAGGTTGATGCTGCCGCCGTCGATGACCTGCACCCAGGAGTTGGGGGCGGGCACGCTGCCGCCGGACCAGTTGGAGCCGGTGCCCCAGTCGGAGTCGCCGCCCACCCAGACGTAGTCGCCCATGGAGATTTCCGCGGTGAGCACGATGGTGTGGTTGACGGTGTCGTTGGCGATGCGGTAGCTCAGCGCCTCGCCCTCCTCGAAGATGCGCGCGGCGCCGTTCACCAGCAGCGCGGAGTAGTCCTGCGTCACGCTCGCCAGCGTCACGCTCTGGCCGTCCGCCAGGTGCAGCGCCTTCACCGCGTCCTCGTTCACCACGAAGTTGGTCTGCGCGGCACCAAGGCTGTCGGCGTACAGGCTGTGCGAGCCGAGACCGATGGTGTCCAGCTTGATAGTGGAAGCGGTGACGGCCCCCGAGGCGTGCAGCGTGCCGGAGGAAGCGATTTCCAGCGAGCCGGCGGTCACGTTGGCGAGGTTGACCGCGCCGTCCACCACCAGGCTGCCCGTGAGGTTGACATTGCCCGCGGAACCCGTGGTGGAGGAAATGGTGATGCCCTGCGCGCCGCCCGTGAGGGATTGCCCGGCGGCAATCTCCAGGGAATCGATGGAGCCCTTCTGCACGGCCACGGATGCGCCTGTGCCCTGGATGGCGAGCGCGCCGCCGCTGAACTTGTTGATGGAGGAACCCGTGCCCACGGTCAGCTTGGAGCCGTTGGAGAGGGTGTCGGTGACGGTGAGCTTGGAGAAGGAGTTGTCCGAACCCGCGGCCAGCTGCACGTTCTTGGCCTGTACCACGCCGCCGTTGGCAACGGCGTTGGCGAAAGTGACTCTGGCGTTGTCCGCCGCCAGCAGGCCGGAGTTGGAGAGGGCGCTCACGGTGGTGTCGCGCATCAGGTTGACCGTGCTGCCGCTGCCGATGACCGCGTTCAGCCCCGCGCCGCCGATGGCGGTGTTGATATTCGCGGTGGCGCCGCCCGTGACGTTGAGCTTGGAGGCGATGCTGAGCGTGTGCCCGCCGGTGAAGGTGTAGGCGACGTTGCCCGTGACGTTGAGCGTGGAGACCGAGATGTCCTGTGCGAGCGTGATGGTGCCGCCCTGCCCCGCCGCGGTGAAGAACACCGCGCAGCCGGGAGTGAACGCCTGGCTCGCGGAGCCGCCGTCCGCGGTGCTCCAGTTGGCGGTGGAGGTGTCCCACGTGCCGCTGCCCAGGTTCACGCCCCAGTACAGGTCCGCGGCCTTCTCATAGTGGCCGGGGTCCAGCGTGGGGGCGAACGCGCCCGCAATGGCCGTGATGGCGCCCGCCGTCACGGGGGAGGACGTGGAGTGCGCCACGGTCACGCCGTTGAGCGTGCCGGAGCTGCTGCCCAGGCCCTCGCCGATGAGCATATCGCCCAGCCACACGTAGTAGCCCTCCGTGCTGCCCGCGGGCAAATCCGCGGAGGTGATGTAGGACACGCGCAGCGCGTCTGCGTTCTGCGACATGTCGGCGGAATACAGGATGGTGGAGCCCCACTGGATGTAGGCCTCGCTCACGTTGAGCGTGCCGGTCCTAGAGCCGTTGCCGAGGGTGAGGGAGAACACGTTGCCCGTCTGCCACGTGGAGGGCTGGCCCGGCGTGCCGCCGTCGCCCACCAGCAGGGAGGCAACGTCCACGGTGTAGCTGCCGCTGACGGTGATGCCGGCCTCCGCCCATGTCTTGGTGGAGCTGCCGCTGGCGGGCACGGTGAGGTTCAAATCGGTGAAGGTGGCGGCACCGCGGCGTGCGCGGCCCATGGTGCGGCCGCCGTAGCCCAGGCCCTTGGCCACGTTGCCCGCGATGATGAGCTCACCCTGGTTGGAGGGGTGCAGGCCGTCCCCGATGAACATGCTTTGGATGCCCGTGTTCACCTTGGCGTCCGCCAGCGCGATGAGGCCGGTGTTGACGTTCACCACGGTGATGTTGTCCGCGTTGGCCTTGGATGCGGCCCACTCGCGCAGCATCATGTTGAAGTCCATCTGCCTGTAGAAGTCGCTCTGCTCGGCGTGCGTGGCGCCGCTGGTGCGGTAGCCGTACCACGTCGGCATGTCCAGGATGACAATCTCCGCGTCCGCGTTGCTCTGCACCATGGACGACATGATGACATCGAACGTGCCGCTGGTGCCGTCGAACGCGCCATCCTGGTAGCCGAGGACAGCCTTCAGCACACCCGCGTACTGGGCGTCCGTGAGCGTGCCGGAGATGTCGGACAGCAGGTCGTTGGTGCCGAGCATCATGAAGTAGGTATCCGGCGCGTTGGCCCCCGTGAAGGTGGAGCCGGAGTAGGTGCCGCCGGTGGTGGTGGTGGTGGACAGGCCGAGCCAGTTCTTGATGTTGGTGTTGTCGAAGCGGCCGCCGCTCCTGGTGCCGGCCACCTCATACGAGCGTGCGGAGGACTTGGAGCTATGGTTGTTCTGGAAGGTGACGCCACGATACTCCGCGGTGGTGATCTTGCCGGAGGACTGCGTGTGCTGGTAGTAGCCCTCCTCGTTCTGGGTCACGCCCACGTCCGTGAGGATCTTGAAGAACGCATAGCGCCAGGAGGCCTGGCCGCTCACGCCGTCCGTGATGGAATCGCCCACGTACATCACGTTCCCCAGGTCGTCCTTGGCCATGGCCTGCACCGGGGTGAACGCCAGGTTGAGCTTGTTGCCGTCCGCCTTGAGCGTGGCGTTGTAGCCCGCGGGGGCAATGTAGTTCTTCAGCTTGACGTCGCTCAGGTGCGCGGTGTCGATGCTGCCGGAGGCGGTTGCGAGCGTGATGTCGCGGTGCGAGGTGAGCACGAAGTTCGAGAGGTCGATGCCCGCGCCCGCACCCAGCGAGATGTCCTTGGCGGCAATCATGCCCGCGCCCGCCAGGTGCAGCATGGAGCCGTCGCCCATGGAGAAGTTGCCGCTAGAGAGGTTTTTCTGCAGCCAGAGGTCGCCGGACTGCACGCTCAGGTTGCCCGTGAACGTGCTGGCGGCGGTGATGAAGACATCACCCTCGCCGCCGAGCGTGAGGGTCTTGCCGCTGCCCACGTTCAGGCTGCCCACGGTGATGGAGTAGCCGTCCTCCCCGCTCCACGTCTGGGAATCGTTGGCCACCATGGCGGAGTTGACGACGAGGTCTGCCTCGTGCGTCTCGATGCCGGATGAGCCGAGCGAGATGGTGCCGCCGTTGATGGTGACGCACTCCTTGTACGCGCCGTTGACGGTAATGCCCTTGGCGTTCAGCGTGGCGCCGCTGGCGATGTAGTTGCCGTAGCCCGCGGCCACGGCGGCCTTGCTGGGCGTGCTCACGGACGAGATGTCCCACTCCAGCACGGTGGAGGCATCCGGCGCGGTGGCGTTCCACCAGGCCGCGGCGTCCGTGAGGGCCACCTGGTCGTTGCTGCCGCGCACCTGTCCCACGTCGATGCCGTTCTGCACGGCGAAGGCATAGGCGTAGCGTGCGCCGATGGTGATTTGGGACTCGCCGTTGTAGTGCACGCCCATGGTGTCGCCGCTGGTGATTTTATCCAAATCGCGGGTGTAGACGAAGCCGATGTCGTCGCGCGAGGCGGCGAGGTTCTCCAGCTGGGTGTGGGTGTCTCCGGCGTTGCTCTCGCCGCCCAGCGAGGTGTCCGTCTGGTTCCAGGTGGCGGGCTCGCCGAGCACGCTGTTGCCGTTGAAGAGGATGGCGCTCCCGGGAATGCCCGCCATGAGCAAATCCGTGTACAGGTTGGTCAGGAACGCGGTGTAGTTGGTCTGCACGGTGGTGCCGCCGTGCGTGTTGCTCTCGCCCTGCAGGTACATCAGGCCGTCGATGCTCACAGTGTCGTACCCCTGCGCCTTGGCGGCATTGTAGGCATCCTTCACCGACTGAACGATGAGCGCGTAGTTGCCGTGGCCGCCGCCCTTCACCCAGTACTCGTCGCCGCCGCCGTCAAGGGATGCCTTGATGACACCGAGGGTGTCGCCCTCGTTCATGAGCCAGCCCTTCTGCTGCATCATGTAGGAGAAGCCGTACTCCGGGCCCATGCAGTTGTTGCCGCTGTAGGCGGGGAGCTGCGGGGCCACGGTCTGCCAGGAGGGGGAGGTTACGAACAGCCCGCCGTCCTTGTTCATGTTGCCGTTCCACAGCAGACCCGTGGACTTGTACTTCTCACGCATCGCCGCGGAGGCGGGGCTGCCCTTGACCGCGCCCAGGGAGTTGGACTGGCCGGTGAGGATGTACGCGTGGAAGACCTTGCCGCCGGGCGTGGGCGGCGTGGGGCCGCTGCCGCCCGTGGTGGCCGTGAGCGAGATGTTGCTGATGAGGTTTTCCTCGCTGCCGCCGCCGGTGCCGCGGATGATGGCCAGGATTTCATAGCTGTCCTTCCAGCTTTCGATATTCTGGATGGTGAGGGATTCCGTGGTGCCGTTGGCGGTCATCTCCGGGCTGACGAGGCAAACCTGCTCGGCCATGGTGTCGTCCGTCCAGGTCACGAAGTTCTGCGTGGCCGTGTCCAGCACCGCCAGGCCGATTGTCACGTTGAACCCGGCGTTCTCGCGCGTGGCGGTGAACGTGATGGCATCCACCGCCATGCCCGCCGTCAGCTCATCGGGATCCGTCAGGTAGAACACGGTCTCGCCGCCCTTGCCGTTGCGTCCGTAGAAGCGGCTGATGGCGTACACGCCATCCCCCGTCTCCTCCGTCAGCGCCTCCGTATCCGCATAGGTCACCACGCCGTTGTTGGTGGCCAGGTAGGTGGCGGGGTCGTATTTGACGTGGTTGTCCCCCATGAAGTTGGTGAACGCGGCGGCAATGTTGCCGCCGGCGGCCACGGGGGTGCCGCCCTGGTCTTGCAGGGCGGTGGGCTTCCCGGTCTGGAGGTGGATGGTAATGGTCTGCTGCTCTGCGGAAGCCACGCCGGGCAGGGTGAGGCCAATCAAGGTGCATGCCGCCAGCACGGCGGCCCGAAGCCCATGGGGGAGGTGTAATTTCATAAGTGTACGGAGAGGTTTGCGTGCGCGCGCGTGCAGCACGTCTGCTGTATTGTCCATTCTACGCCAATCCCCCCCGCACGGTCAAGCACGGAATGTTTGCAATACGGGGCAAATTCTCGCGCGGGCCTGCCCGGGTCGACACCCGCACATTGCGCTTGCGCGCGCGGGAACGGGATGGTAACATGGGCGCATGAATATGCTTCGACACCTTTTCATGGCCGTCCTCGCGGTTGCGGGGATGGCACAGGCGCAGTTCTCGTTCGACCAGATGGCGGCGCCCTCTTGCATCACCGCCAAGGGCAGCGCCAGCCAGACCTCCTACAAGGCCGGGGAGCCGTTCTACATCGCGCTGGATGCCGATATCAAGAAGCCGTGGCACGGCTACTTCCGCAACCCCGGCACCGTGGGCGACCCCATGACCGCCGAACTGAAGGCCCCGGAGGGCTTCAAGGTGGAGGGTCCGTACTTCTCCGCGCCGGAGCTGCACAAGGGCGTCATCGGCGTGGCGTACACCTACCAGACCCCCACCGTGGTGTGGCGCGTGACGCCGGAGGCCGCCGCGCCGCAGGAGGCCAGCTTCACCGCCAGCTGCACCGCGCAGGTGTGCTCCGACGAGGGCTGCAACCCTCCCGAAACGCAGACCGCCACCATTGAGCTGAAGGCTGGCGATGCCACGGAGAACGCCGATTGGCAGCACCAGGAGCAGAAGGTGGAGACGCTCAGCGAATCCCCGCTGGAATACACGATGGCCCAGGAGGCAGACTCCGTCACCATCTCCCTGCCCGCCCTGGCCGCCGCCAAGGACGTGTACTTCTTCTCTGACGACAACTGCATCTCCCCCACCGCGGAGCAGAAGTTCGAGAACGGCACGCTTTCCCTGAAGCGCAACGACAACACCGACCCCATGTACTCCGTGAAGGACGAGGCGCAGGTGGGCAAGCCCCTGAAGGCGCTGGGCGGCCTGCTGGTGGCGGACGGCAAGCTCTACACCATCAAGGGCGAGTTTGCCGCGCCCGCACCGAAATCCCCCTTTGAGAACATCCCGGCGGGGCTGGGCGGGGTGCTGTTCTCCCTGTTCCTGGGCGGCCTCATCCTGAACCTAATGCCCTGCGTGTTCCCGGTCATCGGCCTGAAGGTGATGAGCTTCGTGGAGCTGGGCGGGGGCGAGCGCCGCAAGGTCATCATGCACTCGCTGGCCTTCGTGCTGGGCATCCTGGTTTCCTTCTGGATCATCTCCGTGCTCATCGCCATCGTCTCCAACCTGTCCACGCTGGCGGACCAGCCGTGGACGCAATGGCTGGGCACGCTGTGGTATGATGGCGGCTCCACCTCCCGCTCCTGGGCGGAATGGATGCAGAACCCGTGGATTGTGTACGTCATCCTGCTGCTGCTACTCATCCTGGGCCTGAGCATGTTCGGCCTGTTCGAGATTGGCGTGGGTGCCACCGGCGCCGGCCAGAAGCTGCAGAGCAAGGGCGGCCTCACCGGCTCGTTCTTCCAGGGCCTTTTCGTCACCGTGGTGGCCACGCCGTGCAGCGCGCCGTTCCTCGGCACGTCCCTCCCGGCGGCCATGTCCATGCCTGCGGTATGGATGGTGGTGGCGCTCACCTTCATGGCGCTGGGCCTGGCGTTCCCGTACATCGTGCTGGGCTGCTTCCCCTCGCTGGTGCGCCTGCTGCCCAAGCCCGGCCCGTGGATGGAATCCCTGAAGCAGGGGCTCTCCTTCCTGCTCTTCGGCGCTGCCGCGTGGTTCGTTGACGTGTACCTGGTCTTCTGGCCCAAGTCCGAGAACACCACCTGGGTGCTCATCGGCCTGGTGCTCATCGCCTGCGCCTTCTGGGTGTACGGCCGCTGGTGTCCCATGTACCGCAGCAAGGTCTCACGCATCTCCGGCGGCATCGTCGCCCTGGCACTGCTGGCCTGCGGCGCCTGGATTTCCATACCCGTCTTTAGCGCCCACGAGTGGAAGGAGTGGTCCCCCACCGCCATGCAGGACGCCCTGGACGAGGGACGCCCCGTCTACGTGGACTTCACCGCCAAGTGGTGCGCCACCTGCCAGTCCAACAAGAAGCTGGCCTATACCGACGAGGTGTACAAGGCTTTCGAGGACCACGAGGTGGTGCTGATGCGCGCGGACAAGACCAAGCCGAGCGAGGAAATCGACGCCGCGATGCGCAAGCTGAACCGCAGCTCCGTGCCCGTGAACGTGCTCTACATCCCGGACCGCGAGCCCGCCGTCACCAGCGAGCTGCTCACCGCCCCCTACATGCTCGACTTCCTGAACGCGCAGTTCAAGGCCGCGGAAGAGGAGGAGGAAGCGGGAGCAGCGGATGAGGAGGTGTAAGGGAATGCCGCTGCGCGGCAATTAAGATTTAGATTAGGATTAAGATTCAAGCCCGCACGGCGTTCCGCCGTGCGGGCTTTTAATTTGCTTGGCGCAGCATCGCGCGCCTTAAAGAAACTTGCGGGCCTGGATGCAGTAGTTGACGCCGCTCCAGAGGGTGAGCAGCACGGCCCCGGCCAGGAAGATGCCGCGGGTCCACTCGCCGCCGGCGCCGATGCTCATGCTGCACAGCGGCTCCGGCAGGTTGCCGCCGTAGGAAAGGTGCACCATGCAGGCGATGCAGTACGCCAGCTGGAACCCGGTCTTCCACTTGCCGCACCAGTCCGCCGCCATGATATGGCCGCGCGCCGCCGCCAGCTGGCGAAGCCCCGTCACCAGAAACTCGCGGAAGATGATGAGGATGGTGATCCAGAACGGACACACCCCCACCGAGCTGAGATACACGAACGCCGCGCCCACCAGGATCTTGTCCGCCAGCGGGTCGATGAGCTTGCCGAAATCCGTCACCACGCCCCATTTGCGCGCCAGGTGACCGTCGAAGAAATCCGTGACGGCGCCCACCACAAACGCCCACAGCGCCACGCACGCCCCTGCCCCCAACGGGCTGAACCACCCGCCGCTCACAGCATCGCGCAGCTCCGAAGGCGTGCCGTCCAGCGCCAGCGCAATGGTGAACACCACCACCAGGGCAATGCGGGAGAGCGTCAGGATATTCGGTAGATAATGCATGCGCGTTATGCAAACTCTACCCCAACCGCCGACGTTCTGCAAGGAAAATCGCCTAACGATGCTGGCTCACGCCCAGGTGCACAGGGCGGATACCGCCAGGGAAACGATGAAAAGAATGCCGGTGGCGCGGATGGCGCGGGCGGCAAAGGCGTTGACGGCGGGCATGCGTGCAGGGGAAAGCCGGCAGGTGAGAAGCAGGGTGAGCACCAGCGCGGGAACGGCGAGGAACACCTGCTGCATGAACGGCAGGAAAAGCATCCCGGCGTAGGCATCCCCGCCCAAATCCAGCAGTCCGCCCGCTACGCACGGGTAAATGAGAAAGCCCAATGCGTAGCTGGCGACAACCAGTACGCCGATGCACAACAGAAACGCGGTGGAGCGCCCCGGCAGGAAATAGAGATAAGCCAGCGACGTCACCAGCGGAACGCCGAAGAAAAACGCCGCCATCATCACCGCGCCCACGGGAGTGGCGGCATGGATAGTGTCGTGCAGATACGTGTGAGGCAGACAGAGCAGCCCCAAGCCGATGCACAGCAGGAGCGCGCCGATGTACAGCGGGGCCTCACCCCACAGGGGCAAGGCCCCCCGTCCGTCCCCGGGGACGGGCGGGAGGGAGCTGTTGGCGTCGTCCGCCATCACTTCTGCGGGGCGGAGCGCTCCACCTTGAGCTTGGAGATGCGGCCCTTGAAGCTGCCGACCTTCAGGGTGGGCAGGATGAAGGTGGAGATGGGCTCCGCCTTCTCGTCATGCGTGCGCACGACCACGGGCTTTCCGGCGGGCTGGCCGTTGACCAGCAGCTGGGTGGATTCCGGCTTGCCGACGAGTTCCAGCTGCACCTTCTGCCCCGCGGGCAGGGTGTAGCCGAAGGAGAACTCCACGGAGTCGTCGCGGCGGAAGCCCACCGTGCCGTCCTTCATGGCGGCGAAGAGCTTGCCGGTGGGGCCTTCCAGCAGCACCTGCTCCTGGCCGGGCGCGGCCTGGTCCAGCTGCACTTCCATGGTGACATGGTAGTTGGGGCCGACGGCGGGGGTGGCGAGCTTCTTGAGGCAGGCGGCGGCATCCGCGTCCTCGCAGGTCACGGGCTTGTCCGTGGCGTGGAGCGGGTTGCAGCCGGGTGCGCCGCCAATCTGCTTAACGAGCGCCAAATGGTCCTGGTAGGAGCGGGGGGCGTCCTCCTTGCCCCAGAACTTCTGGCTCATCACGTTGGCGGAATCGTAGATGGTGTTCCAGATATCCACGCTGCCGTAGCCGCGGTACTTGAGGTCAATCATGTCGTTCCACACGGCGAAGGCGGCACCGAGCAGCTGCGGGTGGCCGGCGGGCACATTCACGCCGCTGAGGTTGTGCGGCACAAAGTGGTCGTACATCCACGGGTGGTTGCGGTCCATGCGGTAGTAGTCCGCAAAGGGGACGATGTAGAGGTGGACATCCATGGAGTTGATGATGTCGAACCCTGCGGCGATGGCCTCCTCCGGCTGGTACCACTGGCGGTTCCAGAGGTTGATCTGCACGCCCTTGGCGCGCACGGGGGTGTTGCCCTTCTTGATGGACAGGCTGCCCCAGAGGCGCGGGGTGTAGCCGCGCTCCTGGATGTGCTTGAGCACGGCATCCGTGAACTTGCGGTAGTCCTCGCTGTCGCCCTTGAACTCGTCAGCGCCGATGTGCACCACGCAGCCATCGAACACGGGGCGACCCAGCTTCTCGTTCTTCAGCAGGTACTCGTCCCACACCTCGCCGATGAACTGTGCGGATTCCGGCTTGGCGGCATCCAGCTCCTCCGCGCTGCGCGGGTTGTTGTTCATGAGGCGCAGGTCCGGGCGCACGCGGGTGAAGGAGAGGGCGTGCGCGGGGGCGTCAAACTCCGGCACGATGTTCACGCCGCGCGCCTTGGCGTAGTCGATGAGCTCACGGAACTGCTTCTTGGTGTAGGAGACATCCGGCGAGGTGAGCGGCGCGCCGTCCGGTCCCTTGATATCGGACTCCATGCGGAAGCCGGTGTAGGCCTCCTTGAAACCGTCCTTCTGGAGCTTGGGGTAGTCCTCCAGGAAGATGAAGTTGTCGTTGAGGTGAATGTGGAAATCGTTGAGCTTGTACCAGGCCATGGTGTCCACCACATCCTTGAGGTACTGGTAGGGCACGGGCAGGCGGCCCACATCCAGGATGAAGCCGCGCAGCTTGTAGCGGGGGATATCCACCGCCACGCCGCACGGCACCTGCGGGCCCTGGCGCAGCATCTGCAGCAGCGTGCGCGTGCCCCAGTACAGGCCCTTGGCCGTGTTGGCGTCAATGTTCACGCCCTTCTCGCCGATGCTCATGCGGTATCCCTCGTCGCCCAGCTCCGGCATCTTGTGCAGGCGCAGGCGGACGCCGCTGGCGCGGTCCTGCGGGTCAAGCTTCCACTCGCCGCCCGTCACCGCGGCGAAATCATGGAGGAGAGCCTGGGCATCCAGCCCCTTCACGCCCTTGCCGATGTGGAGGCTCGGGCTGACGGTGCGCGTGCCCGTGGCGCCGCGCCACTGCATGATATCCGGGATGACCTTGGGCTTGGGGTTGGCCTGGGCGGGGGCGCCGTCCTTGCCGCGGACGACCACCACGTAGTCCTTGCTCACGGCCTTCTCATCCCCGCGGGTCAGCTGGAAGCTCACGCGCACGGGCGTGTCCTCGAGCACCTCGGCCACGTTGCCCTTGCGGTCGATGACCTGCTCGTAATCCGCGCCGAGGATGGAAACCTCGGCACCCTGCACCTTGGGCATGGCCAGCTTCTTCACGCCGTGCTGCAAGACCTCGGGGACCTTCAAGGAATCCGCGTCCTCCTTCAAGGTTCCCGCCGCGAGTGTGCCTGCTGTCAGCGCCGTCATCATGAGTATCAAAGACGTCTTCATGTTGCGTGCAAACTAACACAAACCCACCGCCTTTTCAAGCAGAAACGTCATGTGCACGCACGAGCGCACGCCCTTGCATATAGAGAGGCGGAGATGTGCGGGCGTGGAAAGGGGGTGGTTTTTGTTGGGCATTTAGGTTCATGGGGTGCGAAGGCGGGTTTTGAGGCCGCGGCGGAATGGGGGTGGAATATGCGATATGGGGAGCACCTATGAATACGCCTCCCGCCCTACGCACCTCTCCCGGTGCGCGCCTGCACGTTGCGCGCCAGAATCCGCAATGCCTCGTGGAACTGAAATACACGCAGGGCGATGAATGAGGCCGAGTATGAGGCGGTATTGAAGGGGACGGGGTTCACGCTGATGGAATGCGCGTGCCTGGTGAAGAGTTTGAGCGAGCAGAGGCGCGCGCTCAAGCTGTCGCCGCGCTTGAAATTGGTGCGAGATGCGAACCTGTACGGGGAGGGGCTGAGGAACTGGCGGCAGGCGCGAAAATCATGCAGCTTCCAGGATGCGGTGAGGCTGCATGTGGAGCGCAGGAAGGGGCGGCGGGCGCGGACGCAGAGCGAGTGCCGCGGCATGCTGATGCGGTTGATGCGCGAGGTGCCGGACCTGGCGGGGGCAAAGATGCGCGGCATCACCACGGAGATGTGCCGCGGCATGATTGAGCAGGTGTTCGACACCGCCGCCATGCGCGCAAAGGCGCGCCGCATCCTGCACGCCCTCTTTAAAACGGCCATCCGCAACGGATGGTGCGACGACAACCCCGTGGTCAACGTGCAGTTCGACCCCGCGGTGGAATCCACCATCGCCATCCTCACGCTGCGCCAGGTGGAGCGTCTGCTGCGCGCGCTGAGCCAGCCGGAGCACGCGTGCTGCGCCGCGGCGGTGGGGCTTATGATGTGGGCGGGAATCCGCCCGTTCGAGGTGGCGCGCCTCACGTGGGCGGACCTGGATTTGCAGGAGCGCGTGGCGTACCTGAGCCCGCGGCACACCAAGACGGGCGGGCCGCGGCAGGTGACGCTTCACCCGCCGCTGCTGCGGCTCTTGCGCGCGCTTGTGAAAGATGCACAACCCACCCAAAGCATCACGCCGCCCAACTGGACGCGGCGCTGGAAACGACTGCGGCGCGCGGCGGGGTTCGCGCGCTGGCAGCCGGACACCCTGCGCCACACTTTCGCCAGCTACCACATCAAGCACTTCAAGGACCCCTCGCAGTTGCAATGGGAGATGGGACACCGCAGCCTCGAGCACCTGCGCTCGCGGTACCTCAACCTCAAGGGGCTCACCGCGGCGGACGCCAAGAAATTCTGGGCGCGCGAGATGGGTTCCCTGCCGCTAGAATAGAATTATTCCAAAAATGTGCGGCAGCGGTGAGATTTGAACTTGACGCCCGCGCGCGGAAGGAGTAGACTGGAAGGTGAGATTAGGGCAGGCCCCGCGCATGCGCGGCTCAGCTGCATCCCCGCTGCCGAACGGCATGCGAACGCGGTGCGGCTTATGCCCCAAGATTCAACTAAACGCGATAACCAAAATGAAATTAAAGGATATTCCGCATTACGAGCAGTGGAACGGCTTCGAGGGCCGTATCTGGAAGGAGGAGGTCAACGTGCGCGACTTCATCCAGAAGAACTACAAGAACTACGACGGCGACGAGTCGTTCCTGGCCGGCCCCACCGCCGCCACGGACAAGCTGTGGGGCGCGCTGCAGAAGCTGCAGAAGGAAGAGCGCGCCAAGGGCGGCGTGCTGGACTGCGAGACGGAAGTGGTCAGCACCCTCACATCCTACGGCCCCGGCTACATCGACGAGTCGATGAAGGACTTGGAGAAGGTAGTGGGCCTGCAGACGGACAAGCCGCTGAAGCGCGCGTTCATGCCGTTCGGCGGCATCAAGATGGCCGTGCAGGCCGCGGAGAACTACGGCTACACCGTGAACCCGGAACTCAAGCGCATCTTCACGGAGTACACCACCACGCACAACGATGCCGTGTTCGCTGCCTACACCCCGGAAATGCGCCTCGCACGCAAGACCCACATCGTCACCGGCCTGCCGGACACCTACGGCCGCGGCCGCATCGTGGGCGACTACCGCCGCGTGGCGCTCTACGGCATCGACTACCTGATTGCCGCCAAGCAGGAGGACCTGCTCAACTGCGGCTGCGGCAACATGTACGACGACGTCATCCGCCAGCGCCAGGAAATCTCCATGCAGATCAAGGCGCTCAACGAGATGAAGCAGATGGCGCAGGCCTACGGCTACGACATCTCGCAGCCCGCCAAGAACGCGCACGAGGCCTGCCAGTGGCTCTACTTCGGCTACCTGGCCGCCGTGAAGACCCAGAACGGCGCCGCCATGAGCGTGGGCCGCATCTCCACCTTCCTGGACATCTACTTCACCCGCGACCTCGAGAACGGCGTCCTCACCGAGGAACAGGCGCAGGAAATCATCGACCACATGGTCATGAAGTTCCGCATGGTGAAGTTCGCGCGCATCCCGTCATACAACGAGCTCTTCTCCGGCGACCCGACGTGGGCCACGCTGGAGGTGGGCGGCACCGGGCTGGACGGCCGCAGCATGGTCACCAAGACGGACTTCCGCTTCCTGCACACCCTGGAGAACATGGGGCCCTCCCCGGAGCCGAACCTGACCGTGCTCTACTCCCCGCGCCTCAACGAGAGCTTCAAGCGCTACGCCGCCAAGGTTTCCGTGGCCACCAGCTCCATCCAGTACGAGAACGACGACGTGATGAAGCCCGTGTGGGGCGACGACTACTCCATCTGCTGCTGCGTGTCCGCCACGCAGACCGGCAAGGAAATCCAGTTCTTCGGCGCGCGCGCCAACCTGGGCAAGGCCCTGCTCTACGCCTTCAACGGCGGGTTCGACGAGAAGCACCGCATCCAGTGCGGGCCCAAGACCGAGCCCATCACCAGCGAGTACGCGGACTTTGACGAGGTGATGCAGAAGTACGACTTCTGGCTGGACTGGATTGCCGACATCTACGTGAATGTGCTCAACCTCATTCACTACATGCACGACAAGTACTACTACGAGGCCGCGGAGATGGCGCTCATCGACACCGACGTGCGCCGCACCTTCGCCACCGGCATCGCCGGCTTCTCCCACGTCATCGACTCCCTGAGCGCCATCAAGTACGCCAAGGTGAAGATCCTGCGCGACGCGGAGGGCATCACCACCGGGTTCGAGGTGGAGGGCGACTTCCCGAAGTACGGCAACGATGACGACCGCGCGGACGAAATCGGCGTGTGGCTGCTCAAGACCTTCGTGGAGAAGGTGCGCCGCCGCCACACCTACCGCAACAGCACCGCCACCACCTCCATCCTCACCATCACCTCCAACGTGGTGTACGGCGAGGCCACCGGCGCCATGCCGAACGGACGCCCCGCGTGGCCGCCGTTCTCCCCCGGCGCATCCCCCTCCTACGGCGCGGAGCAGAACGGCCTGCTGGCCTCCCTCAACAGCGTGGCCAAGATCCCGTACCACTGGTCGCTCGACGGCATCTCTAACACCCAGACCATCAACCCCGATGCGCTGGGCCACTCGGAGGAAGAGCGCGTGACCAACCTGGTGCAGGTGATGGACGGCTACTTCAGCCAGGGTGCGCACCACCTGAACGTGAACGTGTTCGGCGTGGAGAAGCTGCTGGACGCACAGGCCCACCCGGAGAAGGAGGAGTACGCCAACTTCACCATCCGCGTTTCCGGATACGCCGTGAAGTTCATCGACCTCACCAAGAAGCAGCAGGACGACGTCATCGCGCGCACCTGCCACAAGACGCTCTAACCCCAACCCGCGGGCGCAGGCGTGGATTTCCGCACCTGCGCCCGCATTGTCTCTATACCACATGCCGGATATCAAGGGCCGCATCAGCAAGCTGGAAACCTTCGGGCTCGTGGACGGGCCGGGCGTGCGCTTCGTCGCCTTCACCCAGGGCTGCCGCATGCGCTGCAAGTTCTGCCACAACCCGGAAACCTGGAAGCCGGACGGCGAGGCGGAGGAATGGTCCGCGCAGGACCTCTTCAACCGCGCCTACCGCTACCGCAACTACTGGGGCAAGAACGGCGGCATCACCGTCAGCGGCGGGGAACCCCTCGTGCAGGTGGATTTCGTGGCGGAGCTCTTCCGACTCGCCAAGGAAAAGGGCGTGCACACCACGCTGGACACCGCCGGCAACCCCTTCACCACGGAGGAGCCCTTTTATTCCTCCTTCTGCAAGCTCATGGAGTACACGGACCTGGTGATGCTGGACCTCAAGCACATGGACGCGGAGGCCCACCGCGCGCTCACCGGGCGCGACAACGGCAACATCCTGGAGATGGCGCGCTGGCTCTCCGACCACGGCAAGCCCATGTGGATACGCCGCGTGCTCGTTCCCGGCATATCCGACGACCCCGCGGAGCTGAAGCGCTGCCGGGAATTCATCGATTCCCTCAAAACCGTGGAGCGCGTGGAAATCCTGCCCTACCACACCCTCGCCACCGCCAAGTGGGAGCAGCTCGGCATTCCCTATCCCTTGGACGGCGTGCCAACACCCACCGCGGAACAGGTCAAGGCCGCAGAGGATATCCTCTGCCGAGATTAGGATTAGGATTAGGATTAGGATTCGCCCGTTTCGTGCACGCGATTTGTCATTGACATTCGGGCGGAAACGCGTACATTGTCAGGTAGCGACAAGCCAGTTCCGCCATGAAAACATCCTTTTTCTGTGCAACAGCTTTGATGGGAATCACCCTCTGCGCGTGCGTGCGCGTCACGCCCGGCGTGCCCGACATGCCGTACAACGCCGCCCACTACGCGCACCGCGACGTGCAGCCCACCCCGGCACCCGTGGCAGCGCCCACCGCAGCGCCGACCACGCCCGCACCGGCCACCGCGCCGGCGGTGCAGACGCCCGCCACGCCGGCTCCGGCTCCCGTGGCGGACACCACGAAGCCGCTCGACCTGACCCAGCCGATTGCCCCGGTGGAACCGAAGCCCGCGCCCGCGCCTGTGGTGACGACTCCCGACCCCACCCCTGCCCCGGCTCCCGTGACGGTGCCGGAGCCCAAGCCCGCGCCCGCTTCCAGCGGCATCACCACGCCGGACAGCGGTGTGACCCCGCCCCCCGCCATCACGCCGGAGGCGCCCAAGAAGATCACCAACAAGGACGGCCACATCCCCACCGCCATGCGCGTGGAGGGCGACCCCACCCGCGTGTACAACCCGCTGGACCCCAGCAAGACCATCCGCGTAATCGACAAGAACGGCAACCCCTACCCCAGCGGCAAGGAGCTCAAGGTGCGCGGCACGGACTACCATTTCTACGTGCCGTAACACACCTGGGATTTACAATTGACGATTTACAATTGACAATTTGGAATTCTAGCGCGCCTGACGGCGCGGGACTTGCCGGATTATAAACCGCGAATGGCTGTCACAACTGTTACACTCTTGGGCTGCGGCCTGCTGGGCGGCTCCATCGCCCTGGCGGCGCGCGCTGCGCTGCCT
>JAKSOT010000037.1 GCA_024405455.1 Akkermansia sp. | reverse complement strand
TACTGCTCGCCCGCCGCCGAGTTCCCGCTGAACACCACGCTGCCGTTGTTGGCGACGGCGATATCTGCGCCGTATACGGCACCGCCGCAGGCGGCGGAATTCCGGCTAAAAGCCACAGCCGTGTTATCCCTGAACGCCAAGGAGCTGTAACGGCTGCCGGATACGGCTGCACCTCCCGTAGGACCGCCGTAGTCCCCATTCGAGTCACCATGCGACGTGTTTTGATCGAAGGTCAGATTCTTGAACTTCTCCATTGTCAAATCGTTCTCCACGCACAGGGCACCGCGCGTTTCGGAATCGAATGAGGAAAAGGTCAAGGTCCTAGTATTCGCCGTCGTTCCGCTCCAGTACTGGTGGTCTCCGCAAATGCGGTACGAGCCGTCCGTGATGTTTGCACTGATGAGGAACGCCGCGTAGTCGGTATCGGTGTAGCCGGCCAGCTGGCCGGCATTGCTGATGGTTATCGTCCTATAGCCGGACGGGACCGCGGCGTGCGCGGAGGTTGAGAAAGCCGCGGCGGCAAGGCAGGCCAGCACAGCATGGAAGAGTTTAGCGGGCAAGTGGAGTTTCATGGGAAACGGTAACACACCGGAACTTGGCGTCAGCGCGCTGGTTCCGTGACTGCAAGTATACCCGTTTCCTATGGGAAAGGCAAGCAATATAGCATGCGGCGCGCGTGTGAATTTCTCTTGCGGAAGGGGTGTCGGGTAGGGTATACTGGCCTTATGTTCAAGCGATTTTTGACATTGGCGTGCGCGGTGGCGGTGATGGCGGCCCCGGCCTTCGGCGTGGAGTGGATGACTGATTTTGCGGCCGCGAAGGCGAAGGCCAAGGCGGAGCACAAGCTCATCCTGCTGGAGTTCACGGGTTCCGACTGGTGCGGGCACTGCATCGCCATGAAGAAAGACATCTTCGACAAGCCGGAGTTCGACGCGTACGCGAAGGACAAGTTCGTGTGCCTGGAGGTGGACATGCCGCACAAGCCCAAGTTCAGTGAGGAGCAGTTCAAGCACAACGCCGCCATCTGCGAGGAGTACGGCGTGCGCATCTACCCCACCATCCTGGTGGCCGACCCCACCGGCGAGCTGGTGGGCGGGTTCTTCGGCGGCCGCAACACCTTTGAGCAGGTCACCAAGCCGCTGGACGAGGCCGTGAAGGCCGGCAAGAAGCTCCGCAAGGCCGCCAAGCTCACCGGGCAGGAGCGCGCCAAGGCCCTTTTCGACGTCTGGGTGAACGTCCCCCAGCAGTACCGCGCCCACTCCAAGGCCATGCGCGAGGAAATCATCAAGCTGGACACCGCCCACGAGACCGGGATGAAGGACGAGCTCAAGGCGGAGGAGCAGATGCGCCAGTTCTACGCGGAAAGCAAGGTTTCCCAGGGCGCGGACGGCCTTTACGGCGTCACCAAGAAATTCGCGCCCGTCGCCATGCCCCAGAACCGCCTGGACATCTGGGGCCTGCACGCGCAGATGCTCATTGTGAACGCCACCACCGTGGAAGAGGTGCTGGAGCTCAAGAAGTACATGCTCGGCCTCGCGGAGCTGGAGCCCACCTGCACCCCCAAGGACGTGGAGGACGTGAAGAGGGAGTTCGCCGACCCCGAGGCCAAGCTCAAGGAGCTGCTCAAGGACCGCGACTAACCGGCCTCGCGCCTACCGCGCGCCGTCCTACATGCTCATTCCACCGTCGCAGGCCAGCACCTGGCCGGTAACGTAGCGCGCGGCGTCGGATGCCAGGAAGAGGGCGCACTGTGCCACGTCCTCCGGCTCCGCGATGCAGCCCAGCGGGATGCGGCGCAGGATGTCCTCGCGCACGCTCTCCGGCAGGGAGAGGGTCATTTCCGTGCCGATGAAGCCGGGGGCAATGGCGTTGACGGTCACCTTGCGGCCGGCGATTTCCTTGGCGAGGGATTTAGTGAGGCCGATGACGCCGGCCTTGGAGGCGGCGTAGTTGGCCTGCCCGGCGTTGCCGCTCAGCCCCACCACGGAGGTGATGTTGATGATGCGCCCGGCGGAGCTTTTCATCAGCGTGCGCATCAGGGCCTTGCTTGCCAGGAACGCGCTTTTCAGGTTGGTGTCCAGCACGGCGTCCCAGTCCTCCTCCTTCATGCGCATCACCAGGCTGTCCCGCGTGATGCCCGCGTTGTTCACCAAAATGTCTATGTTCGGGAACGCCGCCAGGATGTTCCTTGCACACTCCTCCACGGCTGCGGATGTCGCCACGTCGCAGGCCATGGCCGTGCAGCTGCCCGGATATTCCGCGTTGATGGCTTCCGCCGCCGCCCCGCATGATTCCGCGCGCCGGGAGATGAGAACCACATGCGCGCCCTCCGCCGCAAACAGACGGGCTATCGCCCGCCCGATGCCGCGCCCCGCACCCGTCACCACCGCCGTCTTGCCTGCAAGTCTGTCCATGGAAGCGCATTCTACACAAATCGTGCCCCCTTGGCAAGCAATTAGCGAAAATTCCCCCAACACCACTTTCACCAATCATAGCGTTTTCGCCCAATATGCGGCAATTTGCCGCAGTTATGCCGCGGGAATTGCGGCATAATGGGGGAAAATAAGTTGACAGGGGGTGTGGACACATCTATAATACGCGCAGGTGCGTGCCGCGCGGGCGGCATGCTCCCGCGTTGCCGCAGGCGCGTACGGGCGCTTGCGGCGGGGCAGTCAGAATAACCCGCAGAAAAGTTTACAGCCGAATCTCATTCCATGTTCCGTTTCCTCAAGAGTCTTGCGCAGATGTTCACGTACGACATCGGCATCGACCTTGGCACAGCCAACACGCTGGTCTACATCAAGGACCAGGGGATTGTGCTGCGGGAGCCGTCCGTGGTGGCCATGCAGGGCGACCAGGTGATGGCGGTGGGAGAGGAGGCCAAGCGCATGGTGGGCCGCACGCCGGGCAGCGTGGTGGCCATCCGCCCGCTCAAGGAAGGCGTGATAGCCGACTTTGTGGTGGCGCACCAGATGCTCAACTACTTCATCCGCAAGGCGCGCCAGAAGCGCAGCCTGCGCGGGCCGCGCGTGCTTATCGCCCACCCCTCCGGCATTACGGAGGTGGAGCGCCACGCCATTGAAGTTTCCGCCTACAACGCCGGCGCCATCCGGGTGCGCCTGGTGGAGGAGCCCATGGCCGCCGCCCTCGGCGTCGGCCTCCCCGTCTCCGAACCGGTAGGCAACATGATTGTCGACATCGGCGGTGGTACCACCGAGGTCGCCATCATATCCCTTTCAGGCATCGTCTACAGCCAATCTGAAAAGTGCGGCGGCGATGCACTGGATGACTCCATCACCCGCCACATGCTCTCCGCCCACAACCTGCTTGTGGGGCCGCGCACGGCGGAGGAAATCAAGATACGGGTCGGTTCTGCACATCCCCTGCGGCAAGAGCTGCAGATGGAGGTGAAGGGCCGGGACCGGGGTAGCGGTCTCCCCAAGACCGTCACCGTGCGCTCCGAGGAAATCCGAGAAGCGCTCAAGGACAAGTTCGACATCATTCTCAATGCCGTGAGGCAGACGCTGGACCATTGCCCGCCGGAACTGGCGAGCGACCTGTACGACAGGGGCATCGTGGTGGCCGGTGGCGGCGCGCTGATACGCGGCATTGCGGATTTGCTGCATGAGGAAACGCAACTTCCCATCGTGATAGCGGAGGACCCGCTGAGCGCGGTGGCGGAGGGAACCGGCAAGTTCCTGCAGGAATCAGATGCAGTGTTCGATGCGTACGACTGACCAGCCGCGGCGCCGGGTTCGGCAAGCCCGGCGCAACGGAAGGGGCTCTGCCCGCGCCGGGGTGAAACCCGGTCGGCACCTGAGCCGCCAGGAGTGCGTGCCGCCCCGGCAAGGCGGTATTTGAACTTCCCCACGGTGCAACACCAAACCTAACATATAACCTTGTCAATTATTTCAAAGATGATTAACACAGTGAAAAACCTCTTCGGGTTCGGACAATGCAACCCGATGGAGGGCAACACCATCGTGATCAACGCGGAAAAGCTGGAGCGCCGCGCCGCCCTCCTGGAGGACGGCGTGCTCGAGGAATACAGCATTGAGCGCGAGGGTGAGGACAACATCGTGGGCGGTATCTTCAAGGGCCGTGTCAAGAACATCGAACCCGGCCTCAAGGCCATGTTCGTGGACATCGGCTATGAGAAAAACGCATTCCTCCACTTCTGGGATGCGCTCCCCCTGGCACTCGACTCCTCGCTGGAGGAAATCCAGAAGGAGGGCCGCCCGCGCAAGCAGCAGAAGAAAATCAGCTCCAAGGACATCCCGGACATCTACCCCATCGGCTCCGACATCATGGTGCAGGTCACCAAGGGGCCCATCAGCTCCAAGGGACCGCGCGTGACCACCAACATCTCCCTGGCCGGGCGCTATATCGTGCTCATGCCGTTCACGGACCAGTTCGGCATCTCCCGCAAGATAGACGACCCGAAAGAGCGGCAGCGCCTGCGCCAGATAGTGCAGAAGCTCAACGTGCCGGAGGGCATGGGCATCATCATGCGCACGGTGGCGCAAGGCCAGCGCTTCCGCCACTTCGTGCGCGACCTGGCCATGCTGCTGGAGCAGTGGCGCGGCGTGGAAGAGAAGTTCAACACCCAGAAGACCGCCACCTGCGTCTACCGCGAGCCCGATTTGGTGGAGCGCACCGCGCGCGACTTCCTCACCGACAACGTGGACTACATCGTCTGCGACAACAAGGAGACCACCGAGCGCATGCAGGACATCGCCGGCAAGATTTCCCGCCGCGCCAAGCGCCGCATCCAGTACCTGCCCACCACCCTGCCCATCTTCGAGGAACTGGGCGTGGAGAAGCAGATTAAAGAGGCTTTCCAGCGCCAGGTGCTCCTGCCCTGCGGCGGATACCTGGTGATTGACGAAACGGAGGCCCTCATCGCCATCGATATCAACACCGGCCGAAACAAGGGCAACAAGGACCTCGACAAGACCATCCTGGAAACCAACCTGGAATCCGCACGTGAGATTGCACGCCAGCTCCGCCTCCGCAACATCGGCGGCCTGGTGGTGGTGGACTTCATCGACATGCGCCACCGCAAGGACCAGATGGCCGTCTACAAGGCCATGAAGGACGCCCTGAAGCGCGACAAGGCCAAGACCCAGGTGATGCAGATCACGCCCATCGGGTTGATGGAAATGACGCGCCAGCGCATCAACGAGTCCCTGCTGGACTTCGTGAACGACCACTGCCCGTACTGCCACGGGCGCGGCCGCATCAAGAGCGTCATGACCATGAGCGTGGAAATCCAGCGCCAGCTCAAGTCCACCATCCAGCGCTTCCACGAGAAGGTGGGAGACATGCTCGTGGTGGTCAACAGCGATGTGCTCTCACGCTTCAAGAACGAGGACTCCAAGCTCCTCATGGAGCTGGAGCGCCAGTGCGCCGGCCGCCTCATCTTCCGCAGCGACCCCTCCATCCACCGCGAGGCCTTCGCCATTG
Source organism: Akkermansia sp. (assembly GCA_024405455.1). GTDB lineage: Bacteria > Verrucomicrobiota > Verrucomicrobiia > Verrucomicrobiales > Akkermansiaceae > Akkermansia. Next base: position 15,569 of record JAKSOT010000037.1, on the reverse strand, counting down.
TGGATCCCCGCAACAACAAGGCGCTCTATAAGGTCAATATGTAATTTACGATTTACAATTGACGATTTACGATTTGTAAAGTGAGGCGCGGGGGGTCACCCGATTTTCAAGCCCGTCCGGCGGAAAAAGCCGGGCGGGCTTTATGCGTCGGACTTGCGGGGCTTGTAGGTGGTGGGGCGGGTTTTCTTGCGCTTGGGGTTGAAGAATTCCGGGTGCTCCGCGGCCCATCGCTCGAAGAGGTCGGGGCGGTTGCGGCGGGTGCGCTCCACGGCCTGCTCCAGCTTCCATTCCTCAATGGCCCGGTGGTTGCCGGAGAGGAAGACGGGAGGCACCTCCATGCCGCGGAAGACGTTGGGCTTGGTGTAGGCAGGGGCTTCCAGCAGGCCGTTGGAAAACGATTCCTCCACGCTGCTGCGCTCGTCCCCCAGCGCGCCGGGCAGCAGGCGCGCCACGGCATCGATAACCACCACGGCGGCAATCGCGCCGTTGGTGAGGATGTAGTCGCCGATGGAGAGCTCCATGTCCACCAGGGAGTCGATGACGCGCTGGTCCACGCCCTCGTAGTGGCCGCAGAGGAAGATGTAGTGCGCGTCGCCGCCGTCCATGCAGGGGGCGGCGAGCTCCTGCGCGACGGGCTGTGAGAAGACGCGGCCCTGGGGGGTCATGAGGATGACCCTGGTGTTCTCGCGGCGCAGCTGCTCGATAGCCTCGAAGATGGGCTCGCACTTCATGAGCATGCCTTGCCCTCCGCCGCAGAGGTAGTCGTCCGTCCGGCGGTACTTGTCGTGCGTCCAGTCGCGCAGCTGGTGGGCCTTCACGGAGATGATGCCGCCCTCCGCCGCGCGGCCCATGATGCTTTGGGAGAGCGGCACGGAGATCAACTCCGGGAAGAGCGTCAATACATCGATTTCCAGCATGGTGCTACTGTTTCTGTTTTTCGATTGCCTCTTCGGTCATGCGTTCGAGCTCGGCCTGCCTGGCGCGTGTGGCCTGAAGCTGGAGGTAGAGGTGGTGGATGTCCGAGAAGGTGGCGTCGAGGCGCTTGGCGATGTCGGTCTTCTCAGGGCTGTCGGGCAGGACGGCCATCTCGGCACGCATGGCGTCGCGCGCCTTGATCAAGTCGTCCTCCGACTGCGCGGCGAGCACGCTGGCGGTGGTTTTCAGCTCCATGAGCATGGGCAGGTTCTCCGGCATCACGGTGGGTTGCAGCTCCCTCACCACGGCCATGATCCGCTGCGGGTCGCGCCACTGCATGAGCATGAGCGTGCGCTTCTTGATATCGCTGCGCTGCCGCTCCACGGCGCGGCGGTGGCCGAAGCCGAGGGTGTCCTGCGGATCCGCCTGGATGATCTGCTCCTCCAGCGAGACGGCGCAGGGGCGGGCGTCGTTGTTGAGCGCGTTGTAGAACTCGCCGAGGGCCTTCAATTTCTCCTGCCCGGTGAGGGACTGGGCGTGCTCCAGCTTGGCGAGGTTGTCCAGCCCCTGCTGCAGCTCCTGTTGGATTTTATCCATGGAGAACCCGGAGCCGAGGAAGCCTCCGGTGACGTCGCCGTTCGGGGAGAGCACCAGCACGGTGGGGAAGGCGTGCACCGCGTAGCGGGTGACCAGCGCCTCGTTGCGCGCCTTCTCCGCCTTGGGCATCTTGTCGCCGTGCGGGCAGTCGATTTCCAGCAGGACGAAGCGGTCCTTCACGAAGGCGTCGAACTCCGGCTTCTCGAAGACGGTGCTGTGCAGGTGCATGCACGCGCCGCACCAGTCGGAACCGGTGAAGTCCATGATGATGGGCTTGTGCTCGGCGGCGGCCTTCTGCTTGGCGGCCTCGAAATCCGTGAGCCACTCCGCGCAGAGCGCGGGGCACACAAGCGCGGCCAGCGCCGCCAGGGTAAACGCTTTTTCAAACATGGCGGTTTCAGTGTTGCTGTTGCTGGGCCTTGAACTCCTGCATCTTCTTGAGCGTGCCGGCGGGGTCCGCGAACTGGTGGCGGATCTGCTCCATCACCTCGTCCTTCATCTCCGGCAGGGACTCCGCGTCCTTCAGCAGGATATCGCGCGCCTTGTTCATATCCTCCACGCTCTCCGCGGCGTAGAGCAGCCCGGTCATCTTCACCTGCAGCAGGGAAAGCCGGTTCTCCGGGTAGATCTTCGGCTCAAACTCCTTCACGATGTCGAGTATCTGCTGCCCGGTCATGCTGAACATCTTCTCGCCCGTGCGGGCCTCCAGCTCCTGCGCCTGGGCGCGCACATCCTGCTCCCCGCCCACCAGGTGCAGCGTGTCCTGCGGGTCCTTCCGGCGGATTTCGCTGTGCAGGGCGGCGGCGCAGGGGCGCACCTCCCTGCCCATGGCCTGGTACACGTCGTACAGGGCCTTGGCCTGCTCCTCGTCGCTGCCCTTCATGCGGTGGGCCTTCACCAGGGCCTTGGCGTTCTCGTACGCCTGGTCCAGCACGGGCTTCACCGCATCCGTGGAGGCCTTGGCACCCACGAACCCGCCTGCCACCTCACCCTTGGGCGTCATCACCAGGATGGTGGGAAAGCCCTCGATGTTGTACTGCTTCACCAGCGCCTGGTTCTTCTGCTTGAGCGCGGGGTCCATCTGCGCGCGCATCGGCAGGTCCACCTTCACCAGGATGAACTTGCCCTTGGCGTACGCTAGGAACTCCGGCTTGTTGAGCACAGCCGCCTCCAGCGATTTGCACGCCGAACACCAGTCCGACCCCGTGAAGTCCACCAGCAGCGGCTTCTTGTCGCTTTGCGCCTTGGCCTTCGCGGCATCGAAATCCGCCATCCAATCCCCGCAGAACGCCGGTGCCACCACCGCCGCGCACGCCAGCATGAACATCTGTTTCAACATGCGGGCATTATAACCCCGCGCACACCTGCAAGGCAAGCCGCAAAAAAGTGCCGCCGGAGCTGCACCCGACAAGCGTGGACTGAATACCGCTGCTACCTTTCGGTCCTGACGGGGTTTTCCAGCCACGCCTCCGGGGAACCCCGACGGCATGCGAAGTATGGCACGGGTGGCGCGGACAAGTCAAGGGAAATGCGCCGGGGAAACTGTCATTCCCCGGGCAGCACGGTGATTTCGTATTGCACCGTCCTGATCGGCGGCGTGTCCTTTTCCCACGGGCGCGCGTAGTTCACCACCACGGTGGCGGTGCCGGGGCCCTGCGCGGTGATGGTCACCTGCGTGGGGCTGGGCGCGCCGCAGACGGGCCGCCCGCCCTGCCGCTCGCGCGGCACCACGGCGGTCTCCACCTTCACGGGGGAATTTGCCGGCTGCTCCTGCGCCTTCCAGAGATACCCGGTGGTGGGATTGCCGTCCAGCGTGCGGGTGACGGTCTCGCCCTCGTGCATGGTGATTTTCTCCTGCACGGGCTCTGCCGCCATGCATACGCACGCGGCAGACATCAGCATGTACATGACAGGGTTGCGCATGGTGACAGTTTCGCACGCCCCGGACGCAATGTCAATCCCCATCATACGCTTGACAGACTACACCAGCATGCTCCGCACCCGCGGCAAGCCAGCCCCCACCTTGTCGCTCATCTTGACGGCATCGGCCTTGGCCACTTCGCGGCCGTTGACGACGAGGCGGAAGTTGCGGGTGATGAGGTGAGAGTAACGCTATCGGCCCAATGGCGCGTAATCCGGATTGGCGGTAACGAATCTCTGGGCGCGGCTGCGGGGGCATTCCGGAATGGTCATGCGGATGGCACCGCTTTCCAGCAGCGGGACCAGATAGCGGCGCAGGGCGTATTGGCCGGATGCGATCTGGAGGTAGGCGATGATTTCCGCGCGCGTGCGGGGCGTGCGGCAGAATTCCAACAGGTGTTTTGCATCTGCCGCGGTGCGCGGCGCAACCGGCACCGGCTGGGCCATGTAGTCGCGGGGCGTCTCCTCGGCGAGCACAAAGGCATCCTCATCAAGGAAGTCGCGCTGAGCATACTGCTGATGATACAGGGTGACTTTGAACTCTCCCATGATGTTGGTGAACACCGGCTCGGGCAAATGGTTTGCAACCATGGCGCGGCGGATGGTGGGAATGCCGGTGTAGCGGTTTTCCGTCAGTTGCAGGATTTCCATGGCCGTTACCAGAACGGGGTTTCGCGTGTCGGGCTGGGCATGCCCCAGCTGGTCGATGGTCAGACGCCCGTACAAGCCGCCGGGATTGGTGATTTCCAAGCGGTCCTCGAACATGTTGAGCTGAATGGGCCTGGTTTCGGTGTAGATGCTGTAGTCGCGGTGCACCAGGGCGTTCAGGACAGCCTCGCGGACGGCATCCAGCGGGTATTGCGGCACATCGGTACGCAGGCCGGTGTGAGGGTCGATAGCGGTGGCGGTGCGCATGTTGTTGCGCACGAAATCAAGCGCCTTGCCCAGCATCTCGGGAATGGTGCCCTCGATGCGTTTTGTATCGAGGAAGCGGTTGCCTGCGGCGTCGACATCCCCCAACTCGCGGCCCGGCACGCGCGTGGCGGTAATGCAAAGCCGCGGATAGAACGCCTGCGGGAACAAGCCGAAGAGCAGCAGGGCGGCCATGGTCACACGGCCGTCTTTCGTGATGCCGTTCAGCACGTCCTGCTGTTCCTCTGTCAGCCGTGCCAGGTTGGGCTTTGCGGTTCTCATCCGCGTGCGGTAATCCTCCAGCAGCTGCAGATCCAGCATGTCCATGGTTGCCTCATCCGCCGGGCGCACGTCATCCCTGAGGCGCTTGCGAAAGGCCTCGTAGCTGTAGACTTCGTACTCGGTCATGGGTTTGTCGGCATCGCCCACGCGAACGTAGGCGCCCTTCAAGCGTCCCTTGGCCGTTTTGAAGCACGGGCGCTCGGCGATGTCGAGCGCGGGGATCTCGGCGGCGACAAAGACCTTGCCCGCTTCATCGCACACCGTCATGACGGGGCGCACCACCGGGGTCATTTGCTCCCCGTACTCCATCACCCTTTTCTGGAGTGCCTGGGCATCATACACGCCCACCTTTTCAAAATTGTTCCGCTCGTCCAGCCCGAACACGAAAACCCCGCCGGCATCCTGGTTGGCGAACGCCGCCATGGTGTCGTACAGTTTCTCCGGGCAGCCATCGCGCGCGGCTTTGACCTCCATGGTCTGCCACTCGCAGCCACGGCACCGGATTGTTTCTATCAGGGTGTGCAGTTCTTCCTCTATCATGATAAATTTGCTGTTTGCTCTTCACTTTACACCCCAAAAGGTAAAAAGTAAAGCCAAAAGTGAAGATTTTTGTCAAAAAGTGAAGAATATTTGCGGCGGTCTCTTATGTTTACAGCAAAAACATAAGAAGATGTCTTCACTTTACGCTTCGGGATTTCACTTTAGTATTGGCGTGTATCCACCCCGCACGGAGGCGGGGTTACGTGGTGTGTAGGCGCGGGTGGTTACCCCCAGGGCTCTACGCCCTGGGCTCCCGTCTACGCTAAAGCTACGCCGAGGCTTGCGGGAAAAAAGTTGTCGCCGCGAAGCGGCTCAAAGTTAGGCTGCGCCGGGTCAGCGGATTTTGGTCATTTTGATTTCGCCGGAGCAGCCGAACCAGCCGTCACGGCATTCTGCGGTGAGCCAGACCTCCACCTTGTCGCCCTTCTTGACGGCGGGGACCTTGAAGGTGACCTTCTTGGTGTCCTTGTCGGGCGCGGCATCGGCCTTGGCTACTTCCCTGCCGTTGACGACGAGGCGGAAGTTGCGGGTGATGAGACGGCCGTTCTCGCGTGGGACAAGCTCAAACTCGTAGGTGCCGGAGCCGTCCATGCTCTTGCTCACCAGCACGTGCCAGTCCTTCTCGAAGTTGTGGGTCTGGTCGCCGGGGTTGTAGAACATGTTGTCGATGACGGTGAAGGACTTGGGGTCCCAGTAGTGGTGGTACTTGGCGGCGCCGATGCCGTACTGGCTCTTGGGGTTGAGCTTCACGCATGCGGCGAGGGTGTCGAGCAGGCGCTTGCGGTCCTTCTCGTCCTTGGTGGCCTTGAATTTCTCGCGGTAGACGTAGGCGAGTCCCGCGAGCCACTGCTGGCGGGTTTCCGTGAGTGCCTTGTTGCCCTTCTCGATGCCGGAGTTGCGCATGGTGGCCTGCACGTAGCGCGCGGCCTCGTCGAAGTTGCGTGCGCCGTCCTTGAGCTTGCCGTCGGGCCCGCCGTTGAGGATGTTGTTGATCTCCTTGTACATGGCCTGGTGGTCCATGGCGAAGAGGGCGCGCATGCCGGTCTTGTTGTCGGGGTCCTTCCTGTTGATGATGCCTGTGAGCTCCTTGTGGCGGCGGGCGTCCGCATACGGGATGAGCTTGAGGGCGGCGCCGGCGGCCTGTGCGCCCTCCACGCCGCCGCGGTCGCGCGCGGTGGCGGCGAGCTTCATGAACTGCTCGGCCTTGGGGATGAGCGCGGCCACGTCCTTGGCGAGCCCTTCCGGCTTGCGGACGTCCTTGCCGTTCCAGGTGGCCATGAGCGTGCCGTCGGGTGCCAGGAGGACGGCTGCGGGCAGGTCGTACTGCTCGATGCCGATTTCATTCTGGTTCTTGCGGCGCTCGTCGCTGGTCTGGCCGGTCTTGTCGTTGTACTGGCCGAAAACGATGGGAAGCTTGCCGTCGTTGGCGAACTTCTCCCAGGCTTGCACCACGGAGGCGCAGTCCTGCATCCAGTCGGACCCGTACCAGAGGATGAGGAGGGGTTCGTTGTCTGTCTTTGCCTGCTGCTTGGCCTGGTGGAAATCCGGGAACGACACAGTGGCGGCAAAGGCGGGGGTCAGCACGGCGAGGAGGAGGCTGAAGGTGATGGAACGAATGCTCATGGCGGTGTCTCCTTATTTGGTGAAGATGAGGAAGTGTGAGATGTGGGCGAACTCCGGCTGCGGGTTGTCGAACTCGATGCGCACCCACTTGGCCTGGGTGCCGGGTTTGAATTTCACCACCCACTCGGAGGGCATGTTGTCGGTCTTCTCCTGGTCGAACCAGGTGGCGCCGTCCGTGCTGGTGGAAATCTTGGCGCGCTTCATGCGGCCCTCGTTCCCGGGCACCTTGTGGACCAGGCAGCCCGTGACGGTGGCCTTGGCGTCCAGCTCCACAATCATGTGGGGGTGCGCCTCGCGGTCGGTGTGGCAGCGGCCGCCCTGCGGGGTAAGCACCAGGGAGTGCGCCACGGGGTCGTCGAACCCGCTGGTGGTGGACATGCGGAAGAGCACGCCCTTGCCGATGCCGGGCGGCAGCTGGGCCTGCAGCTTGGGCGGGCGCACATCCGGCGGGCAGGTCTTCAAAGCGGCGGCGGAGAGCGCGGAGAACGCGGCGGCGGAGCGCGCCTGCTCTGCGGCCACGATGGCCTTGCCGTACGCCTGGCTCATCTTCTTGGCGCGCTCGCCCGTGGCGGCGCCGGCCGCCTTGGAGGTGGCGGCGGCGAAGGCCTTGTTGAACACGTCGTCGCGCCCGCTCTGCACGTAGGTCTTCACTGCCCACTCCAGGATTTGGCCGAAGATGGTGCCGTCACCGGCGTCCATGTAGGCGGCGAAGGCCTCCGCGAGCAGCTGCTGGCGCGCCTCCTCCGACTGGAGCATGGAGAACTGGCGGCTGATGGTGTCCTCGCTCTTCACGGCCCAGGAGGCGGGCGTTTCCGCCACGATGCGGTGGACCTCCGCGAAGAGCTTGAGCTTGGAGGCGTCGTCCATGGCGGCGATGGGGCCGTTGAGGTCGTCCATCATGTTGCATGCGGCCACGCCGTGGCCCTTGTACTTGGGCAGGGTTTCCATGAGGTAGTCCAGGCACTCCTTGGGGCCCATTCCGGTCTTCACCAGGAGGGAGTGCAGGGCCTTGCGGAAGAAGGGGTGCATGGGCGAGGCGTCCAGCGCCTCCCGCCACGCGCCGATGGCCGCCTGGTCCTGCCCCAAATCCTCCAGCGCGCGGGCGCGGAAGCTGGCGCGGTAGGCGCGGGCGATTTTGGCGTCGTCCTTGAAGACGGCCTCCATGAGGTTGTACGAGGTGGGGGCCTGGTTGCCGAAGATGTAGTTGTGCATGCCGCCGTCCGGCCCGCCGAATCCGCCGGTCCACTCGCCGCGCTTCAGGCGGACGGCGTAGGCGCAGTGGCCGGGCTGGCCTACGGTGTAGGCGGGGATGCCGTGTGCCATGGCCGCCACGGTGCCGTAGTGGGAGAGCGCGCCGCACACGCCGCCGTTGCGCTGCGTGGCCTCCGCCCAGCTCTCATCGCTGAACGGCAGGTTGTACTCGCCGCTCTGCACGCTGTCGCCGAACTTCGAGGGGTCGGTGTACGGTGCGTGCCAGCACGCCCAGCCGTACTGGTCCCACGGCATGTTGACGTGCTTGAAGGCCCACTCGTATGACTCGTCGTCCCAGTCCTGCTGGGGGATGGCCACCACGAAGCGGAGCTCCCAGGCCTTGAGCTTGCGGAAACCGGGGTAGAGGACGCCCTTGGCCTGCTGGCGCTGGAAATACTTGTAGCGGCGCACGGGGTTGTACTTGGAGGGGTCCTTCTTCTGGATGGGGACATCCCGCCATGTCTCGCCGCCGCCCCAGCAGGAGGCGAGCGCCACGGCGAGCGGCTTGTTCTTCACCGCGCCCTTCTCCTCCTTCCACACATCGTAGAGGATGCGCACGCCCCAATCGTTGTGGTACGGCACCAGGCCGCAGCCCAGGTAAATCTCCTGCCACTCCGCATCCGCGAAAAAGGCTTTCAGAAATTTTTGGTGGTCCTTGTCCTTGGCGAATTCATTGAGCACCTCCGGGGAGGTGCAGTCCACCACCTCCAGCGCCATGCACAGCGCGTTCACCGCATCGTCGTTCGCGGCGGGGCGGGCGTCCTTCAGCTCCAGCCCGGCGCGGCTCTCCGGCACGCCCATCTGCTTGAGCTCCGCCAGCAGCGCAGTGCGCACGGCGTTGAAATCCCCCTTGTCCAGCGCAGACGTCACGGACTTTGGCAGCCCGGCCGTTTCCGCCTTGGCGGCGGGAGCTGCGGGCGCCGCGTTATCTGCGGCATGAGTCGGAACGGTTCCCAGGGCCAGCAGCCCCAGCGCGGCAATCACGGCTTTCGCGTTCATACCCTACCCTATACACTCCCCCGCACGCGCTGTCAAGCATTCTGTTTCATCCGTCAACGCGCTTGCGCGGGGCGGGCGGGCTTGGTATACTGCGGGCGGTGAGAAGAAGCATCACAGCTTTGCTTTGCGGCCTGGCCCTGCTGTGCGGAGACACGGCGGCGGGGGCGGGTATCAGCGGCACACAGCAGCAGGGCGGCGTGCTCAAGGTGCGGCGCACCTCCACGCGCGTGCCGGCGCGCCAGCAGGCGGTGTCCTTCTCATCCTTCGTGCTGAAGGCGTGCGCAGAGATGCCGCGTGGAGGCGGGTACGCCGCCAACACCGACACCATCCGCCACCTCTCCGCCAACGCCGTGCACTGGGATGCCGCCGCACAGCGCCTGCACGTGGACCTTTCGGCGGCGCGACCCTCGTTCTGTTCGTCGGCGTGCTATGTGGCGCTGCTGCGTGCGCTGGAGCTGTGGCAGCTGCACATCCGGCGCCACCTTCCGGCGGAGGCGTGGCAGGCGCTGGACATGGCGGAGCAGAGGGACGGCATAGGCGTGTGGGGACGTGCGAACGCCAACGGCCCGGGGTTCGCCAAGCTGGTGCACGACTTGCAGGCCGGGCGCAATTTCGAAGACGTGCGGCTGGCGCGCCCCGGCGATTTCCTCAAGTTTTTCTGGACCGAGGAAATCGGCTGCCGCGAGCGCGGCCACCAGGTGGTGTACCTGGGCACGGAGATGAAGGACGGCAAGCCCTGCATCCGCTACTGGTCCTCCAACGCGCCGGACGGCTACGGCGTGAAATCCACCCCCGCGGCGGAGATGCACCATCTGATTTTCACACGCATCACGCGACCGGAGATGTTCGCCCGCGCCGCCCGCCTGCCGGAGACCGACGAGTGGCTTTCCGACATGCAGAGAAAGCCCTTCGCCTATGATGAAATCCGCGCCGCATGCGGCATCATCCCGCATGCGGATTAAATGTGCCTACTTGGCGAAGGATGCGCGCCGTTGACATTTTTTTTGCGGCGGCGAGACGGGTGCTGCAATGAGCAATCGCTCCATATAGTTGCTGAGCTTGCCCCAATCAACGCGGGTGATTTGTTCCGCTATGCCGACAGAGGATGATGCGATTCCCTTTTGGGTGGAGGTGGCGCACACGCATTTCAGATAATCCTCCATGCCGATTTTGTCGTTCTCGCTGCGCTCCAACTTGGAAATGCGCGATTGCGAGCAACCGATGCGCCGTGCCAGCTCCGTTTGGGTAAGCCCGGCCGCCACGCGCCGTTGCACAATCTCCATACTCATGGAGAACTTGCGGCGCAACGCCTCCACTTGTTCAGGAAATGCAGGGGCTACTTCCCGCAGCAGTCCATCAAGGGTGCAGGTCTTGGTCTTATAGGGGTTTGTGTTCATGGTCTTCACTTCTTGGACAGGCTTTGAATGAAATTCTTGCAAAATTGGTTATCCTTGTGCTGCGATTGCTTGGTTCCAGCACATATCAGATAGACGATTTTGTTTATGACGCATGCGTAGAGGTATAGGCGGACGGGAATGGCGTTTCGGGGTAACGGTTGCTGGGTAATGGCATGGCATCCGCTTTCCTCCCGGTGCACGCATGTCATCAGTTTGATGAGTTGAAGGGGATTGTCGCACTGCCGGAGGGCGGCAAGGTAAGTATCCAAGTTCAGCAGCACCTTGGCGGTTTCCACGGGACGCGCCTTCTGCAGCTTTTTCAGGTCGCGCAGAAATTGGTCCGTGCGTTTGATTTCCCAATCGCTCACAACGGCAATATATTCCAAAATGGAATATATGTCAAGCCTTTTTCTCGCTGGCAGCCGTATTTCCGTATGGCGCGCCATGACGTGGGGATTGAATACCCTTGCATGGTACGGGCGGGCATGTTAGAATGGCGCGCAGAAGAAGCAATTCACACCTCTCTTTCAAGCTCCATGGACAAACTTATCGTAGAAGGCGGGCACAAGCTGAGCGGGCGGCTGAACATCAGCGGCTCCAAGAACGCATCCCTGCCCATTTTGGCGGCTTCCCTGCTCACGGACGACCCCGTGCGCATCTCCCGCGTGCCGGATGTATCCGACACCAACTACATGATCCAAATCCTCAGCCAGCTGGGAGCCTCCGTGGAGCGCTCCAGCGGCACCGTGCGCATCGAGTCGCCCGACGGCATCTCGTCTTCCGCCTCCTACGAGCAGGTGCGCAAGATGCGGGCGTCCATCTGCCTGCTGGGGCCGATGATGGCGCGCATGAAGCGCTGCACGCTGCCGTTGCCCGGCGGGTGCGTGATAGGCGACCGCCCGGTGGACCTGCACGTGAAAGCCATCCAGGCGCTGGGCGCGCGGGTTCGCGTGAAGGGCGGCAACATGCTCATCGAGGCGCCGAACGGGCTGGTGGGCACCACGGTTGACATGCGGGGCGACAACGGGCCGACAGTGCTCGGCACGGACAACCTGATGATGGCGGCCGTGCTGGCGCGCGGCACCACGGTGATTGAGTCCGCGGCGCGCGAGCCGGAGGTGGTGGACCTGGCAAACTTCCTGAACAAGATGGGCGCGCGCATCGAGGGCGCGGGCTCCCGCACCATCACCATCCACGGCGTGGAATACCTCCACGGCTGCGAGCACACCGTCATCCCCGACCGCATCGAAACCGGCACCTTCATGGTGGCCGCCGCGCTCATCAGCGACGGCCTGCGCATCTGCCGCATCTGCCGCGAGCACGTGCAGGCCATAGCGGACCTGCTGGTGGAGTGCGGCCACAGCGTGGAGTTCTCCGCGGACGGCACGGAGGTCTTCGTGAAGCCGGGCGAAAAGCCCCTGAGCGGCAAGATCACCACCGCGCCGTATCCCGGCTACCCCACGGATATGCAGGCCCAGATGACCGCCCTCTTCTCCGTCACCCCCGGCATCAGCGTGGTGAAGGACACCATCTTCCCCCAGCGCTTCATGCATTGCTCCGAGCTGAAGCGCATGGGCGCCAACATCAAGGTGGACAACGGAACAGCCATCATCACCGGTGTGGACAGCCTGTCCGCCGCGCCCGTGATGGCGAGCGACCTGCGGGCGAGCGCGGCGCTGGTGCTGGCCGCATTGGCGGCGGAGGGCACCACGGAAATCCACCGCCTGTACCACATCGACCGAGGGTACGAGATGCTGGACGACAAGCTGCTGAGCATCGGCGCCGTGGTGAAGCGCGTGCGCGACACCGAGGAGGGCGCCGTCGAAGCCTAACGTATTTTCTATTACTCCCCACCGCCATGATTACCACGGAACACCCCCACGGCGAGGAATTCCCCATCCTGCGCATCGACACCCCGCTGTGCAGCGGATGCATTTCCCTCTACGGCGGCCATGTGCTGGAATGGGCACCCAAGGGCGCCAGGCCCGTGCTCTTCACCAGCCCCAAGATGGCCTTCAAGCCCGGCAAGGCCCTGCGCGGCGGCATCCCCGTCTGCTGGCCCTGGTTCGGCAAGAACGCGGAGGACCCCTCCCTGCCGTCCCACGGCGTGGCCCGCACCGCCCTCTGGCAGCTCGCCAAACAGGAGGAGGACGACGACGGCACGGTCCGCCTGCTGCTGGCGCTGCCGCCCGCGGCGGAGCTGATGCCCAGCGCGGCGCTGGCCATCGAGATGGGGCGCACGCTGACGGTGAGCCTGATGACGCTGGACGTGCCACGCAGCATGCCGTTCTCCGCCGCGCTGCACGCCTACTTTGCCGTGAGCGACTATGAGAAGGCGGCCGTGACAGGTTTGGAGGAATGCGCGTTCACCGAGTTCGCGGACGATCCCGTGGAGCACTCGGAAGACCCGCTGATACCCGCCGGGCACATCGACCGCATCTACTGCCCCGTGGACGAGCACGCCGACATCACCATCCACGATCCCGCCTGGGGCCGCAGCATCCGCATCACCCGCTCCGGCTCCGGCAGCGCCGTGGTCTGGAACCCCGGCGCCAAGCTGGCGGAGGGCATGGGAGACCTGGGCGCCGGCAACGAGCGCGGCATGATCTGCGTGGAAACCACCGCCGTGCCCGCGGAGAACATCCTGCTGCGCTGCGGCGACACGCACCAGCTCACCATGCACGTGGAGCTGGTGGACATTGCCTGACACCCCGTTTACCTAATGAAAAAACTGCTGCGCCGCCTGCTGAAGCTCTGCCGCATCCCGTGCTATGCGGTGCTGGCGCTGCTCGCCGTGGTGGCGGTGTGCGAGCTGCGCACGGAGCTGCCGTCCGCACCGTACTGCCACGCCAAGGCGCAGGACTGCCGCGACGGCTCCGTGGGCCTGGTGCTCGGCTGCAGCAAGTACATCGCCCGCGGCAGGCTCAACTACTACTTCACCGGACGCATCAAGGCCGCCGCGGAACTCTGGCGCGCAGGCAAGCTCCGCTGCATCATTGTCTCCGGCGACAACCGCGCCGCCAACTACAACGAGCCGCGCGACATGCGCAACGCCCTGGTGGCGGAAGGCGTGCCGGAGGACCGCATCGTGTGCGACTACGCCGGCCTGCGCACGCTGGACTCCGTGGTGCGCGCCAAGCAAATCTTCGGCGCTGAACCCCTCACCATCATCAGCCAGAGGGAGCATGTGGAGCGCGCCGTGGCCATCGCACGCCACCATGACATCGATGCCGAGGGCTACGAGGCATCCCTGCCACCCATCACCCGCGGCGCCCGCCTCAAACAGGGCATCCGCGAGCGCGCCGCTCGCATCGCCATGGTGTGCGACTTCATCCTCGGCAGCCAACCCAAGCACCTCGGCGACCCCGTTCCGCTTCCCGAATAATGTACTCCCTCGTCTCATGCGCCGCGCTGGCCGGCATCGCGGAATGGGTCTGCTGCCCCGGCAGGCTCAACGCTCCGCTGTACCGCGCGTTGGCGGTATGCCCCGTCGTCCACCGCTGGGACGTTGCGGACAACGCGGCGGCGGCGTTCTTTGCACTGGGGCGCGTGCAGGCCACGGGGCGCCCGGTGGCGGTGGTGGCGGGTAGCGGCAACGAGGCCGCGGCCATGCTTCCCGCCGCCGTGAACGCCTACTACGGGCGGCATCCCCTGCTCATCGTCACCGTGGACGATGCCGCCAACGCCGGCGGCACCGGCGCGCCCGCCTGCGTGGAGCAGGAATCACTCTTCGGCATCTACGCCCCCACCGTGCAGCTGGAGCTGCCGTGCCCCGTCTCCGACCTGCCGGATTTGGCGGGCCAGCTGGCGGAGGGCTTTCCCGTGCACCTGCAGCTGCGCGTGGATGCGGAAGCCGTGATGCCCGCGCGCGACATGAGCACGCTCACCGTGGCGGAACCGCCGGAAACACCGCCGTTCCGCGGCTCGCTGGTGGCGCTCTCGCAAATGCTGCGCTTTCACGCGCAGGAGGGGCTGGTGCTCATGATAGGCGCGCTGGAACCCGCGGAGCAGGAGCCCGTGCTGTGGCTCGCCCGCACCCTGCGCGTGCCCGTGGTGGCGGATGCCGCCAGCGGCTTGCGCGAGGAACTGGCCGCCTACTGCCTGCACGATGCGGAGGACATTCTCTGCGAGACCCCGCCGCCCTACGTGCTGCGCGTGGGCGCCGTGCCGGAATCTCCCTTCTGGCCCATGCTGGAGGATATGCCGGACACCCAAGTGTTCTCCGTCACCCGCAGCGGATTCTCCGGTCTCACGCGCCAGAGCGAGGTCATCGAGGGCGAGCCGGAGCAGAGCCTGAACGCCCTCGGTGATGTGCCGCCCGTGGGCGATGCCATGCGCCTGCTGCCCGCCTCCCGCCAGGTGTCCGGGCGCACGGAGGAGCTGCTGCGGGAGAGCCAGGAATCCGCGCCCGCCCTGGTGCGCGCCTTCTCCACGCACGCCTCCCTCGCGGAATGCGTCTGCCTGGGCAGCCCCACCGCCTCCACGCTCTGGAACCGCTACGCCCAATGGCAGGTGCCCACCCTCTACCTGCGCTCGCTGCACACCATGGGCTCGCAGGGCGTCCTCTCCACCTTCCTCGGCCTCTCCGCCGGTGCGGAAAGCGCCTTCTGCCTCATCGGGGATTTGGCGGTGCTGCGCGACCTGGCAGCCCCCGCCATCCTGCCCCAGCTGCCGCCCGGGAAGCGCGTGATTGCCGTCCTTGCCAACAACGGCGCGGAACAGGCGTTGGACGACACGGATGAAGACCCCGAGCTGGAGCGCCTGCTCTGCCAACCGCAGGAATTCCGCGTATCAGACCTGGCAGCCCTCTGGGGAGCCGCCTGCTACCCCATCCACACCGAGGCTGATTTCGAGGTACTGGACACCGCTGACGACGACGCGCTCATCTTCCTGGAAATCCTGCCGGAATAGCCCATGCAGCGCCCCGCATGCAGAATGCCGTGATTTTTTACAAAAAAAGGCTTGCCAAGTATGGCGTGTGCGTGTATATTGTCCTCGCTTCCGCTGCAAGGCGGGTGCAACAAGGTAAGGAGCGGTAGCTCAGTTTGGTTAGAGCGCAGCCCTGTCACGGCTGAGGTCGCGAGTTCAAGCCTCGTCCGCTTCGTTCCTACACAAAGGGTGGGATGCCCCAAC
>JAKSOT010000036.1 GCA_024405455.1 Akkermansia sp. | reverse complement strand
AGATGTCAACGTGCGTGGAGCCGCCCTTCACGAGCGTGAGCGCGGAGGCGTCGTACGCGCCCTTCAGGGTGACCGTGCCACTGTTGGCGAGCGCCTTGGCGAGGGTAAGCGTGTTGCCGTTCGTCACGGTGATACCGCTGGTGCCGGATGCGGTGACGGTGTTGGCGAAGCCGCCGGCTGCAATCTCCAGCGTGCCGCCGCCGAGCGTTACGGCTCCCGTGCCGAGCGCGCCCTTGTTGCCGATGTGCAGCGTGCCGCCCTGCACGGTGGTGCCGCCGGTGTAGCTGTTGGCGTTGTTGATGGTCACGTTGCCCTTGGTGGTGAGCGAGGTGGTTCCGCTCAGCGCGGTGTTCAGCGTGCCGGCGGATGCGGTGACCGCCGTGTTCCTGGCGGTGCCGCCCACCGCCCCGGAGGTGGTGATGTTCAGCGCGCCGCCCGTGGCGGTAATCAGGTTGGTGGCCGCGTCAACCGTCAGCGTGCCGCCCTGAACATTGATGTTCGTGAGCTCGGCGCCCGCCTGCTGGTTGATGGCCGCCACGTTCGCCGTGTCCGTCCCCGTCAGCAGGTAGGTGGTGTGGTTCACCGTGCCGCCGGAGGTGGCAACGCCGTCCGAGCCCAGCTTCAGGGTCTCGCCCGCCGCCAGATCCTTGTGGGTGATGGTCGCCCCGCCGTCCCTGGTGGTGCCGCCGGTCACGATGGTGACGCTGGAGGCTCCGGTCTTGGTGAACCCGCTTGCCCCGGTCTTGCCGTAGATGTCAACGTGCGTGGAGCCGCCCTTCACGAGCGTGAGCGCGGAGGCGTCGTATGCGCCCTTCAGCGTGACCGTGCCCTTGTTTTCAATGGTCTGGTTGAGGGTGAGCGTATAATCCTTCTCCACGCTCACCACGCTGCCGGAGCAGGAGGTGGTGATCTTGTTGCCCACCCCGTTGGCGGCAATCTCCAGCGTGCCGCAGGAGAGGAGCACCTCCCCGGTGCCAAGTGCGTTCGCGTCGGCCACGCGCAGCACGCCGCCCGTGTACACTCCTGTACCCCCGGTGTAGGTGTTGCTGCCGCTGAGAATCACCCTGGACCCCTCGTTCACCACCAGTTCTTTGGAACCGCTGATGGTGGCGGCAATCGTTCCTGCGCTGGCGGTAACCTTTGCCCCGGAGATGCTGCCGCCCACGTTCACGGCCTTGGTGACTTCAATATAGCCGCCCGTGGCGTGCAGCTTGTCCGTGGCGGCGTCAACCGTCAGCGTGCCGCCCTCCACGTTGATGCTCGTCAGCTCGGCGCCCGCCTGCTGGTTGATGGCCGCCACGTTCGCCGTGTCCGTCCCCGTCAGCAGGTAGGTGGCGTGGTTCACCTTGCCGGCGGTCGTGGCCTTGCCGTCCGTGCCCAGCGTGAGCTTCTCGCCGCCCGTCAGCCCGGTGTGTGTGATGGTGGTGCCGCCGTTGGCGGTTGTGCCCCCGTTCACCAGGGTGACGGAATATCCTCCGCTCTGTGCGAATCCGCTCTTGCCCGTCTTGCCGTAGATGTCAACGTGCGTGTCCTCGCCCTTCTCGAGCTTGAGCGCGGAGGCATCGAACGCGCCCTTGAGGGTGAGCGTGCCGCTGTTGGCGATGGCGTCCGTCAGCGCGAGCGTGCTACCCGTGACAACGGTGATGCCGCTGGCTGCGCCGACGGTGATGGTGTTGGCGAAGCCGTTGGCGGCAATCTCCAGCGTGCCGTTCGTCAGCGTCACCTTGCCCGTGCCTAGCGCGTCCTTGTTGCCGATGTGCAGCTTGCCGTTGATGACCGTGGTGTTCCCTGTGTGGGTGTTGGCGCGGTTGATGGTGACGTTGCCCTTGGCGGTGATGGAGGACGTGCCGCTCAGCGCCGTGTTCAGCGTGCCGGCGGATGCGGTGATGTCCGTGTCCCTGGCGGTGCCGCCCACCGTTCCGGTGGTGGTGATGTCCAGCTTGCCGCCCGTGGCGCTTATCAGGTTTGTGGCGGCGTCAACCGTCAGCTTGCCGCCCTCCACGTTGATGCCGTTGAGTGTGGTGCTGTGCGCCTTCGCCGCGTTCACAATGGCGCTCACGGTCGCTGTGTCCGTCCCCGTCAGCAGGTAGCTGGTGTAGTCCACCACGCCGTCACCGGTGGTGGCCCTGCCGTCCGTGCCCAGGGTCAGCACCTCGCCGCTCTTCAGCCCGCTGTGGGTGAAGGTGGCCCCGGCATCCGCCGTGGAGCCGCCGCTCACCACTGTGACGCTGCGTCCGCCGGTCTTGGTGAAGCCGCTCGCCCCGGTCCTGCCTTCTGTGTCCACATGCGTGACTTCGGCATCCGAGAGCGTGAGCGCGGAGATGTTGAACGCGCCCTTCATGGTGAGCTTGCCCGTGTTGGCAATGGCGTCCGTCAGTGTGAGCGTGCTGCCGCCGGCAATGGTGAGCCCGCTGTTCTCCTCTGCGGTGATGGTGTTGGTGAAGCCGTTGGCGGCAATCTCCAGCGTGCCGCCGGAAAGCGTGACCGCACCTGTGCCGAGCGCGGCCTTGTTGGTAATACGCAGCGTGCCGCTTTGCACGGTGGTGCCGCCGCTGTGGCTGTTGGCGCGGCTGATGCTTGCGTTGGCAGAGGTGCTGAGCACGGCCGTGCCGCTCAGCGCGGCGCCCAGCGTGCCGGCGTACGTCACGTTGAGCGTGCCGCCCGTGGCGGTCACCAGGTCGCTCGCCGCGTCAACCGTCAGCGTGCCGCCCTCCACCCGGATGCTCGTCAGCTTGCCGCCTGCCGCCTTGGTGATGGCGCTCACGCTCGCCGTGTCCGTTCCCGTCAGCAGGTAGGTGGTGTGGTCCACCTCGCCGCCGAACCCGGCGGTGCCGTCCGCCCGCAGCGTGAGCGTGCCGGACTGCAACCCCTCGTGGGTGACGGTGACACCGTTGTTCACGATGGTGCCGTCGTTCACGATGGTGACGGACGCCCCCGCGGCCTTGGCGAACCCGCTGGCTCCCATCTTGCCCGTGGTGTCCACGTGGGTGGCGCTGTTCTGCGTGAGCGTGAGCGCGGAGGCGTCGATGGCGCCCTTCAGCGTCAACGTGCCGCTATTGGAAATGGCGCTTTGCAGCGTCACCTTCTTGCCGCTGTCCACGGTGATGCCGCTGGTGCCGGTGGTGGTGATGGAGCCGCCGAACGCGCCGGAGGCCGTTACGTGGGCGGTGGTGCCGTTGAGCTGCACCGCATAGCTGTCGGTGGACCCGGTGAGGTCGATATCGTACGCCTTGCCGTCAGCCGCGGCATCCAGCGCCAGCGTGCCGCCGCTGCCGCCCAGCCCTGCCAGCTTGCCGCCGTGCAGGCGCAGCGTGCCGCCGTTGAGCGTCACGCTTTCCGCCGCATAGATGCCCTTCTCAAACACCAGCTCGCCCGCATCCACGCGCAGCCCGCCCTCGAACAAAGAGGTGTCCCCGCTGAACGTCTGCGTGCCGCCTCCCTGTTTCACAAGGCTCAGCCAGGCGAACACCTGGCCGCGGAACTCGTAGTCCTCCGCCGCGTTGATGGTCAGCGTGTGCTTATCCGGCGCGATGTTGTTGGCGAACAAGTGGCTGTTATCCTTGGTCGCCACGGCTGCCTGGTAGCTGCCGCTGTACAGGTAGGTGGTCTTGGACGATTCCGTGTCGTCCAGTCCGCCCACGGTGACGTCACCGCCCAGGCCGAACCCGGCCAGGCCGTACGGTGTCTGCGGGAACGGATCCGCCTTGCTGTCGCTCATCATGCCGTGCGCCTCCAGGCGCACCACGCCGTTGACCGTGCCGGACTTCATCTCCACCACCTGCCCGTGGTCGTAGTTCGGGTAGTAGTAGTAGTCCGTCTTGTAATAGTGCGGGTTGTGGATGACGATATCGCCGTTGTACCCGCCGGATGCCGTATCGTTGATGGTGGTCTTGGTCACGTAGACATCCGACGACGTATCCAAATCAAGCGTGCCGATGCCGGAGAGGGTGTTGATGATGATGTCGTGCTTGAACTGCGGCGCAACGGTTTCCTCGTCCACGTTCAAGATGGAGTTGGTCAGGAGCCCGCCGCCGTCCACCGTCAGCTTGTCGATGGTGTGGGCGCTGTAAAGCGTGCGCTCCGTGTGAATCAGCGTGTAGCTGCCGCCGTCCTGGAGCACCAGCTCGCCCAGCGCCAGGGGTTTGACCCCGCTGGGCGACTTGAAGTAGGTGGTCAGGTTGCCGGATACGGTCACCTTTTTCGGCATGCCGGCCGTGATTGGAGATTCCGCCGTGCCGATGAGCGCCGTGCCCATCACGTTCAGCGAGATGTCCGACCCGAATGCGGCGGTGCCGCCGGGTGCCAGCTGGTAGTTGGCGTTGCTCTCAATGGTGAGCGTGCCTGTGCCGTTGATCTTGCCCGTGGCGCTTCCGTTGCCGCGTAGGCTGAGCTCGCCGCTCTTGTTGAGCGTGAACTTGTGCGCCGCGGTGTCCATGAGCAGGGTGGTGCGGTGCGTTTCCGTGTCCGTGCCCACTGCAATGGTGCCCAGGAAGCCTGTCGGGTCGTCGTCCATGTAGTAGGTGACATCATCCGCGGTGGACGAGTTGGTGAGGGCGAGCTGCGTATTGGCGTTGCCTTTGATTTCGCCGTACAGGTCGGTGCTCATGGCTGTCCGCAGTTGCAGGACGGCCGTGTCGTTCAGCTGGATGGTGCCGTTGAGCGCGCCCGCCTTCTCCACGGTGTAGCGCGTGCTGCCTCCCAGCACCAGCGTGGAGCCCTTCGCCATCTCCAGCCCGCCCAGTGCGCCGTTGGCGGCTTGCAGGCTCATGGTGAGCTTGGAATTGCCTTCCAGGCTGACATCCGCGCCCGCGAGGTCCACTTGGGAGGTGACGGTTGCCCCGCTGCCCAGCGTGACGGTGCGGCAGCCGCTGATGGCGGCGCTTGTGCCCGCAGCCAGGGTGTACGTGCCCTGGGTGAAGGCCATGCTGTGCGGGGAAACGGTTCCCTCAACGGTGATGGTGGTGGTTCCCGTTCGCGAGAAGGTGACATCGGCACCTGTGCTTTCCGCGGAGCCGCCGTCCCACTTTGCCTTGCTCCACTTGCCGCTGCCGCCTGTCCACGTCAGCTTGTCCGCCCCCGTGTAGTCCAGGATGAGCTGCTTTCCGTTCAGCGTCAGCACGCCGCAGTTGGTGGTGATGTCGTTCCAGTCCGTCACGCTGCCGCTCACGCTCATCAGGATGTAGGATTTGCCCACCGTCAGCGCTTTTTCGTTCAGCGTCAGCGAGCAGCTACCCAGCACGTTCAGGTCGCCGGTCAGCGTCAGCAGCGGGCTGCTGATGTTCCCGCTGCCCAAGTTGAAATACAGGTTGGAACCCTCCTCCAGCGTGAGCGTGGTGGTGAGCGTGGAATTGCCCATGACCGCGAGCGTGCCGCTGTCGCGGATGGTCAGCCCGTCGCTGAACGAGGCCTTGCCGCCCGCGGCAATCTCCAGCGTGCCCAGGTTGTCCACCGCGCCGCTCAGCGCGGTGAGCGGCGCGGTTGCGCCCAGGCTGAGCGTGCCCATGCCCACGCTCACGGTCCCCGCATTCAGGGCGGTCTTGGTGAACGTGACCCTGCCTGCCCCCAGCTTGCTGATGACGTTTGCGTGGAGCGTTGTTTCTGTGGCTCCCGTGAAGGTGTAGTCGCCCGCATTGTTCTCCAGGTGCAGCACGGGCGTGCTCAGCGCGCCCTGGAGGTTCACATTCTTCTGGGTAGCCAGGTCGTCGAACGTCACCTCGCGCCCGTCCTGGTAGTAGCTGGCGTAGTAGTCGTCAATGGCGTACACCTGCCAGCCGGAGTCTTTGCCCGGCAGGTCCTTCGTGGTGGCCTTGGCGGCATCCGTGCCGCTCCACGTGCTCTGCGCGCCCGTCCACGTCAGGGGCTGGCTCGTGTATTCGTCGTACATCTCCCGCAGGATGGCGGGTGTGTTGATGTAGGTGATATCGCAGATGTTCCACTCGCCGCCGAACATGACCCAGCCCTTGGTGTGCGCCGCATCCTCGTACAGGTGCAGGTAGCCTTCCTTGTTCAGTCCCACGTACACCTGAACCACCTTGTATTCCTTGTCGTCGGAGTTCGTCAGGTACAGCGATTCCAGCTGCCCGTCCCTCCCAGTGGTGAATCCGTAGCACGTCAGCGCGTGCCCTTGGCCCGCCTTGTTCATAACGCCCACGTAGGCAAGCTGGCCGTAGGTTTCCTGGTTGCCGTTGCGGTCGAACCCGAACGCCTCGCGCATGAAGTCCGTGGCGGAGATGAGGTCGGATGCGTCACCGCCGATGTAATAGGCCTCGCGGGACGCCGCGCTCTCCGTGAAGTACTCGGAGAAGAAGCCGGCTTCCGCCGCTCCGTTCACCAGCTGGGAATAGTTGGCCCAGCCCTCTCTCATATTCTTGCCTGTGGCCAGGTACCACACCGCCGCCATTTCCGCGTCGCCGCCGGCGTCATTGCCGCTCCGGTCCTCCTGCGTCCAGTTGTCGTAGAAGAACATGTGCAGGTCCAGGCTTTGCGTGCCCGCCAGCTTGGCCAGGTTGTCCGTGCTGTACGTGTATCCGTAGGGCAGGGGGTCCTTCCCCTTGTAGAACACGCCGTAGTAGGATTCCCAGTACTGGATGATGTTGGCGCCCACGCAGTACCAGCACGAGTTGCCGTCGTTCACCAGATTGTTGAACGCGCTCGTCGTGAACGCCGTGCCCTGGATGCGGGATTGCAGCTCGCCCAGGAAATTGAAGTTCCCGCTTTGTCCGTAAAGCTCCTCTGCGCCGCGGTACGGTTGGCCCTCATCTTTCCAGTACAGGCCCTTGTCCGTGTCGTAGAACCGCGTGGATTCCAGAATGTTGTCCAGGTTCACGCCGTCCGCGGAATACGTTTCGGATGCGCTGGCCGTGGTGATTCCCGCCACGGTCGCAAGGAGTGACAATAACAAACTAACGCAAGGTGATGTAGGTTTCATAAAGGGATAATGCGATACTGCATTATCCCCCCACGCGCGCGCGAAGTCAAGTCAAAACCGCCCGCATCGAATTTTCAAATAGTAAAATCTTTCACCGGGCTTCCGGCAGGTGGTCCCAGCTGGTGGTGTATGGCTGGGTGACGTATGCCTTGTTCCAGAAGGTGCGGTCGGAGTGGTTGGCGAAATGCACGTTGTGGCCCTGCTGCTGGAGGGAGTCCAGCACCTGCATGAGCGGGGAGGGGGCGGCGTCGGGGGCGTCGAAGGTGGGCTGCACGCTGTCCGCGGATTGCAGGTTGGCGAGCATCACGCCCACCTTGCGGTAGGGGTATCCGGGGCGGTAGATTTGTTTCAGCAGCTCGCCCGCGGCGTGGGAGAACACGCGCGTGTCGTCCGTGGGGGCGGGCAGGTTGCATCCGGCCTCGTTGGCGTACAGGCTGCCGGCGTCCTCGAAGCGCGAGGTGCGCAGGATGACGTAGAGCGACGACGCCATGAGCCCCTCCGAGCGCAGGATGCGGCCCGCCTTCTCCACGAAGCGGCAGAGGGAATCCCGCAGAGGCTCCAGCTCCCGTATGCCCTCCTGCAGCGTGCGCGTCACCATCACCTGGGTGCGGTTTTCCGCCGCGCCCTCCACGGTGTCCAGGCAGGAGATGCCGCGCAGCTCCAGCGCCAGGCGCTCGCCGTGCACGCCGAAGGACGCGCGCAGGCGCGCCAAATCCGCATTCGCCAGCTGGGCGGCGGTGATGATGCCCATGGCCTTCATGCGCGGCGCCAGGCGGCGGCCCACGCCCCACACCTCGCCCACGGGCGTCCTCTCCAGCAGGGGCTGCCAGTCTTCCGGCGCGGTGAGGGCGAGCACGCCGTTGTGGCGGGCGTCGTGCTTGGCGGTTTCGTTGGCCAGCTTGGCGAGCGTGCGCGTGGGGGCAATCCCGGTGCTGACGGTGAGCCCGGTCCAGCGGAGGATGCGGCGGCGCACCTCGCGGCAGAGCGGCAGCCAGTCGTGGCCGTCGTCGCCGAAGCTGAAGGCCTCGTCGATGCTGTACTGCTCCACATTGGGAAGGCTTTCCTCCAGGATGGAGATCATGCGTGCGGAGAGGTCGCCGTAGAGGGCGAAGTTGGCGGAGCACACCACCGCGCGCATCCGCTCCAGGCGGTCGCGGCACTTGAAGTACGGCTCGCCCATCTGGATGCCCGCCGCCTTGGCCTCCGGGCTGCGGGAGATGACGCAGCCGTCATTGTTGGACAGCACCACCAGCGGGCGGCGCCGCCAGTCCGGGCGGAACACCTGCTCGCAGCTGGCGAAAAAGTTGTTGCAGTCGAAAAGGAGGTACATAGGGCAGGGGGGTGGTTCAGCGCTTGCGGCGCGGCGTCGTCTTCTTGGGCGGTTTGGGCTTGGCCTCCGTGGAATCGTGGTACACGAACACCGGCGTGCCCACCTCACATTCCTTGAACAGGCGCTGCGCCGTGGTGGAGCCCAGGCGGATGCAGCCGTGCGACGACGGATAGCCCATGAGCGGCCCCTGGTGCAGGCCCACGCCGTCCAGCGTGAGCCGCAGGAAAAACGGCATGCTGGCGTTGTTGTGCAGGTTGGACTTGTGCTCCTTGTCCTTTTCGATGATGTGGTAGTGCCCCTGCGGCGTGGGGGTGGATTTCTTGCCGCTGCACACGGAGAAGTTCAGCAGCTCCGCCGCGCCGTCCATGTAGAAGCCGTGCTGGATGGCCAGGTTGATGCGGATGTGCCTGCCGCGCTTGTCGATGCGTTCCAGCTGCTCCGCATACTGTCGGTTGAAGGCCTTGGCGGCCTTGTAGCACTCCCAGCATTCCGTGTCCATGGCGCTGCGGCGCGCGCGGCGCATCAGGTAGCGCTGGTTCTCCGTGAGCGCGGAGCCGTCCGCCTTCTGCTCATCCGTGGGCAGCAAATCCTCCGGGTAGAGGTAGCCTTTGCCGTTCTTGCGGGGACGCGGCAGCTGCATGGCCGTCACCATCTGCGCGGGCGTGAGCTTCCAGCTTTTCTGGATGGTGATTTCCACCGGCATGTAGCGGCGGTGGAACATGGCGCTCGACGGCTCGCGGAATACGATGGCATACCCCTCCGGCGTGTACTCCGGCGCGGGCGGCTCCTCCACGGCCTCCACCTCCTCCGCCGTGTCGTCGTCCTGCAACACGGGCACACCCTCCTGCGCCGCGGCAGCCCAAGGCACCGCCGCCGCCACCACACACGCTATGTCCCGTACACGCACCATGCGACAATAATCCTATATCCCCAAAACCTCAATCCAAAATTCTAACGGTTCCGCCCTCCACCCTGCGTATGGGCAGGCCGCAGTCCTTCACCCAGTCCGCGGAGGTGGTGGTGATGAACACTTGCGAACTCTCCGGCAGCAGGGCCAGCAGGGATTGGCGGCGAGCCGCGTCCAGCTCGCCGAAAATGTCGTCTATCAACAGCACGGGGGAGAGCCCGGTCTCCGTTTGCAGGAGGTCGGACTGCGCCATCTGCATGGCCGTGGCGAGCGTGCGCTGCTGGCCCTCCGATGCGTAGTCCGCCGCCGCCGCACCGTCGATTTCCAGCAGGAAATCGTCGCGGTGGGGGCCCACCGTGGTGCAGCCCGCGCGCTCGTCGGCCTCGGCGGCTGCCTCAATGGCATTGAGGAGGTCGGAGGGCGCGGAGGGAGCGTAGGCCAGTCCCACGGGCTCGCTGCCGCCGGAGATGCTGCGGTGGTTGTGGCTGATGTGGGGCAGCAGGAGGTTCAAGAGGCGCTCCCGCAGCTGCATGAGCACGGTGCCGTGCTGCGCCAGCAGCTCTGCGTAGCTGTGCAGGGCGGCGGCGTTGCGGCGCGGGTTGCGCAGCAGCGCGTTGCGGGATTTCAGGGCCTTGTTGTAGGCCTGCAGGGCGCTGCGGTAGCCAGGGTGCCATTGCGCGCCCAGGAAGTTCAGGTATTTGCGGCGTTCCTCCGCCGCGCCGCGCACCAGCATGATATCGCTGTTGCCCAGCCACGCCACGGGCGGGGAGTCCGCCAGGAAATCCCCGTAGTCCGCGCAGTCAGCCCCGTTGAGACGCAATGAGACGCGCTTGCCGCGCTCCCACACCAGGCGGCGCGTGGCGTCCTCCCCCTCCAGGGAGATGCCGAAGCTGTCCGCGCCGTGCTGCGCGAGGCGGTCCAGGCGGGACGCTCGCGGGGAGTGCAGGGTGAGCGCCAGGCACACGGCCTCCAGCAGGCTGGTTTTGCCCTGCGCGTTGCCGCCCACCAGCACCGCGCCCTCGGCGGGTATCTCCCAATCCAGGCTGCCGTAGCAGCGGAAGCGGCTGAGGCGCAGGCGCGTGAGCATGGGGAGCCAATCAATCAAACGGTGGTGGGCAGCGCGCGGATGGCGTCCATGATTTTCCCGCCGAGCGCACGTTGGGCTTCGCGCCCGTGCGCGTTGCAATCCTGCTCCGTGAGCGGGATGGGATCGCCCACGGAGATGGTGATGGGGCGCAGGCGCAGCTTGTTGCTGTGGATGGGCAGGCAGTCGTACGCGCCCTCGATGCGCAGCGGCTGCACGGGTATCTCCGCTCCCAAACGGCCCAGGATAAGCCCGATGCCCGGCATGGCGTCTTTTATCTCGCCGTCGGGCGTGCGGGAGCCCTCCGGGAAGATGAGCACGCGCTTGCCCTGCCGCACCTCGCGGATGAAGCGGATGACGGCGGTGGGGTCCGGCCGCGCCTGGTCCACGGTGATGACGTTGACGTGCGGGAAGGCCCAGCGCAGGAAGGCGGATTTGGTGAGGCTCTTGCGGGCGAGGAAGTGGATGGGGTTGGAGTAGAGCGCGCCGATGAGCGGCGGGTCCAGGAAGCTCTGGTGGTTGCACACCAGCACCGCCGGCCCCTCCTCAATGAGCTTTTCCCGGTTGATGACCGTGATGTCGAACGCGCCGCGGAACACGCCGCGCGCAACCGCATGGCCGAAAAGGTACACGAACGAGCAGTCCATGGCGGGGAAGGGGGGGGTTAGGCCAGTTTCTTGCGGATGTCCGCCACCACAAGCGCCACCACCTCGTCTATGCTCATGTCGGAGGTGTCCACCAGCAGCGCGTCCGGCGCCTGCACGAGCGGGGAGACGCTGCGCTGGGAGTCCTTGCGGTCGCGCTCCGTGATGGACTCCGTGATGCCCTCCGCGGCGCGGCGCGCGGCGCGCACCTCTTCCGATGCCGTCACGAAATACTTGAACGGCGTGTCAGGGAACACCACCGTGCCGATGTCGCGCCCCTCCATCACCACGGCCTCGCGCGTGTTGTACTCGCGCTGCTTCTCCACCAGAAGGGCGCGCACCTGCGGGATGGCCGCCACGGTGGACACGTTCGCGTTCACCTCAGGCGTGCGCAGCTCGTCCGTGAGCACGCGGCCCTCGAACACCACGCACGACACGCTGCCGTCCTTGCCGAACGAGAGCGGGATGCCCGGCAGCGCGGCGCACACGGCGGCGGTGTCCGCGGTGTCCACGCCCTGGCGCAGCAGGTACCATGTGACCGCGCGGTACATGGCGCCCGTGTTGATGAAGGTGTAGCCCAATTCCTTGGCTATCAGCTTGGCAACCGTGGATTTCCCGGATGCCGCCGGTCCGTCGATGGCTATGGCTGGTGGATTCATACTCCCCTCATCCTACCACCGCCCGCACGGCATGTCCAGCCTTTCTCCCGCGCGGCTCCCGCCGCGCCGCACTTCCCAAATTGTCAATCGTCAATTGTAAATCGTAAATTCTCTTGCCTTGCCCCTCCTTTCCCCCTATACTGGCATGCATGGAATGGAACGACCTGTTCATGGCTCTTTTCCGGGATTCGGTGAACCGCTATCTCTCGAATCCCGGTACGGACGTGGGGCATTTTTTCCTGCCCAACGAGGTGAAGTTCCTCAAATCCATCGGCCACCAGCCCGGTGAATTCTTTGCGTACGTGCGGGACTACGCCGCCAACGGGGTGCCCTCCCCGGGCACCCTCATGCTCATTGCCGCCGTGCGCCGCTCCTTCTTCCTCACCACCATGCGCGGCATCAACGGCAACGCCAAGCCCGTCATGGCCCACGACCTCCCGCCGGAGTCCGAGCAATACCATGAAATCCCGTACCTGCCGCGCCTCATCCGCAAGGCGGAGGCCAAGCTCTTCGGCACCCTGGTGCCGGATGTGAGCTACGGCGACGTGAAGGACCTGGAGTTCCTGCGCACCCACGGCAACATCCACCCCGCGGACTTCCTTTACATCGTCTGGAACGCGCGCGGCGACCGCCAGCGCGTCATCACCGCCGTGCTCAACGCCATGGAGCCCCCGGGCGCCAACCCCAATCCCGCCAGCGAGGCCCGTCCACAGGGCGAGCTGCGCTTCCGATAACCCCCATCTCCCCGCACCATGCCCGACGTCTCAGATATCCCCGAAATCCCGGAAGTCTCCACCGAGGCCCAGCGCCAGGCGCTGGACGCCATGTCGGAGGAGCTGGTGCAGAAGCTCAACCGCATGATCGAGGAGCAGGATGCGCGCGTGAAGGCGTTTGCCGTGCAGAACCCCTCCCTCTCGTCGCTCCCCGTCACGCCGGATCCCATTGTGCTGCCGCAGGTGCCGCCGCAACAACCGCAGAAGCCGAGCGTTCCCAACGTACCCAAGCCCGCCGCCATCACCACGGAACAGGTGCTGGATGAATACGACCGCCAGTGGGCGAAGGAAAAGCGCGAGCAGCCGCTCCAGAATCCGCCCGTTCCCCCGCTCAGCCGCCCCAAGCCGAAACGCCAACGCCAGGTGGCTCCCAATCAGGACGAAAAGCAGTCGTCCAACATCGGATCTTGGGTTTTCTTCATTGTGATTGTCCTCATCATCCTGCGCGCGTGCACGGAGGCGTGATCCCTACGCCCGCACCTGAAGGAAGCGCGCCGCAACCGCTGCAACAGTCTCCCTTGCGCTTGGCATGGGGATGCCCAGCCCGCGCAGGCGCGAGTTGTCCATGGCGGTGTGGCGGGGACGCGGCTCGCGGAAGAACGAGGCGTCCGCCAATTTCTGCCGCGTAATTTCAGGCAGGGAGGGCAGGGCACCCAGGCGCACGGCCTCCTGCAGGGCAAGCTGCGCGCAATCCCACCAGGAAAGGGGGGATTCTCCCTCCGCTCCGCTGCACATGTGGATGATGCTGAAGAAGTCCGTCTCCGCCAGCTGGAGCACGGCGCGGGCGATGTCGCGCGCGTCCGTGGGCATGGAATACTTGTCCGCAATGGCGGCGAGCGGCTGGCCGTCCAGCGCCTTGCCGAGCATCTGCTCCACAAAGGCCGGACGCCGCGGGTTGCCGCATATCCAGGAGACGCGCGCCACCACGGCGGAAGGCAGGGCCTCCAGCACCTCCTGTTCGCCCTCCCGCTTGCTCTGCGCGTACCAGCCTTCCGGGCGGCAGTGCGCGTCCTCCGCCTTGAAGCCGGGTTGGCGGCCGTCCAGCACGTAGTCCGTGGAAAGGTGGATGAAACGCGCGCCCGTGTGGCGGCAGGCCAGCGCCATGGCCGCTGGGGACATGGCGTTGATGCGGTGCGCCCGCAGCGGGTCGTCCGCGCAGGCCTCCAGCCCGCTGACGGCGGCGCAGTTCACCACCAGGTCCGCCGGGTGCGCCAGCACGTAGTCCGCCACGGCGTCGGGCTGTTCCAAATCACACTCTGCATGGGCGGGAGCCAGCAGCTCCCAGCCGCGGCGGCGCACTTCCTCCGCCACGCACGCGCCCGTCCTCCCGCTTGCTCCGAATACGAGTGCCTTCATGCAAATACGGGGTTACTTCTTCACTTGCAGGTAGATAATCTGCCTGGCGAAGCGGGGATCTGTGGAAACCATGGTGAGCACCAGGCGGTTGAGCACGGGCTTGTCCGTGGAGCGCGGGGTGACGGTCACGGTGTATTCGCGGCCGTCCTTGACCTTGTGCGGCATGTAGTCGAAGGCGTCGCCGCTCAGCCCGGCCTCCTGAATGTCCGTGACGGGGGAGCCCTTGGGCAGGGTGATGGTGAGCACCTGCGGCGCGGGGGTGCTTCCGCGCTGCCACACCAGGCTGCGCGCGGAGAGGATGATGGCCGCCGGCACCTCGAAGTTCATCGTCAGGCGCGTGGTCTTGCCGTCCGCCGTGGTGGCGTCGATCTGCTTGGCCACGGATTGGTCGAACTTGGAGGTGTCCACCGTGGCGATAATCTTGTTGCCTTGTATGGTGACGGTGGTGCAGTCGCACAGGGGCTTGGCCTTGGTGACGGCGGGACCGTCCGTGGTGAATTCCACCACCGCGGTCTGCTGGGAGTAGGCGAGCTTGACGCTCTGCTGCGGCTGCGGGAAAGCGGCGAGCGCGGGCAGTGCGCAGGCGGCGGTCAGGACGATGGCGCGCAGCGTGTTCATGCCTTGCCTTTCTCCTTGTCCTTTTCCTTGTCCTCGCGCGGCATGGTGAAGCAGGATATCAGGAACAGCGCGGCCGCCACGCACACGCAGGAATCCGCCACGTTGAAGGACGGCCAGTGGTAGTGCCCCAGCCACGGGAACGAGAAGTCCAGGAAGTCCACCACGTACCCGTTCACCAGGTTCTGGAAGAAGCCGAGCGACTCCGCGCCGGGGCGGAAGAAGCCCTGCACCAGGCGGTCCGTCATGTTGCCCAGCACGCCCACCGTGATGAGCGCCCACGCAAACTTCAGCGCCGTGGTGGAGAAAAAGCCCTTGCGGTACAGGCTGAACAGCCACACCAGCGCCACCACCTGAACCCCCAGGAACAGGAACGGCGCCCACGCCGTGCCGTTCCCCGTGCCGAACGCCACCCCCGTGTTGTGCACCCGCACAATGTTGAAGTTCATCACGGAGCTGTCCGCTATCACGCGGTCGATGCGCAGGCAGAGGTCCGTTGCCCAGTCATACGGGAAGTTGAGCACAATGTACCATTTGCTCGCCTGGTCCAGCGCGTACAGGACCACGATGAGAATGACCAGGAAGACGGTGAGCTTGTTTTTCACGGCTGCGGACACGCGCGTATGATAGCCCAAGCCCCCCGCACGCGCAAGCGCAAATGCCGCCCGACTTGACAAAGCGCATTCCCGCTGGTATCCTCTGCGGCCGTGGGAACGAACAAGATACCGCTGCTGACGCTGCCGACCACGGACTATGTGCAGATGGTCGGCATGAGCAACGCGCGCCTGATAGGCGTGCTGCGCAGCGCGGTGCTCACGCCGGAGCGCATTGGGCGCTTCTCCCCGCGCCCGCCGGAGGAGCATGACGCCTACATGGTGCGCCACCGCTCGGATTGCATTGAAATCCACCTGTACAGCGAGGGCGCGGAGGTGTTCCACATCCGCTTTGTGGAGGCGCAGGAGTATTGATGCCGCGCCGCGTCAGTCCTCGAACGCGAGGGTGACGCTCTCCCCGTCCTTGGGTATGTGCGTGTCCGCGAAGATGCGGCAGGCGTAGTCCTTGAAGTGCCCCGGGTTGGGCATGGACGGGCTGAAGTGCGTGAGCCACAGGCGCTTCACGCCCCCGGCGTCCACCGCTAGCTGCGCCGCCTCTGCAAAGAGCATGTGCCGGTTCTCCAGCGCCTTGAGCTGCATGTCCACGTCCCCGTACATCCCCTCGCACACGAACAGGTCGGAATCCGCCGCCGCGGCGGATATGGCGGGCACGGGCCGCGTGTCCGTGCAGTAGGTCACCTTCAGCCCGGCGCGCGGCGGGCCCATCACCATGTCCGGCGTGTAGGTCACGCCGTCCTGCTCGATGGTCTCGCCCTTCTGCAGGCGGCTCCAGAGGGGCAGGGGAATGGCGTGCCCGCGCGCGGCGGCGGGGTCGAACTTGCCCGCGCGCGGCAGCGAGATGGAGTAGCCGTAGCAGATGACGCCGTGCAGCACCTTGAACGCGTGGATGCGGCAGTCCAGGAAGTCCAAATGCTCATCCTGCGCCTTCAGCTCGGTGGTGCGGATTTCAAAAGGCAGGTTGGGGGCGATGACGCGCAGCGCGTTCACCACGCGCTCCGTGCCCGCGGGACCCACGATGTGCAGCTCCTCCGTGCGCCCCATGTTGCCCATGGTGAGCAGCAGGCCCGGCATGCCGCTCACGTGGTCCGCATGCAGGTGCGTGAGCAGCACCAGATCCACGGGTTTCAGGCTCAGCCCCGCCTCCTGCGCGGCTATCTGCGTGCCCTCCCCGCAATCGATGAGCACGCCGTGCCCCTGGTAGCGCACCATCAGCGAGGTGAGCCACCGGTTGGTCAGCGGCAGCGTGCCGCCCGTTCCCAGCAGGCATACATCGAGCATATCGGCGGAAATCCTGCCATATCGACACGCTGATTTCAAGCCCAATTTCTGATGGCGCGCGGGATGGTTCCAATTTCCATCCGGCTATTCATCATGATGAAACTTTTGCGTGACTGGTCGCGGGATTATGTATTTTGTTGTCGCAATCCATACGCAAAGTGGCAGCCAGGCTCGTTCCCCTCACAGAAAAAATCAAAAAACTTTCCGTGACATGTTGCAAAAGT
Source organism: Akkermansia sp. (assembly GCA_024405455.1). Taxonomy (GTDB): domain Bacteria; phylum Verrucomicrobiota; class Verrucomicrobiia; order Verrucomicrobiales; family Akkermansiaceae; genus Akkermansia. The sequence continues at coordinate 5,305 of JAKSOT010000036.1, read as the reverse complement.
TAATCAAGTGTGCTATATTGTCGAGTAATCCATACGCGCATTGTGCGCGCATGGGATGAAACGAACGGCCATGTTAAATCCATCTCTCAATCCAGACCGCGCCACGCTGAACTTCCTGAACTCGTATACGGAGGACGTGCGCGAGGAAGGTGAAAAGCTCCAGAAGGACGGAGCCGTAACCCAGATATTCGGCAACCACCTCTTCATCCAGGGGCGTGTGGAGACGAAGGTGGGCATCTTCACCACAAGCCTCCGCCTGCGTGGCAACAGGTGGTTCGGCAGCTGCCGCGCAGAGGACGATCGCGTCGCCGGCGCCTGCCTCATCGCCACCATGGTGGAGCGCCTCTACCGCGGCGCCAACATGCCGGAAAGCCCCAACGAGCTCAACGAGGTCCCCCTCTCCGACGTGCTGGAGGAGAAGCTGGACCGCGACTTGGACGACAAGGAGGCGGATTTCGTCACCAAGCTGGAGAAGCGCTACCGCCGCTTCGCCATTGAGCAGGAAATCCACGACCACGACATCGTGCGCCTCAACCCGCGCTGGGAAATCACCAGCTACGAGCCCCTGGAGCTCTGGCCGGAGCCCCCGCACAACATCCTCGAATTCTGGAACTACATCGCCTATGCCTTCAACAAGAAGCGTATCGCCTACCCGGAATTCATGAACGCCGTCACCGACCTCGGCGCCGTCCAGAAGCGCATCAGCGCCTGGGAGCGCGAGAAGGAGGCCGGCGCCTGGTGCGACCGCATCCGCAGCGTCAACGAGCGCCCGCCCCAGCCCCCCCGCTACTGCCTCCACATGCGCCTCGTCTCCACCATCAACGAGGCCCACTTCGAGTACCGCTTCAAGGAGAAGGACGATTGGGTCTCCATCCGCGAGCATTCCCAGCTGGACTTCCTGGTCAGCGAGTTCCTGCACGGCGCGCTCATGTGCGACCCGCAGACGGATATCCTGCTCAACGTGCTGCGCGACTACGCGGAGCGCGTGGACGCGGTGGTGCTGGACCTGGACAAGGAGGAGGCGTGCCGCGTGATGAACCGCCTGTTCCACCAGGCCGCACTCAAGGGCTACCTGGTGAACCTGGACGAATGCTACTTCAAGGTGGTGGGTGAGCCGCTCAAGTGGGTGTGCATAGACGACCCCATCATGCCGGACTGCTACGGCCTGCAGCTGATGACGGCCGCGAACATCCCCGTCACGCACTCCGTGCGCCAGCTCCCCGGCCAGGTGGAGCTCTACCAGTCCGACGAAACCGTCTTCCCCGGCCCGCCCCGCTGGCTGGAAAGCACGGAGGTGGAACCCCGCTACTCCATCCCCAAGAGCGTTATCGACAGCATGGACGGCGTGGAGTTCCTCCGCAAGATTGGCGCCACCCTCCCGCCCAGCATGGAGGAGCGCGTGGTGGACATCGAGATGAAGCCCACCTTCAAGATGCGCGTGGTGCGCGGTCTCACCAGCGCGGACACCGAGCACGTGCTGTTGGATGTGCTGGCGCAGGACGACCCCGGACGCCGCCAGGAGCGCCTGGGCAAGGACGACTGGGAGCTGCTGGAGCAGCAGCCCGTGAAGGACGGCACGCTCATCCGCTTCATCCGCGACTACCTGTACCCCATTCCGGATTTGCTGGAAGAGATGAGCTTCACCTTCGACACCCAGACCGACTGCTTCAAGAGCCGCATCACCAAGCAGTTCCCGGAGAAGTTCGCCGAGTGGGCCAAGTCCATACCCGACACCATCAAGCAGGAGCTTGACGATAGCCTCAAGTCCCTCCTCGCAGACCCCGTGGCTGCCGCCATCCGCTTCGAGGTCGTCAACCAGGAAATCGACTGGTTCGACCTCCGCGTGGTCATCGACGTGGAGGGCGTCACCCTCACCAAGGAGCAGATACGCCAGCTCGTCTCCGCCCGCGGCGGCTATGTGCGCATGGACGACGGCCGCTGGATGCGCCTGGAAATCAAGCTCGACGACGCGCAGCGCGATGCCGTCACCAAGCTGGGCCTGGACCCGTTCGACCTCTCCGGCGAGACGCACCGCATGCACGCGCTGCAGCTGGCGGACCCGCGCGCGGCGGAGGTGTTCGACCCCAAGGCGTGGCAGCGCATCAAAGACCGCACCTCGGAAATCAAGATCGACGTGAAGCCGCCCGTGCCGGATTCCCTCAACGCCACGCTGCGCCCCTACCAGGAGGAGGGCTTCCACTTCCTCGCCTACCTCGCCGTCAACGGTTTCGGCGGCATCCTGGCGGACGATATGGGCTTGGGCAAGACCATCCAGTCCATCACCTACGTCCTCTGGCTGCGCGAGGAATACGAGCGCAAGAACAAGAAGGGCAAGAAGAAGGTCGTCGTGCCGCCCGTCCTCATCGTCTGCCCCAAGTCCGTGTTGGACGTGTGGGCCGGCGAGACCGCCAAGTTCGCCCCCGGCGTCCGCGTCCTCGTCATCCGAAACAAGGAGCAGGCCCGCATGGACGAGATTGTGGGCAGCTACGACATGGTGGTCATCAACTACGCCCAGCTCCGCGTCTGCGGCGAGCAGATCAACACCGTCAAGTGGCTCTCCGTCATCCTGGACGAGGGCCAGCAGATTAAGAACCCGGACTCCAAGGCAGCCAAGGCCGCGCGCGACATTTCCGCGTTCAACCGCCTGGTGCTCTCCGGCACGCCCATTGAGAACCGCCTGCTGGACATGTGGTCGCTCATGGCCTTCGCCATGCCCGGCGTGCTCGGCAGCCGCGCCTACTTCAAGAAGCGTTTCGACAAGCGCAAGGACTCCCAGAGCCAGAACCGCCTCGCCGCGCGCTTGAAGCCCTTCCTCCTGCGCCGCACCAAGCAGCAGGTCGCCAAGGACCTCCCGCCGCGCACGGAGGAGGAAATCTACGCCAAGATGGGCGGCATCCAGCGCCAGCTCTACAAGGCGGAGCTCCGCCGCATCCAGAAGGCTCTCCTCGGCGTGGATTCCGACGAATCCGTGAAGAAGAACTCCTTCGCCATCCTGCAGGGCCTCATGCGCCTGCGCCAGATCTGCTGCCACCCCGGCCTGGTGGACCAGCGATACGTCAAGGAGGAGAGCGCCAAGCTCAACGCCCTGTTCTACCTGCTGGACCAGCTGCGAGACGAAGGCCACAAGGTGCTCGTCTTCTCCCAGTTCGTCTCCATGCTGGAAATCATCAAGTCCCGCCTGGATGCGGAAAGCCGCCCGTACAACTACCTCACCGGGCAGACCAAGGACCGCAAGGCCGAAATCGAGAAGTTCCAGACCACCAAGGAGCCCAGCGTCTTCCTGCTTTCCCTCAAGGCCGGCGGCGCAGGCCTCAACCTTACCTCCGCCTCCTACGTGGTGCTGTACGACCCCTGGTGGAACCCCGCCGTGGAAAACCAGGCCATCGACCGTACACACCGTATCGGCCAGAAGAACAAGGTTATCGCCTACCGACTGCTCACCCGCGATTCCGTGGAGGAGAAGATACGCGTCCTCCAGCAGCAGAAGAACCAGCTCGTCACCAACGTCCTCGGCGACGAGGGATTCGCCTCCAGCCTGGACCTCAACGACCTCCAGTTCATCCTTGCCCACGGCGGCGAGGAAGACGAGGACGAGGAGCTGCCCGACGCGGAAGAATAAGGGGAATTTACAATCTACGATTGACGATTTACAATTTGAAAGATAGGCGCGCTCCGCGCGCGGGATTTTCACCGCCCGTCTGGCGTGTCGCCAGACGGGCGATTTTGTGCGCCGCAGTCAAATTTGGCTCGCAAAACAGGGGAAGATGTGGTAGAACAACCGCGTTATGGCAACACCTCCCTTTGTTTACCAGGAAATGTTCCCCATGGGGGAAGACACCACGAAGTACCGCCTGCTCACCAAGGACTACGTGAGCGTGGGCGAGTTTGAAGGCAAGCCCATCCTCAAGGTGGAGCCGGAAGGACTGCGCCTGCTGGCCGAGACAGCCTGGCACGATGTGGCCTTCTACCTGCGCCCGGAACACCTCAAGATGGTGCAGGGAATCCTCTCCGACCCCGAGGCGTCCGAGAACGACAAGAGCGTGGCGCTCACCATGCTGCGCAACGCGGAGGTGGCGGCCATGGGCGTGCTGCCGCTCTGCCAGGACACCGGCACGGCCATCTGCGTGGGCAAGAAGGGCCAGCAGGTGTGGACCGGCTTCAACGATGCGGAGTACATCTCCCGCGGCGCGTACGACTGCTACACCAAGAACAACCTGCGCTACTCCCAGAACGTGGCGTTGGACATGTACAAGGAGGTGAACACGCGCACCAACCTGCCCGCGCAGATCGACCTGTTTGCCACGGACCACGGCATGGAGTACTCCTTCCTGTTCATCGCGAAGGGCGGCGGCTCCGCCAACAAGACCTACCTGTACCAGGAGACCAAGGCGCTGCTCAACCCCGCATCCCTGAAAAAGTTTATGGTGCAGAAGATGAGCACCCTCGGCACCGCCGCCTGCCCGCCCTACCACGTGGCGTTCGTCGTCGGCGGCACCAGCGCGGAGCTTTGCCTCAAGACCGTCAAGCTGGCCTCCACCAAGTACTATGACTCCCTCCCCACCTCCGGCAACGAGCACGGCCGCGCCTTCCGCGACCTGGAGCTGGAGGCCGAGCTGAAGAAGGAGGCGGAGAAGTTGGGTCTGGGCGCGCAGTTCGGCGGCAAGTGGTTTGCGCTGGATGTGCGCGTGGTGCGCCTGCCGCGCCACGGCGCCTCCTGCCCGGTGGCACTGGGCGTGTCCTGCTCCGCGGACCGCAACGCCAAGGCCAAGATCACCCCGGAGGGCATCTTCATCGAGGAGCTGGAGTACGACCCTGGCAAGTACATCCCCGCAGAGCTGCGCGAGACCAAGAGCGCAGGCGTGCCCATCGACCTGGACCGCCCGATGCCGGAGGTGCTCGCCGAGCTCACCAAGTACCCCGTCAAGACCCGCCTCTCCCTCACCGGAACCATCATGGTGGGCCGCGATATCGCCCACGCCAAGCTCAAGGAGCTGCTGGACGCCGGCAAGGACTTGCCGCAGTACATCAAAGACCATCCCATCTACTACGCCGGCCCCGCCAAGACGCCCGAGGGCTATCCCTCCGGCTCCTTCGGCCCCACCACCGCCGGCCGCATGGACCCCTACGTGGAGCTCTTCCAGAGCCACGGCGGCAGCATGATCATGATTGCCAAGGGCAACCGCGCCCAGTGCGTCACGGACTCCTGCAAGAAGTTCGGCGGCTTCTACCTCGGCTCCATCGGCGGCGTGGCCGCGGATTTGGCCAAGAACTGCATCACCTCCATCGAGTGCGTGGAATACCCGGA
>JAKSOT010000035.1 GCA_024405455.1 Akkermansia sp. | reverse complement strand
CTTCCGGCTCGCTCATCTTGATATCCGCCACGGGCGGGTCAAAGAGACGACCGTCGTCGTGCTGGTCATACACCTTGAAATCCTCATACCACCCCGCGCTGTTCGGGATGCAGAGGCCCCCGTTGCCGTGGCTGGTCATCTCGAAATACACGGGCTTGGACAAGCCGGAGACACGGATTTCGGCAAGATGGGAGCCATAATGCCGCTGCGCGAATTCCTCCGCCACGCGCTTCACGGTCGCCCCCAGGTCCTTCGCATCGCATGCACACCGAATGTCCACGGTGTTGTCCTTCAGGATGTCCTCTTCCGTGCGCACGAAATGGTCGTCCAGCAGCAATGAGAGATTGTCCGCAACACCGGGTCCGACGGCCTCCGCCTCGTGCCGGAGGTGGCTGCGCACCTCCCACGCGCCCACCAGCACCACCAGGGCCGTGATAAGCGCGATGATTGTCTTGCGGTCGATTCCCTTAGGAAGTTTCATACACCCCTATTAAGCACCTGAAAGGCAAAATGCACAACTTAAAATGACATCATGACGAAACAGTTTCGGTGGGTGCCTACGGCTGGCGTACGGTGATGGTGGATTGGGCGTGGAGGCCGTTGGCGGAGTCGGTGGCGTGGATGGTGTGGGTGCCGGGGGTGGCGACGGCGTACCAGGAGTCGCCCTCGCGGATGATGCGGAGGGTATCGCAGCGCCAGGTGGTGGTGGCGGCGGGAAGGGTGGATTTCAGCTCCACCATGGAGCCGTTGGCGGGGAGGTTGGGGTCCAGCAGCACGGTGGCGCCGTTGGCGGGAATGAGGATGGACGGCGCGCGGTCGCCCTTGGCGGCGGGGTCCAGCGCGTAGAGGCGCAGGGGCTGGGTTTGGGCGTACCATTCCGCGTATCGGGAATCCAGCACGGCGCGGCCGTTGGCATCATACGCGGTGGATTCCTTCGGCGGGTTCTCTGCCAGGGCGAGTTCGGTCTGGACGCACTCCTGCGGGGTGTCGTTGCGTGCGGTGCCGCCCGTGCGGGTGTCGATGCGCACATCCACGAGCCCCTGCGGCCTTTGCGGGAAGGAGGGTTCCTCCGCGGTATGCTCGTAGGCCAGCAGCATGGCGCGGTGGAAGATGGGGCCCGCGCCGGAGATGCCGCTCACCTCCTTCATGGGCGAGTTGTCGAAGTTGCCAGCCCACACGCCGACCGTGAATTCCCTGGTGAAACCCACGCACCAGTTGTCGCGGTAGTTGGACGAGGTTCCGGTCTTGCACGCGCAGCGGAAGGGGAAGGTGAGCATGGGCGCGCGGCCGAACGCGGAGGCGCGCGCGGTCGGGTCGCTCAGGATGTCGGCAATGCGGTAGCAGTCGCGCGGGTCGTAGAGCGGCGCGGATTCCGGCTGTCCCGCATGCGGCAGCCGCGTGAACACCTGCGGCAGGGAACCGCCGCGCGCCAAGGCAGCGTACGCGCGCACCAGCTGCGCGAGCGTGACGTGCGCGTTGCCGATGGCAAGCCCCAGCCCGTACTCGTCCCCGCCGCGCTCCAACTCGAAACCGAGCTTCTGCAAATCACCCAGGAACTCCGCGATGGAGCCGATGGTGCCGAGCGCCTGCATGGCGGGAATGTTCTGCGAGCATGCCAGCGCGCGGCGGATGGCGACGGGGCCGATGTAGCGCCCGTTGTAGTCGGTGGGGGCCTGCACGCCCGTGAGGCTCTTGTAGAGCGTGGGCACATCCGCCATCACCGTGCCGGGCCACGCGCCGTGGCGGAACGCCTGCAGGTACACGAACGGCTTGAGCGTGGAGCCGGCGGAGCGCGGGGTGCGCGTGCCGTCCAGCGCGCCGCCGCGCGGGCTTTGCGGCAACGCGGCCGGCACGCACGCCAGCACCTCGCCCGTGGGGTTGTGGAGGATGAACACGGCAGCCTGCGACATGTTATGGTCGCGCATGCGTTCCACCTCCTGCGCGGCGGCGGCCTCGCATGCCTGCTGCAGCGGGGCGAGCAGGGTTTGGCGGCCCGCCTGGGTGACGCACGACGGCACGGATTCCCGCAGCGGGCGCAGGTGGAGGTCGGTGTCATCGGCGGGTTCGCCCATGGCGGCGAGCACGCGGTTGCGGCGGGCGAGCGCGGCCTCGGGATGGCGCAGCGGGTTCAGGCGGGAGGGCGCCTGCAGCACCGCCGCCAGCAGCGCGGCCTCCGGCGCGTTCAGCTCTGCGGCGGGTTTGGAAAAGTACATCCACGCCGCGCATTCCGCGCCGCGGTAGTTGTTGCCGAAATCCGCGTTGTCCAGATACGCGCGCAGGATGTCATGCTTGGATGCGCCCGACATCTCCAGGCGGCGCGCCTGCAGCATCTCGCGCAGCTTGGAGCGCATGTTGCGCGGGGCGTCGCGGTGCCCCAGCTTGCAGAGCTGCATGGTGATGGTGGACGCACCGCCCGCCGCGCCGCTCGCGATGCGGTCGCGCACGGCGCGTGCGAGGGCGAGCAAATTCACGCCGCCGTGGCTCATGAAACGCCTGTCCTCCGCCGCCACCGCAGCGCGCACCAGAACCTCCGGCAGCTCACCCTGCGGCAGGCTGCAGCGCCGCCCCTGTGCATCCTTCAGGAAGCCCAGCATCTCGCCGTTGCGGTCGTACACATGCGTGTCCGGCACGGACGGCAGGGCGGCGGGCGCCACGCAGAACGGCAGCACCCACCAGCACGCGGCGGCACCCGCGAGGGCGCACGCCAGCGCGGCTGCGGCGGCTTTGGCGCGGCGGCGCATCACTTGTCAGCCTTGGCTGCGGGAGCGCTGGGTATCTCCACCTCCGGCGCGGTCACGGTGATGACATGCGGGATGGAGAGGCCGTGGTTCTGCGGCGTGTACATCATCTCCGCCTTGGCGGCGGGCGCGGTCACCGTGCCGAATTTCACCACGCGGGCGATGTAGCTGCACTTCAGCGCCCCGCCGTGGGAGGAGAAGAAGGCCACGCGGTCCTTGAGGTACACCTTGTTGTCCACCCAGGAGGAGCAGCCCCAGCCGGCATCCGTGTTGCGGCGCAGCTCCGCCGGTACATCCTGCGAGGTCAGCTCCGGGTTCACGGCCTCGAACGCGGCGGGCAGGCGGTCCTCCAGCACGGTGAAGCGCCCGGTGTCGCGCGTGGGCGTGCACTCCAGCGTCACGCGCACCACGTCACCCACGGTGAACTGGGCGGTGGGCTGCCAGGTGTTGTTGCCCATGTAGCGCTCGTAGCGGCGGGATACCTTGAATCCCTCGTCCACCATGCGCGGCTCCTGGGCCTTGTTCTGGTAGCCCTCGGCAATGCCGCAGGCGTAGGCGGTGCCCTCCGTGCAGGAGATGGTGTCCGCAGCTCCCGCGGTGGTGTCGAGGTGCCACATCTTCTGCAGGGCGAGCTCGTTTCCGTTCACCACGGCACGCGCGCTCTGGATATCGGAGTGCGCGATGAACTCGTGCAGCACGATGGCGAGCCAGGCGTTGTCATAGGTGGAGCCGAAGTGCTGGGCATCGTACGCCACGTACTCGCGCACGGCCTGCGCGGTGGCAGGGGACTTGGGGTCGCGGGCGATCTGCTCCAGCATGCGCAGGGTGCGCACGGCGGGCAGGTAGCTCCACTTGCCGTTATCCTTTGCCTTGGCGGCGGCCTTGCAGAGGGCGTCCGCGCGCGGGCTGCCGCTCACGCGGGCCGCCAGCGCCAGCGCCCACGCGGAGTGGGCGTCCGCCTTCCTGGGCAGCTGCCTCTCCGCCTCCGCCAGCAGCTCCGGCGTGAGCTTGCCGGCGCGCGCCATCACATACACGGCGTAGTAGAAGGGCGAGGGGTCCTCCTTGTCCGCAGTGGTGTTCATGAGCATCTTGACCAGGTTGGCGGGGCTGATGTTGTACGGCAGGGAGATGCCCTTCTCCTGCGCCAGCAGCAGGCTGAGCGCCACGTGCGGGCTGAACGGCGTCACCTCCCCGCTGTCCCAATAGGAAAAACCCTTGCCGGGGCGGAAGCGCTCGGCGAGCGTCTTCACGGTCTGGGTCAACACGTTGGCGCGCGTCTTCCCCTGCGGGTACCGCATGCCGATGCACGCGGAAAGCTCGTCCTGAAGAATCCACGGCAGCATGCCGGACGCCAGCTGCTCCGAGCAGCCGTACGGATAGCGCACCAGCATGTCCATGCCCTGCGTGGCGCCGATGAGCGGGTTGGCCGAGAAGTCCAGCGACACGCGGCTGTCGCTGCGGAAGTCCAGCGTCACCAAATCGGCGGGCTTGCGGGTTTCGCCCTGCTTGACGGGCTTGTAGACGGCCTCGCGCAGGAAGGGCGTGGGCGGCACCACGGTGAAGCGGTCGCGCACGGAATCCACCTTGTCGCGCAGGGCCGGTTCATCTGCGGTGGCGGTCCAGGTGAGCGTGGTCTCTCCCACCTGGGGGAAATGCACGGGCACGAAGATGGTGCCGGGCGTGTTTCCAACGAGGGGGACACGGAGCGGTTCCCCCGGACCCGCCGCATTCTCCGCGTTCAGGGTAATGTTCCAGATGATGGGCTTGTTGCGGTATTCCTCCGGCAGCTGGTCCGGGTTCATGCTGACGGTGACGGGGATGTACAGCTCATCCCCCTCCGCGGCTGCGGCGGGCGCGGCGGGCTCCAGCATCACGGCCTTGTTGACCTCGTAGGAGGTCTGCCCGGCGCCGAACTTGTCCGTCCCGGCGGCGGCCACGGCCATCACGCGGTAGCGCGTGAGCGTGTCCGGGTTGGTGTAATCCGCGGAGAAGCGGCCCCGGGCGTCCGTCTTGATATCGGCGAGCCACACGGCGCAGGGGTTGAAGTCCTCGCGCACGGCGGGGGTGCCCATCTCATCGTCATAGCAATCGCCGCCGCCGATGAACACGCCCTTGTTGCCGAGCATGCTCGTCTGGAACGCCTCGCCGCAAACCTGCGCGAGCGTGGAATACATGCGCAGGGACACTTGGGTTCCGGGGTAGAAGTGGTTGACGGCGTCCGGCAGCCTGTAGCCGCGGATCTGCAGCGTGCCCTCGTCCTCCGCGTAGAGGGTCACGCCCGCGTTGGCGAGCGGGTTGCCCCGGGCATCCCTCACCACGCCGGAGACGTGGGCGGTGCTGCCGGGCTGCTGCGGGGAGGCGGGCTTGTCCAGCTCCACGGCCAGGCGCTTGCCCACGGGGTCCACGCGCAGGGATGTTTCCGCGCTCTTGATGACGGGCAGGCCGGTCTTCTCCGTGTTGGCGGAGGCGTCCTGCACCAGGAAGATGCCGACGTTCACACCGGGGGCGTCTGCCTCCGTCAGCGGCAGGTCCACCACGGGATCCGCGGCAGAGATGCGCCGCGTGAAGTGGCGCACCACGCCCTCGCGCTCCACGGTCACGAGCGCCTCCGCGTCCACGGGCGACTGCACCAGCAGGTGCGCCGTCTCGCCGGGCTTGTACAAGTCCTTGTCGCACACCAGGCCGATATCCGCGCCGTCGGTGTATTCCCAGGGGAAGTATCCCTCCTCATGCTCGCCAGCCACGTAGAAGGTGCGAGTGGCCTTGAACGGGCGACCCTGGGCGTCCGTGCCCTCCAGGGTGGCGAGGTGCGCGCCGGGGTGCGCGACCGGGATGGACACGTTGGCGGGCGAGCCGGTGAGCTGCACGTCCTGCTCCGCGACGGTCTGGATGCGAGGAACGTTTCGGGCGGCGGAGGTGGAGCCGAGTCCGAAGCGGTAGCTGCGGAAGCTCTTGCGCTCCACCTTGAGCCTGGCGTTCACGGGCGCGGCGGCAGGCTTGCCCTCCGTATCCACCGCCACCAAGGCTAGCTCCGCGTTCTTCCCCTTGCGGACCAGGCGGTTGCCGATGCGGATACCGCCGTAGACAGCGGATGAATCGACGGTGCGGACCTCCGCGGCGCGCACGCTGCGGGCGTTGGCGTTGGTGACGCTGCATCCCGCGTAAACCCGCAGCCTGCCGGCGATGGCGCCCAGGTTGAAGCGGTGCGAGCCGTGGCCACCGGCATCCAGCACACCGTTGGCGGTGGTCAATTCGCGGACATCGCCCCGGTGTTCCTCCAGGGTGTCGTCCGCGGAGAATTCAAAGGCGGGGAAAGCCTCCGGTGAGATGGGGTCCGCGAGCTGGGAGAGCTGCCATTCCACGTTGCCGCCGGCCACGGGCGCGCCGTTGAATCCGGCGGCATCCGCGGCAATCTCCACCCACTGCGAGCCGGAATCCACGGTAATGGCCTGCTTCACCTCGAACTCGTCGCGGTGGAATTCCTGCATGTTGAGGGAAATGGTGGCGCGGCGGGATGCCTCCACCATCCAGGGGGCGTCGATCCCCAGCTCCTTGAGGGCCGCCATGTCCGGCGAGGTGCCGGTGCTGTCGCCCTCCTGCACCATGGTGAATCTCACATGCATGTAACGGCCCGCCTTGGCGGGCTGCACGTCCACGGTGAACGAGCCGTCCTCCCGGTAGTCCACCTTGATGGGCGTGTTGTCGTCCCCCACGGTGGCGGTGATGGAGGTGAGCCTGGGGATGCTCACCTCATCCCCGGTGAAGGTGCGGACGTATCCCTTGATGTGGGCGGTCTCGCCGGGGCGGTACAGGCTGCGGTCCGTGAAGAGGAAGGTTTCCGTGCGCGGCACGTGGTGCTCCGCCGCTTGGCGGCTATCGCCACTGTAAACGTTGGAGAGGTGCGTCTCGTCGTTCCTGGACTTGGGGCTGTCCAGGGCCACGGTGTAGCAGTCGTCCCCGCTCACCAGCTGCAGGAAGCACGTGCCCTTCAGCAGCGTGCCCTCCGCTATGCCGTCCTTCACGTCCAGCGTGGCGATGGTCTCGCCGACCTTGTCCAACAGCAGAAGCGTGCCGTGCTCCAGCGCCTTCGCGTCCGACAGCCGGTAGGCGTAGCAGAAAACCTTGTCGCGGAATTCCTTCCACATGAGTCCGAGGTCCGTGACCTGGATGATGCCCTGGTTGGCGTAGCGCGCGCCGGGCTTGCCCAAATCCGGCACCAGGGTGCCGTTGACCTCCATGAAGTACATGGCGCATTCCGGGGCCTGGGGGAAGAGGTCGCCGAGCTTGATGTCGTGCGGCTCGCTGTCGCACGGGATGTCCACCTCGCGGCTTTCCACCACGCCGGGCAGGAGCTGCACGGGGAAGGTGGTGGGGTGCTTCCTCGCCTCGTCCGCCTCATCGGTCCACGCGCCGAGCTCGCGCACCTTGGCGGGTGTGTAGAGCTCGCGGAAGGCGGCCAGCACCTTGGCGGGGTTCTCGCCGTGGGAATCGATGCGGTAGATGTGCGCGGTGGCCTTCTCCAGGCTCTGCACCAGGCAGTGGATGGTGCGGCCGCCCTTGCTGAGCTTGCCGGAGGTGAGCACATCCGTGTTGATGGTGGGGGCGGGCGGGCTCACGCGGCACGAGGCCTTCCCATCCTTCATGGTATCGCCGTGCACGGATTGCATCGACAGCACGGCGGTGAGCTTGAAGCACGCGCCGCCGGAATCCAGGTGCAGCACGGCGGCAGTGCAGCCGGGCTTCTCTCCCTGCGCGGTGGGCACGGGCTTCAGGCGCTTGGCGGTGGCCTCCTCGTCGAAGCTCATGGTCACGGGCTTGCCGTCCACGGTGGCCTTGAGCACGCCGTCCTCCCAGCGCATGGTGGCGTCCGCGGGGGCATCGGAATCACCGGACAGGCGGATTTCCCACTTGCCCTCGCGGACGGCGCGCGCAAGCTCCTCCGGGGTGGCCGCCTGCTCCAGCGGCAGCAGGATGTCGTAGTGGCCCACGTCCGTGCGGCGGGCCTCCAAGCCGAAACCCATCCCGGGCAGCCGTACGATGCCGAAATGCACGTCGTCGCGCTCTCCGGTCTTGCTGTTCAAATCCCCGCAGTCCGGCAGCACCAGCATCAGCTCCTCGTTCGCCGCGGGAACGGGGAATTCAAAGTACCAGCAGTTGGGCAGCACCTCGTCCTGCGGCAACGCCTTGAACGCCTCCAATTCATCGTCACCCTGGCCATCGTTGACGACCGCTTGCAGGTATCCGTCCCAGTGCGCCACGGCATCCCCCACCGTGGCGGGACGCACGGCCGCGGGCCTCTCGGTCACCTTGGCCGGCTTGTCGGGGGATGTTGTCACGATGGAGCGCAGCACCGCCTCGCCGATATGCTCCCGCAGGATGGTGTCGTCGTTGTTGCCCTGGTCCAAGTTGCGGGAGTGGATGAACGGTGCGCCCGCGGACAGCATGAAGTCGTACCCGTGCAGTCCCTCTGCGCCGAAGTGCAGCGGCGCAAACCCGCCCAGCGCGCGCCCCTGCGCGTTCTTCGCCCCGGCGCGCGGCGCGATGGTGTACACCGCCAGCGGCGCCACATCGCCCGTTAGCTTCACCGTGAGCTCGGATTGGCTGGTCCACACCGCGCTCACGGATACCTCCGGGCTCACACTCAGCACGCCCAGCGTGTCCTCCCCACCCACCGCCTCCGGCGCCACCACGTCCTCCGCGTACTTGATCACGGTGAGTCTGCGGCCCTTGACCGGGTCGGTGAGACGGTAGTTGTTCAGCGCGGAGGCAACGGCGATGGCTCCCTGCTTGGCGGGGGCCTGCGCCGGGGCCTTGGTGCGCGGCGCGGCCTGGGCCGGCAGCGTGGCGCATACGATTCCCGGGACGGCCAGGGCGATGGCGGCGATGAGGTGGCGTGTCATGGTCGGATGATGGTGAGGTGGTGTAACTGTTAGTAAGACGAGCGGGGGCGTGCGTTTCGTAGAGCGTTCCCACCCCATTAAGCGGGCAAGCGCGCGTTTTTGTGAAATTTTTTGCAAAAAAACGCAAAAATTCCCGCGCGCGGAACGCTGGCGAAATTCCAGCCTCGATTTTACCCGCCCCCCCGCGCGCACGCAAGGGAAAAACACTCTCTATCAGCAGTTTTTTTGGCGGGGCGGGCGTTGGTTTGGGTGTTGGCGCTAATCCACCCTGCGCCTGTCATGCGGCCTGTTGGCGTGTGCGGTCATTTCCTTCTTGACACGCTGTTTGATAGCGCGTAAGGTGCTTGTCTGACAACCATATTGGATATGAACATGATGAAGAAATCTATATTGGCGGCAGGGCTTGTGGCCCTGGGAGTTCCCGCGCTGGCGGGCGAGGTGAAGCAGCTGCCCAAGCCCGTCATCACGGGCGGCATGCCGCTCATGCAGGCTATCGACCAGCGCCAGAGCGGCCGCTTCTACGACAAGGACAAGGCGGTGGACGACCAGACGCTCTCGGAAATCCTGTGGGTGGCGTGGGGTGCGAATTCGCACGGCAAGCGCACCATCGCCACCGCGCGCAACCTCCAGAACATGGGGCTCTATGTGCTCACCAAGGAAGGCACGTGGATGTACGACGGCCAGAAGAACACGCTGGAGAAGGTGAACGACAAGAACCTGATCCCGCTCTGCGCCACGCAGGACTTTGTGAACGATGCGCCCGTGCATTTGATTTTCACGGCGAAGGACGACGCCTGGGGCCGCTGCCACGTGGGCTCCGCCTACCAGAACGTGTACCTGTACGCCACCTCCAAGGGCATGGCCACCGTCATCCGCGGGCTTATCGACACGGATGCGCTCACGCGCGAACTCGGCCTCAAGGGCGAGGAGCGCGCCATCCTCCACCAGACCGTCGGCTGGCCCGCCAAGGAGAAGTGATTTTCCGCACCCGCGCGCCTACGGGCGCCGCGCAGGGAACGCCCATCCGGCAAATCGCGCGGATGGGCGTTCTTCCATTCAAAATCGAACCGCGGTCACTTGCTCTGGATCACGCAGTTGGGTGAGAGGCCGTACATCTGGGGTTCGTACATGAGCTGGGCCTGGGCGGGGGGCGCGGTGGAGGTTCCGGCGCGCTTCACGCGGGCATAGTAGCGCATGTTGAGCAAATCACGCCCGCCCCACTTGGTGCAGAAGCCGCGCACGCGGTCCGCCAGGTACTCCTTGTGGTCGAACCACACGCTCCAGTCGCAGCGCTCCAGGCCGGCGCACTGGCTGGGGATGGCGGGGTTGAGCGCCTCCATGCAGGAGGGCAGGTAGTCCTCCAGCACAAAGTACTCCAAATCCCTGGCGGGCTTGGCGCAGGTGAGCGTCACGCGCACCACGTCGCCCACGTTGAAGTCCCTGGCGGGACGCCACACGCCGTCCGCGTCCTTCTTCTCGTACAGGCGGGTGACCTGCAATCCCTTCTCCACCACGCCGGGGTATTCGGTCTGGTCGGGCTGTGCCTTGGCGCGCACCACGGCGTAGGCGGTGCCCTCCGTGCAGGAGTAGGCGGCGGTGCAGTCGCCGAGCCTGCTGCCGCGGCCGACGAGCGAGAGGGTGGTGATGCCGTTGCCGAGGGTCATGGTCGAGCCATCCGCGGTGGTGATGGTGGCGGGGGCGTTGCTTGCGGGCTCGCGGCGCAGGTACTCGTGGAGGGCGATCAACGTCCACGCGCTCTGCCAGGTGGTGGTGTGGCGGTAGTCGTGCCCGCGGGAGCGCAGCCAGGCGATGAAGGCCTCATGGCGCTTGGCGGGGTTCTTCTCCATGTCCGCGATGAGGCGCAAATCCGCCAGCACGGAGCGCGGGTGCCAGAAGCTCACATGCCAGGAGGCATCCTCCTGCGCCTTTTCGTCTTCCTTCACCAGCTCCGCGAGGGCGCGCTTGGCGGCCCGGTCGTCGCGCAGCACGCGCGCCACCTGGAAGCGGGTGGCGGCATCCGTTTCCTCCACGTACTTCTTGCGCTGCGTCTGCTTGCGGAGGTAGCCGCGCAGGGCGTCCATCTTGCCCTTGGGCACCTCGTACCCGCAGGCGGTGGCGATATCCAGCACGAAGGCCGTGTGGGCGGACGCCCAGAACGAGGAGCCGTCCGAGTCCTCCCAGTAGCCGAGCCCGCCATCTCGCTTCTGGCGCTTGAGTATCTTGGCAATGCTGTCGTCCACGAGCTTGTGGGCCTTGGCGGCGGGGGTCTGCGCCATGCGCGGGCAGACGGGCGCCATGCGGTCGTACAGCAGCCAGGGCAGCAGCCCGGTGGCGGTCTGCTCCGTGCAGCCGTACGGGTAGTCCAGCACAAAGTCCATACATCCGGCCAGGTGGAGCAGCGGGTTGGCGGAAAGCGCCACCTCCAGCTCGCCGCGCGTGGAACCGGCCAGCTCCGACGCCAGCAGCGCCGCCGGCTTCATGGCCTCTGCGCCCTGGGCCAGCACCAGGTGGTGCGCCTCCTTGAGCAGCGGCGCGGGGAAGCGCACGGGGAAGGTGCCCTGCACGGCATCCGCGCCGTTCTTGGCGGTGGCGGTCCAGTTGAGGACGCACTCGCCTTCCTGCGTGGCTTCCACCTCGAACTTGAGCGTGCCTGTGGTGTGGGCGGCCAGGCGGATTTCCTGCGTGTCGGAGGTGGCATCCAGCTTCACCTTCCAGGTGCCTTCCGCATCTGTGTTGTTGGTGATGGTGAGCGGCAGGACGAGCTTGTCACCCGTGCTCATGAAGAAGGGCGTGCCGGGGGTGAGCATCACGGGCTGGTTGACCTGCAGCTTGCCCTCTGTGCCGCCGAAGCGGTTGCCGCCCTTGTCCACTGCCACGGCGAACACGCGGTAGGTGGTCAGCGTGTCCGGCAGCGTGCACTCGGTCTCGAAACGCCCCTGCGCGTCCACGGGCAGGGATGCCTTCCACACCGCCACCGGCACAAAGTTGGTGCGCAGCCGCGGCTGGGCGGACGGCCCGGACGAGCCATCGTCGCCTCCATCGTCGCTGCCCTCGTCCTCCTCATCATCCGCCACGCAGGCTAGCGCCATCGGCGCGGGCGCGGCGGTGGGGGCCTCCTCCATCATGCAATCAACATCGCCATCTTCCACGGCCATGGCGGCACCGTTGGCAACTCCCATGCCGGCACGCTTCGCGGAACGCCTCACCCCGTAGCCGAGGTGGCCACCGAAGATATGCGGGGCCCACATCCTGTCCTCCTTGCGGCTGACGCACTCGCCGGTCCACACGCCATGCATCAGGCCGACGAAGTTCCACGTTGCGGGCCGCCCGCCCACCATGGCGTACCGGCGGTTGTGGGAGAGATACATGTTGGTCGGACTGCAGCTCAGCTCGAGCTCCGGGTTGGGCAGGCGGTATCTCCCGGTGACGGAGAGCATGCCCTCGTCCACCGCGTAGAAGGTGACGGCGGCGGTGGCGGGCGAGCCGTCCGGCAGGGTGACGCTGCCGCCGAGCTTCACCTGCGCGCCGGGGCGGCATGCCTCCGCGGGCAGGTCCAGCTTCACCTCCAGCTTGCGCTGCGGGTTGGGGACATCCAGGTCCCACGAGTTGTACGCCTGGAGGGTGAACAGGCCGTCCTTGTCCTTGACGGGCATGACCATCAACACATTCATGCGCCCGGTTTCCTGCGGCGTGAGCTTCAGGTCCACGGGGTGCACGCCGCTCTCCACGGGCACCGTCAGCGGGCGGAAGTTGCCGCTGCCGCTGGAGACAATGGCAAAGGCGGTGCCCGCCGCCTCCGATTTCAGCGTCAAGGGGCGTCCCTCTTCGCCGCCCGTCAGGGAGAAGTCGGGGCCGGCATCCTTCGTCTCCAGCTCACTCTCCCAAATGTGCATGGAATCGGTGAAGGAACGCCCGGCCGGATCCGTGCCGCTGATGTACAGGCTGAGGTTTGTGAGCGCATGCTTGTCCTTGCCCTTGCGGTATTCGTCGATGCGCGCCTTGAGGTTCATGGGGCATCCGAATTCCGAGTTGGCGGGCACGGTGACATCACCCTCCCACACGATGACTTCGCCGCGGCGCTCCATGGTGAAGCCGGTGGGCAGCGCCTCGCGCTCCACCACATCCTTGCCCTTGAGCACCAGGTGCACCTTCTGGTCGCGGGGCAGAACCTTGTCCTCCGCCACCGACATGAGCGTCAGGTTGCCGTGGTCGCGCACCACGCGGAAATCCGCATTGTAAATGGCCGTATTGCAGCTGAAGTTGCGCACCTCCTCGCGGTCGTTGGTGATGGTGCCGTCATCGACTCTCAGGTAGTGATAGTTGAAGGCATCATCCTTCTTGGGCGAGAGGGAGACGGTGCGCTCATAGCAGCCCTTGGCGTCCAGCACGGCATCCACCACCTTCTCGACCTCCACCTGCATATCCGTGTCAAGCTCATAGTGTATCTTGGCGTTGGAGAGGGGCGCGCCGTTCAAATCCTGCGCGGTGATGCGCAGCTTGGCGCTCTTGGGCGCCACGCGCTCCACTTCGATTTTGGCCGTGCGCTCGAAGGCGTCGCGCCGGTACACTTCCGATTTGATATAGCAAGCTTCCAGCGTTTCCTTGCCATCCTTCAGCAGGATGCTGTATCTCCCGGTCACATCCTCCTCGCCCTCCGGCAGCGTGAAGTCGTACGCCACGCAGCCGAATGCGTCTACCGCGAGCGTTTCCTTCTTCCATTGCTCGCCGTTCGGTTTCTCGATGATTAGAGAGACCTCCTTCAGCTTGGGCAGGGAGGTGTTGTTGAGGCGGTCGCGGTTGCGGATGATGCCGCGCACGTGCACGGCATCGCCGGGGCGGTAAAGATCGTGGTCGCAGAAGACGTAAGCACTGCAGTCGTCCCTGGTGTCATTGTCTGTTTCTCCGAAGACGGAGATGACGAAATCGCCGATGCCGTCATCCGGCAGCAGGTAGTCCTCGCCGACCTGCACGAGCATGCTGGCGGGCTCCAGGTCGGCATCCTTGGGCTTGGGTTTCAGGCAGGCCATGCCGTTCTCCACGGGGAACTCCAGGCTCTTGCCGTCCTCGTCCCGCACTACCGCGCGGCCCGCACCCGTGGGCTTTCCGGTCTGGCGGTCGCTCACCAGCAGCAGGCCCGCCTCCTCCACGCCCGCCAGCTGCAAGTCCGACACCTGGACGGGGAATTCCGTGTGCAGGGTGAGGTCTTCCTCGCTCACGCCCACCGCCTTGGCGGCGGCCAGCACGGCGGGGTTGGGCTTGATGTCCAGACGGATGAGGTAGAGGCCGGGCTTGGTGTTCCCGTCGGTGAGGGTGTCCAGGTCCAGCACATGCTCGGCGGTGTCGCAGAAGCCCGATTCATCCGCGGGCAGCTGCAGCGGCTGGAATTGCTGCGCCTTGGCGCAAGCCTCCTGCAGGCGCTTGCTGTTGCGCTTGTAGCGCGCGGCCGCATCCTGCTGGTTCTCCTTCGCGTGCCTGAAATCATCCTTTTCCAGCAAGCCGGCGCGCACCTGCAGCGTGGTGACGGCCAGGATGTATTTCCTCATGGCGTCGGGGTCGCCGTTGGAGCAGCGCATCACGGGTTCGTCCACCTGCAGCGCAGTTTCCGCATCCCAATGGTAGGCGGTGGCGGTGATGCCGCAGCTGCCCACGGAGCGCAGGCGGAGCTTGTGTTCGCCGCGGTACGGCAGGCGCGCCGCCTGCCCCGTGCGGCTTTCCGCCAAATCCACGGCGGGCCAGGCGGGGGTGAGGTTGATGCGGTGCACGTGGGCGCGCGTGACGGGCAGCCCCAGCTTGGCTGCTATGCCGGGCTTCACGGTGAACTCCGCCAATGCGGGCGCCGGGGCTGCCACACGCATGCGGAAGCCCCTCACGGCATCCGGCTCCTTGTAGCTCCAGGTGACATCCCTGTCGCCGTCGTCATCCCCGTTGGCGACCCTGAAGTTGGCCACCCTGGTGTTCTCCATGAAGCCGTCGAAGGTGAAGGTGTAGGTGCCCTGCGGGGTGGTGACGCTCTTGGAGGCGCCGTCCGCGGCATTGACGGATTTGGCGCCGGCGATGCTGATTTCCAGGTCTTGGAAGGCTTGTTTGGCGGCGGCTTCCGAGATGGTGGCGGCAAAGCTCACATCGGCGGCGTAGTAGGGCTTCGCCCCCTCCTTCTCCGGCTTGCGGATGCCGTCCAGCACATCCGTCCGCAGTTCGGAGAACGTATCATCGTGCTGCGTGGTGCCGATGAGCCCGCTGCCCTTGGTGGGCGTGGCCACCAGCTTCCAGCGCGTGTTGTTCGGCAGCGTTTTCTCTGGCATCACCAGCACGCCCGACGGGAGGGCCGAGTCCGGCGTGAGGGTTCGGACCTCGTCCGCCGTGAACCCGCAGTGCCCCACGTGCTTGAAGAGCACGGGCTGCGCCTTGCCGGGCACCTTGGGGCCGTCCACATAGCTGCCGCCCCTTTTCTCGATCTGCTGCACAAAGGTGTACTCCACGGGGCTGGCGTGGGAGAACTCGATGGCCTCCTTGGTGTTTTCGCTCGATGGATGCACGATGATACCCAGGTTCGGCAGGCCTTCCAGCGGACGGTCCGTTTCCAGGCGGGTGTCCGGCGCGTGGAAGCGGAATTCGCGCTGCGCCAGCTCCTTGCCGCTCAGGTAGGTCACCCCCGGCTTGAACGCCAGACGGAACTCCGTGGCCACGCTCGTGCCCTTCGCCACCTCGATGAGCAGGCGGTTCTGGTCCTCCCAATGCACCGTGGGCTGGTGCGCGGGGTCGCCCGTCACCTCGAAGAGGTCCAGCCCCAAATCGTGCGGCGTGGATTTCTTGTCGCGGTAGCGTTCGGTGCGCGCGGTATCCACCACGGTTTGGCTGACGATGGGCTCATCGAACTTGATGCGGATGAGCTGGTAGTCCGCCGAGACGTCTACGCGCTCCGCCTGGGCGGATGCGCCCAGCAGCGCGGCTCCGGCAAACACCTGCACCAGACGGGAAAGGGGCTTCTTTTTCATAATCGATATGCGGTGGATTGGTTCTATGATGATACGGTTCACCCCGCCGCGTGGCAAGGTCTTTCTATTCCATATAAGCCGCCATCCGCGAAATTTGTGACGGAAAATTCAAAAATGACGAAAAATGCCGCAAGGCGTGGCGGTGGCGAGGCATCGATTCTGCTCGACATGGGGCGCGGGGGACACTACAATCGTCCTGATGCCTGATTCACGCCCCATAGCGCCGCTGGAGCCCTCGCGAGACGTGGGCTCGTTCATGCAGGACATCCTGGAGGCCGCGCACGGCGCGGAAATCGACAGCCGGCAGGCGGCGGACGCGGAGAAGGATTGCGACATCGCGCCCAAGGAGCTGCCGGCCGGGTACGGACTGCGCGGGTACACCATCAAGCGCACGCTGGGCAGCGGCGGATTCGGCATCACCTACCTGGCGCGGGAGAACCGCCTGCGCCGCCTGGTGGTCATAAAAGAGAACTTTCCCGCCACCCTCTGCTACCGCCAGGCCGGAACGCTGGATGTGTGCCTCAACAACCCGGAGAGCGGCAGGGAGCTCTTTGAATGGGGGCGCGGCAACTTCCTGCGCGAGGCGCGCCTGCTCGGCGGGTTCGACCATCCCGGAATCGCCAAGGTGTACAGCTATTTCGAGGCGCACCGTACCTCCTACTACGCCACGGAGTACATCGACGGCGTGTCGCTGGCCCAGGTGGCGGAGGACTACGCGCTGGGGCGCAGCCAGATCACGCAGGAATCGCTGGTGGGGCTGATGGCGCGCCTGCTGGACACGCTGGACTACCTGCACGAGCGCAAGCTGCTGCACCGCGACGTGAAGCCGGACAACGTGCTCATCACCCGCAACGGCTTGCCCAAGCTGATCGACTTCGGCGCCGCGCGCGAGGAGTACGGCGATAGCAACGTGTCCGTGGTGGAATCCCTGGGCTTCACCCCGGCCGAGCAGGGGGAGAAGGACGGCAACATGGGGCCGTGGACGGATTTGTACGCGCTGGGCGCCACGCTGTACTACCTGCTGACGGGCACGTGCCTGCCGGGCTGCCGCCAGCGCGAGCTGTACGACGCCGCCACGCCGCTCGCGGCGTATCCCAAGCTCATCAAGGGTTTCGATATCGACCTGCTGCGCAGCATCGACCACGCCATCCGCCCCGCGATTCAGGAGCGCTACCAGAGCGTGAGCCAGTGGATGGACGACATCCGCCCCTTTGCGTGAGGCGCGGGGCCTCAGTTCATCCGCAGCACGGGGGCAATGGCCTCCATGAGCGCTTGGGAATCATAGAAGCCGTTCATGGCGATGGGGCGCATGGTTTCCCCGAGGGCTTTCATGGTTTGCTCAAACTCTGCGCCAATGGCCTTCTCCACCTGGGCCTGGATTTCCGGGGAGGGCTCGCCGAGCTTCTCGTTTTCCGCGGAAACGGCGTCCATCTTGGCCACCAGCTCCTTCACCTTGGGCGCGGCGGCATCGGCGCTCGCGGTGTCCTTGACCCCCTGGAGAGCGTCGTTCAGCTCCTTGATGCAGTTCATGAGGTTGCGCGCGGCGGCCTCGAACTTTGCGGCATCTGCGGGCGCGGCGGCTTCCGTCGGGGCAACGGGCGCAGCGGGGGCGGTTTCCTGGGCAAAAGCGGGCGCAAGGGCGAGCACGGCGGCGGCGAGGAGGATACTGTTCTTCATGCGCTCCACTATGGGCTTGCCGCGCCGCCATGTCAAGCCTGCACCGCGTGCGCAGCGGCGTGGGGCGCGTGGATGAGCAGGCGCTTTTCCTTGCGGCAGGCGGTGAAGCCGCCGGGCAGGTTGACGCGCGCGGAGGGGGCGTCCGGCGGCAGAATGGCATCCACGGCCAGCACGTGCTCCTCCGCCAAGTCAGGCACGCCGGCGGCGCGCAGGTGGCGTGCCACAGCGGCCTTGCGCAGCGGTGCGGGGAACTCCAGCACGCGCGGCAGGAAAAGCCGCCCCTGCGGGTCCGTGAGCGGCAGCAGCGCCAGCGCGGCATCCAGCGCCTCCAGCGTTTCCCGCTGTAGGCGCGCGCTGCGGTTGAGCACGGGCGCCACATCACGCCCCAGCGCGCGTGAGAGGGCGGGCAGCACCTCCAGGCGGATGCGGTTTCGGGCGGCGTCCGGCACGGCGTTGGTGGCGTCCTCCCGCCAATCCTGCCCTTGGTTTTCCAGCCACGCGGTGATTTGCGCGCGCGGCGTTTCCAGCAGCGGGCGCACCCAGGTGGTGGTGCCGTCGTTGCGCACGGGCTGCATGCCGCGAGTTCCCGCAGACCCCCGCGCCAGGCGGAACAGCACGGTTTCCGCCTGGTCGTCCGCATGGTGGGCCAGGGCCACGGTGTTGCCGCCGCAGCGGGATGCGGTCTCCGCCAGGATGGCGTGGCGTGCGCGGCGGGCGGCGGTTTCCAGGGATTCCCCGCTTTCCGCCGCCAGCTGCGGCACGGAGACGCGGTGCTCCTCGTACGGAACACCCAGGCGCGCGCACAGGGATTTGCAGAAGGCGGCGTCCGCATCCGCCGCCGCGCCGCGGATGCCGTGGTGCACGTGGCATGCCAGCAATCGGCAGCCGCGGTTGTGCAGGGCCAGCAGCAGCGCCACGGAATCGCGCCCGCCGCTCAACCCCACCACCACCGTGCGCCCGTCCAGGTGCGGCAGGCATTCCGGCAGCAGGGGCAGCTCTGCCGTTCCCTGCATAAAGGACTACTTCTTATCCTTCTTCTTTTTCTTGTCCTTGGCGCCCTTCTTGCCCGCCTTGGGTGCGGGCTGGGCCGTTTCCGCCTTGGCCATGTCGGGCGCTATGGCGGCATAGATTTCCTCCGGCGTCATCTCGTCCGTGGCGGGCACGGCCTTCACCGCGCCGCTGGCGTACAGCACCATGATGTTGCCCTTGTGGCGCCCCACAGCCGGCATCACCATCTTCACAAAGCCCGCGTAGTCGTGCACGCTCTGGGACTTCTCGGGGTTGCCGTCCGTCAGCCACGGCAGGCTCTCCAGACGCTGCTTGGCGCTGGTGCGGATGCAGGAGTTCGGGTTCTCAGGGTCCTCGCTCGCATCCGTCCACGACACGTAGGACACGCTCTTGTAGTCCGCCGTGAACATCTTTTCATTGCCCACCTGGGCGCGGTTGTCCACGGGGCAGTGGAAGTAGGCCGGAAGCTTAATCTTGCCCTTGGGCTTGCTCGGCAGCTGCGCCTCGCACTCATCCAGCTGCGCCAGCGCTATCCACCATCCGTGCGTCTCTATCACGTTCTCCGTGTCCGGGTCGTCGTCCATTCCGCTGGTGGGCAGCAGCGCGCTGTGCGCGCGGTCGTCACCGTACATCATGCCCAGCTTGCTGAGCTGCTCCAGGTTCTCCTTGCACGCCTGGTCGTTGCCGGCCCCGGCGCGCGACCAAATGGCAACGGCGCCGATGGCGCCGATGACCGCCAGGATGGCTATCACCACCATGAGCTCAATCAACGTGAAACCGTAACGCTTGCGGATGCGGGCTGTCTTCATACTTCCCCCACTCTACCACATTTCTCCCGCGCTGCAAGAAAAAAGAGCCGCGCGGCATGTGCGCCGCGCGGCCCGGAAACCATTTGCAAGCCCTATCAGGAGTGCATGGGCATGATGACGTAGAGGAACTCGTCCTTCACGCGCAGCACGCCGGGGCTGGAGGCGTCGATGAGGTCGAGCGCCACCTCGCCGTCGCCCACGGCCTTGAGCGGGGCCAGGATGAAATCGGCGTTGAAGGTGATGGCGAGCTCGCGGCCCTGGTAGTCGATGGGCATTTCTTCATGGGCCTCGCCCACATCCGCGGCGCTGGACTGCACCTCCATGGAGCCGGGGGCGAAGCGGAAGCGCACGGTGTTGGACTTCTCTGCGGAGAGCAGGGAGACGCGGCGCACGATTTCGTTGAGGTCCGTGGCGGGCATGGAAATGCGCTCGTTGTAGCGGCTGGGGATGACCTGGCGGTAGTTCGGGTAGTTGCCGTCAATCAGCTTGGTGATGAGCAGCGTGTCGCCGAAGTCGAAGAACGCCTGGTTGCTGGTGATGCGCACCAGCACGTCTCCGGCGTCGCCCAGCAGGCGGTGCACCTCTGCCACGGCGCGGCTCGGGATGTCGATGCACACGGAGGAGCTTTCCGGGAACTCAAGCTCGTTCTCGAAGAGCGCGAGGCGGCGTCCGTCCGTGGCCACCAGCGTGAGCTTGCCGTCCTGGAAGCAGGTGTAGATGCCGTTGAGCACGTAGCGCGTGCCGTCGTTGGAGATGGCGAATTCCGTGAAGCGGAAGCCGCGTGCCAGCATGGCCTGCGGCACCTTGAACTCGCGCGCCTCCTTCACGGCGGGCAGGCCGGGGAATTCCTCCGGGGCCAGGCCGTTGAGCTTGAACTGTGCGCGGTCGCAGCGGATGGTGGCCACGGTTCCGGCCACCTCCACGCTCACCTCGCCGTCGCGCATTTCGCGGATGATGCTCTGCAGCTTCTTGGCGGGCAGGGTGATGGCGCCGGGCTTCTCCACCATGCAGGGGATTTTGGACTCGATGGTGAGCTCCATGTTGGTGGTGGTGAGCTTGAGCTCGCCCTCCGCCGCAGCCAGCAGCACATTGGAGAGAATAGGCATGCTCGGGCGCGTGGATACCACGCCCGCCACCTTGTTCAAGCCATCAAGAAGAACTTGTTTCGCTAATGTGAATTTCATATCCAGTCCTTTGTTGAAAGGTATTCTATACCCGCGCACGGCGCTCTGCAAGAAAAATCTTCGCCCCCGCCCCACATTTTTGGGAGGTGTCCTGCCGCCACCACAACATGTTGTGGTCATACCCGCCCTTGACGGGGTGATACCCCTTTGGTAGAATGCTGGTATGGCATATTTGGAGCTGGAAAACGTCTGCGTGCACTTTCCGGTGCGCAACGCATGGGGCGCCGCGGGCGGCGTGGTGCGCGCGGTGGACGGCGTTTCCCTCTCCGTGCGGAAGGGTGAAATCCTGGGGCTGGTGGGGGAATCCGGCTGCGGCAAGTCCACGCTGTCCCGCGCGGTCATGCAGCTGCAGCCCGTCACCTCCGGCCGCATCACGCTGGACGGCGAGGAACTGACCGCCATGAGCGCGCGGGAGGTGCAGCGTCGGCGGCTTGATTTCCAGATGGTGTTCCAGGACCCGTACGCCTCCCTGAACCCGCGTTTCAGCATCTTCTCCACGCTGGCGGAGGCGCTTTCGCAGCGCGAGCCCCTGCCGCGGAGCGAGCGCGAGCCTGCCGTGGCGCAGCTCATGGAGCGCGTGGGGCTCAGCCCGGAGCACATGTACAAGTACCCGCACGAGTTCTCGGGCGGCCAGCGCCAGCGCATCGCCATCGCCCGCGCCATCGCACCCCGGCCTGCACTCCTGCTAGCGGACGAGCCGGTTTCCGCGCTGGACGTCTCCATCCAGAGCCAGATACTCAATCTGCTCACCCAGCTCACGCGCGACCTAGGGCTCACCATGATTTTCATCTCGCACGATTTGTCGGTGGTGCACTACCTGGCGGACTCCATAGCCGTAATGCAGCGCGGCCGGATTGTGGAGTACGGCACGGCGGACGCCGTCTTCAACCACCCGCAGAACCCCTACACCCAAACCCTCTTGGCCGCCGTGCCCGCGCTGTAGGAGGGAAGGGCGGGCATCACGGGCTTCAAGCCGGCCGTGCGTGAAAAACCTCCTGACGCCTCAGGAGCGGAGGGGGAAGGAATCGGAGAGCGGGTAGTCCGGCACGTGGATGAGCTGGACGCCGTAGAGGGCTGCGATGGCGGGGGCCTGTGAGGCGGGGTAGTCCTCGCCGTAGTAGATGGTTTTGACGCCGTGTGCGCAGAGGGCCTGCATGCATGAGGTGCAGGGCATGGTGGTGCAGGCCACGATTTTGGCCTCGCCGCGCTTGAAGAGGCTGCAGAGGTTGATTTCCGCGTGGAGCATGAACTTCTGGCGCTCCTCGCGGGAGTCCCAGAAGCCCTCCGGGGCGGTGAACCCGGGGAAGAGTCCGTTGTAGGCGGTGCCGATGACGCGGTTGTCCTTGTCCAAGGCGGCGGCGCCCACCTTGCGGTAGGGGTCCTCCGAGCGCAGGGCGGCCACATGGGCCAGGGCCATCACGTACTGGGGGATTTGCAGTCTGTCTTTCATGGCGGGGTGGGGAAAATGTAAAATTCAGATGCGGGTGGTGAGGGCGTACCCCGCAAACAGCAGCAGCACGCCCAACACGAGCGATGCCAGTATGTAGGCGAGACCAAGACCTATCGCGCCCTGCCGCATGAGGGCTAAATTCTCGCCTGCGAAAGTGGAGAATGTGGTGAAACCGCCGCATACGCCCACGGTGAGCGCGGCGCGCAAATCCGGGTGCAGGGAGAACCCGCGCTCGAACAGCCCGGTGAGCAGGCCCAGCAGCAGGCAGCCCGCCAGGTTGATGGCCAGCGTGTGCCACGGGAACGCGGTGGTTTCCACCCAGCTCTTCACCAGAAGCCCGGTGAGGTGGCGCAGGATGCCCCCCACAAAGCTGCCTAATCCGATGAAGAGCGCGGTCTGCATGCGTGCTGCGTGTTACGCCATGCGGGCGTGGGCATCCGCCTCGATGGCCTTCCAGAGGGAGTCGATGCCGGTCTCCACGGCGGCCTTGGAGGTTGCCACGTCCGCGCCCT